>CAZXXA010000003.1:0-173639 GCA_964644615.1 uncultured Methylovirgula sp. | reverse complement strand
GTGTCGGTGAAGCTCGTCTCCGAGGTCGGCGTCGGCACGGTCGCTGCGGGCGTCTCCAAGGCGCGCGCCGACCATGTGACTATCTCCGGCTTCGAAGGCGGCACCGGCGCATCGCCGCTGACGTCGATCAAACATGCCGGCAGCCCGTGGGAAATCGGCCTCGCCGAGACGCATCAGACGCTGGTGCTCAATAAGCTGCGCTCGCGCATTGCTGTGCAGGTCGATGGCGGTCTGCGCACCGGCCGCGACGTCGTCATCGGCGCGCTGCTCGGTGCCGATGAATTCGGCTTTGCGACGGCGCCGCTGATCGCGGCGGGCTGCGTGATGATGCGCAAATGTCATTTGAACACATGCCCCGTCGGTATCGCGACGCAGGACCCGGTGCTGCGCAAGCGCTTCGTCGGCCAGCCCGAGCATGTCATCAATTTCTTCTTCTTCGTCGCCGAGGAAGTCCGCGAATTGATGGCAACGCTCGGCTATCGCAGCTTCAATGAAATGGTCGGGCAGATGCAGATGCTCGACAAGCAGAAGTTCGTCGAGCATTGGAAGGCGAAGGGCCTCGATTTCTCGCGGCTCTTCCATAAACCCATCGCGGAGACGCCCGAGGCTGCGTATCACTCGTCGCGGCAGGAGCATCGCGTCACGCATATTCTCGACCGCGAACTCATCGCCGAGGCGCAGGCCGCTATCGAGAATGGCATCAAGGTGAAGCTCGAAAAGCGCATCAACAACACCGACCGTACGACGGGCGCGATGTTGTCGGGCGAGATCGCCAAGCGGCACGGCCATGCCGGCCTACCGGACGATACGATCCATGTGCATCTGAAGGGCACGGCCGGCCAGAGCTTCGGCGCCTGGGCCGCGCGCGGCGTGACGCTGGAGCTCGAAGGCGAAGCCAACGACTATGTCGGCAAGGGCCTCTCCGGCGGCCGACTTATCATTTATCCGCCGAAGGTCAGCCGCACGGTTCCTGAAGAGTCGATCATCGTCGGCAATACGGTGCTTTACGGCGCGATCGCCGGTGAAGCCTATATCCGCGGCGTCGCGGGCGAACGCTTTGCGGTTCGCAACTCCGGGGTGCTCACCGTCGTTGAAGGGGTGGGCGACCACGGCTGCGAATATATGACCGGTGGCATTGTCGTCGTCATCGGCAAGACAGGCCGTAACTTCGCCGCTGGCATGTCGGGCGGTATCGCCTATGTGCTCGACGAGGATGGCACCTTCGCCAAGCGCTGCAACCTCGCCATGGTCGATCTCGAACCGGTGGCCGAGGAAGAAGAGGCGATGCAGAAGTCCTATCACCAGGGCGGCGATCTCGACTTCCACGGCCGCGTCGATGTCATGCGCGACATGACACGCTTTGATGCCGAGCGTTTGCGCCAGCTCATCGCCAATCATGCGGCCTATACGGGTTCCGAGCGGGCCAAGCTCATCCTCGACAAATGGGATGAGTTCAAAGGCAAATTCCGCAAGGTGATGCCGGTCGAATATCGCCGCGCGCTGGAAGAGATGATAGCGCAGAAGGAAGAAGAGCTGACGCTGCTCGCGGCGGCAGGCGAATAAGACGAAATCTTTGGTACGAGTACCTTCTCCCTTTGGGAGAAGGTGCCCCGCGGAGCGGGGCGGATGAGGGGTTACAATTTCTACTGGGTGTTGTAACCCCTCACCCGCCGCCTCTGGCGGCACCCTCTCCCTCAGGGAGAGGGTTTACATCCAGCGGGCAGGGCATGGGAAAGGTCACAGGCTTCCTCGAGATCGATCGGCGCGACCGGCGTTATGAGCCGGCGTCCGACCGCATCCGCCATTATCGCGAGTTCATGATCCCGCTCTCGGAAGAGGCGACGAAGGATCAGGCTGCGCGCTGCATGAATTGCGGCATCCCCTATTGCCACACGGGTTGCCCGGTCAACAATCAGATCCCCGACTGGAATGATCTCGTTTATCATTCCGATTGGGAAGAAGCGTCGCGCAATCTGCATTCGACGAATAACTTTCCGGAGTTCACGGGCCGCGTCTGCCCGGCGCCTTGCGAGGCTGCCTGCACGCTAAACCTCACCGATGCGCCGGTGACGATCAAGACGATCGAATGCACCATTGTCGATCGCGCCTTTGCCAATGGCTGGGTGAAGCCGGAGCCGGCGGAGCGCAAGACCGGCAAGCGTGTCGCCATCGTCGGGTCCGGTCCGGCCGGGCTCGCCTGCGCGCAGCAGCTCGCCCGCGCCGGCCATGAAGTGCATGTCTTCGAAAAGAATCTGAAGCCCGGCGGCCTGCTGCGCTACGGCATCCCCGACTTCAAAATGGAGAAGCATCTGATCGACCGCCGCGTCCATCAGATGGTCGCGGAAGGCGTGCAGTTCCACGGCGGCGTCAATGTCGGCGTCGATCTCGACCCGAAGAAGCTCGTCGCCGAATATGATGCGGTCGTCCTCGCGGGCGGCGCCGAGAAGCCACGCGATCTGCCGATTCCGGGTCGCGATCTCTCGGGCATCCATTTCGCAATGGATTTCCTTGGCCAGCAGAACCGCCGCATCGGCCGCGAGCCGATCATCAGCAATGATCCGATCCTCGCGACGCGCAAACATGTCATCGTCATCGGCGGCGGCGATACGGGCTCCGACTGCATCGGCACTTCGGCGCGTCAGGGCGCGGTGTCGATCACGCAGCTCGAAATCATGCCGCAGCCGCCGGAGAAGGAAAACAAGCTGCTGACTTGGCCGAACTGGCCGCTGAAGCTGCGTACCTCCTCAAGCCATGAAGAAGGCGCCAAGCGCGACTTCGCCGTGCTGACGAAGGAATTCATCGGCGAGAACGGCGTCGTGAAGAAGCTGCGCTGCGTCCGCGTCGATGCGAAGATGCAGGAGATCGTCGGCAGCGATTTTGAGCTTGAAGCCGATCTCGTGCTGTTCGCCATGGGCTTCGTCTCGCCGCAGCATGAGGGTCTGCTGGAACGTCTCGGGGTGAAGCTCGATCCGCGCGGCAATGTCGAAGCCGATACGGTGCATTACAAGGCGTCCGCCGACAAAGTCTTCGCTTGCGGTGACATGCGCCGTGGCCAGTCGCTCGTCGTCTGGGCAATCCGCGAAGGCCGCCAAGCGGCGCATAATGTCGACAAGTTCTTGATGGGTTCGACGCTGTTGCCGCGCTAATCGGCGCAAAATCGCAAATGAAACAATGGCCGGAAGCGCTGCTTCCGGCCATTTGTTTGCGCCTTACTCGGCCGGTGCGGCCTGTGCCTTGGGCAGTTTGCTGTGGCTGCGGCTATAAGCGAAATAGATGACGAGGCCGATCACCAGCCAGACGAGGAGCCGCGTCCAGGTGTCCATCGGCAGGCTCGACATCAGATAGAGCGAAGACAGCGCGCCGATCGGCGCGACAAGAAAGATGGCCGGCGCCTTGAACGGGCGCTTGATGTCGGGACGGCGGTAGCGCAGCACCAGAACGCCCATGCAGACGATGATGAAGGCGAAGAGCGTTCCGATGCTCACCAATTCGCCGACGAGTCCGATCGGCAGAAGGCCCGCGAAAGCGGCCACGACAAGACCGATGATCACCGTCGAAATATAGGGTGTGCGGAAACGCGGATGCACGCGTCCTGCGGCGGCCGGCAGCAGCCCGTCGCGCGCCATCGAATAGAAGATGCGCGTCTGACCGAGCAGCAGCACGATGATGACCGAGGACAGGCCGAGGACGGCGCCCAATTTGATGATTGGGCCGAGGAAATGCATGCCGACTTTGTTGACGCCATAGGCGATCGGGTCCGGCACGTTGAGCTGATCGAACGGCACCATGCCGGTGATGACGAGGCCGACGGCGACGTAAAGAATGGTGCAGATGAAGAGCGAGCCGAGGAGGCCGATCGGCATCGTCTTTTGCGGTTCAATGGCCTCCTGCGCGGCGGTCGAGACCGCATCGAAACCGACATAGGCGAAGAAGACGACGGCGGCGCCGCGTACGATGCCGTCCCAGCCATACTGTCCGGGACCGGCCGACGGCGGTATGAAGGCGCCCTGCGGGTTCGTCGCCGTCACCCAATTATGCGGCGAAAAATACCAAACGCCGGCAAAGATGAAGAGCAGGATGATGGAGAGCTTGAGGATAACGATGGCGTTGTTGACGCGAGCGGATTCGCGGATGCCAATCACCAGGATCGTCGAGGCGGCGAGGACGATGAAGATGGCCGGAATGTTGAGGACGGCGCCCGTTGCGTGCCAGCTATTGGTTGCCGGATCGAAATTGAAAGGCGGCTTGGCGTAGATACTCGGAACGTTGATGCCGATGTCTTTGAGGAAGCTCGTGACATAGCCCGACCAGCCGATCGCCACGGTGGTCGCGCCGAGCGCATATTCGAGGATCAGGTCCCAGCCGATGATCCAGGCGATAAACTCGCCCATCGTCGCATAAGCATAGGTGTAAGCGCTGCCGGAAACCGGCACGGTCGAGGACATTTCGGCGTAGCAAAGGCCGGCGAAAGTGCAGACGATGCCGGCCAGAATATAGGAGACGGCGACGGCGGGTCCGGAATAGGACGCCGCGGCATGGCCGGTGAGGACGAAAATGCCGGCGCCGATGACGCCGCCGATGCCGAGCGCGGTGAGGCTCCACGGCCCCAATGTGCGTTTTAACGGCGGGCTGCCGATCCCCTCGATGCTTTGAACCTCCAGGTCTTGCGCTTCTTCCGCCAATACTTCCATCGATTTGCAGGCAAAGAGATTCGTCATGATGTCCTCACGTGAAGGGCGGCGAAGGCGATCCGATTAAAGCAAACTACGTTCCTGAAAACATCCCGCTTTCAACTTGTTATTTGATCCGCTCGGGAAAAGCTGCGGCGAGCGCTGTCTCATTGGCGGCGATCACGCCGCGTTCGGTGATCAAACCGGTCACCAGCCGCGCCGGCGTCACATCGAAGGCAGGATTGGCGGCCGGGCTCGACAGCGGTGCGATGCGCACGCGTTCGATCCGCCCGTCAGGCAGCAGGCCTTGCATGACCGTGACCTCTTCCGCGCCGCGTTCTTCGATCGGAATATTTTTAACGCCGTCGGCAATGGCGAAATCGATCGACGGCGAGGGCGCGGCGACGAAGAAGGGCACTTCGTTATCCTTGGCGGCGAGCGCTTTCAGATAGGTGCCGATCTTGTTGCAGACATCGCCCGTCGCGGTGGTTCGGTCGGTGCCGACGATGACGAGATCGATCTTGCCATGCTGCATCAGATGGCCGCCGGCATTATCGACGATGACATGATGTGGAATGCCATGCTGGCCGAGTTCCCAGGCGGTGAGCGAAGCGCCTTGATTGCGTGGCCGCGTCTCGTCGACAAAGACATGGATCGGTAGGCCGGCTTCATGCGCTTTGTACATCGGCGCCGTCGCCGTGCCCCAATCGACGGTCGCGAGCCAGCCGGCATTGCAATGGGTGAGAATATTGACCGGACCGGACTTCGCGTTTGCGATGTCGCGGATCAAAGCGAGGCCATGATCGCCGATTGCGGCGCAGAGTTCGACGTCTTCATCAGCGAGTTCCTTGGCGCGGGCAAAAGCGGCTTCGGCGCGCTCGGCTGCGGGCAAGGGCAGAAGATGCGCCTGCATGGTGGCCAGCGCCCAAGCGAGATTCACAGCCGTCGGACGTGTTGCCGTCAGCGTTGCCGAAGCGATTTTGAGATTGGCGTCGGAAGGATCGTCGCGCAGCGCGAGCGCCAAGCCATAGGCTGCGGTCACACCGATGAGCGGTGCGCCGCGTACTTGCATATGTTTGATCGCATGCGCCGCGTCTTTAACGTCGTTCAGAACGACCGTGACAAACTCATGCGGCAGCCGCGTCTGATCGATGATCGATACGCTCCTGCCGTCCGCATTGGGCCATATCGTTCGGTACGGCTTGCCATCGACCTGCATTCAAAACCTCACAAAAGCGCGACACAGAATAGCCAGGATAGGTTCGGACTATGGCGCATGTTCAGCCCGGCGCGAAGCGCCGGAGCTCGCGGAATTTTGAGGCGTTTCCGCCCAAACATCTCCACGGCCAGGCCTCAATCGCCGTGGTTTTTAACAAGGTATTAACAAAAAGCGGTGCAAGCTGCTAACGCCACATTAACCTTCTGGTGGATGCCAATTTATGGGCTCTGACGTCATGAACTCTGAAAACGCCGGTTCTACGGACTCGGGTGCCCCCGAAAAGGCCCCCACCGAAAGTCATTCTTCCGCCGGCTCTGCTGAGCATTCCTCCGACATGACGGCGGCTGCCCCCGCCGAGCCTGCGAAGGAAGAGATCAAAGCCGCGCCGGAAACGGCCGCGCCGAAGCCGGAGATGGCCGCCACCTCGGCGTCCGTTTCGCCTGGCGGTGGGGATGGCGGCATAGCCGGCGAAGCCGTCAAAGAACCATCCACAATGAATTCATCGGCTATGGATGCGCCGGGCAAAGATTCGCCGAAGGACGCGCCGAAAGACATTTCCGCCGAGGCGCTCAAGCCGCGCCCCGGCTCGTCGCTCATTCTGATTCCGCCGGTGACGCGGAAGAGCGACGGACCGCAGGCGAGCGCCGCGCCGAAATCCGATACGGGCGCAGCCTCCGCGTCTTTTGCGAGTGCGCGCAGCGCCAGGACATCGCGTATTTCGAAGGGTACTCTGCTTCGCTACGGCATTCCGGCCGCGCTCGGCTTCTGCCTCTTCGGCGTGGGCATTGCGACGGGCGGTCGATTCTTCGGCGGGGTGTCGAGCGTCCCCGCGGCGAGCGCTTCGGCTCCCGCAGCTTCTGCGACGGCTGCCAATAAGGGCGTTGCGAAGGTCGTGCATACGGTGGCGGTCGATCCACAGACGGCCGAGCTGCGCCGTCTCACCAAGAAGCTCACCGAAGAGGTTCATGCGCTGCAGGCACGTGTCGACTCAATGCATGCGAACCCCGCGGCCTCGAGCGAAGATGTGCGCAGCCTGAGGAAGAGCGTCGAAGCGCTGCGCGCCAGCCTGGAATCCACCAGGGCCGAGACCGGCGCGACGATCGCGATCCTCTCATCGAAGGTCGATCATTTGCAGCATGAGACGACAGCCCGGGCGCAGACACCGGCGCCGAATGAGCGCAGCGCGCGGAGCGAGAAGCCTGTCGCGGGCGCGCCGGTCACTACGGCGAGCGTGACGCATCCGGGTACGGCGCCGCATACGACGGCGGCTTCGCCGGCCGAAACCGCGATGGCGACACCGGCCAGCGTCAAGCCGCAGACGACGACCGCGACACCGGCTGCCGAACCGAAGAAGAAGCCTGAAAAGCTGCTGGCCAATTGGGTGGTGCGCGATGTCTATCGCGGCATTGCGTTGATCGACGGCCCGGAAGGCTCGCTCGAAGTGACGCGCGGTGATCCGGTCCCCGGCGCCGGCACGGTCGAATCGATTGAGCGCCGCAATGGCGGCTGGGTGCTCGTCACAAGCCGCGGCGTCGTCGCCTCCGCGCGCGACTGACGCTCTCATTCTGAGATCTCAAGAAAAAGGCGCGGTCCTCTCGGATCGCGCCTTTTTCTTTGTGTCTGCGGCGTCGGCTAGCGTAGTTGCTTCGGTAGGAAGAAGGCGAGCAGGCCGATCGCCGGCAAGAATGCGCTCAGATGGTAGATAAAGGTGATGCTCGTGTGATCCGCGACAACGCCGAGCACGGCAGCGCCCAATCCGCCCATGCCGAAGGCACAGCCGAAGAAGAGGCCGGCGACCGCGCCGACACGTCCTGGCAATAGTTCCTGCGCATAGACGATGATCGCGGCGAAGGCCGATGAGAGAATGACGCCGATCAGCACCGTCAGCACCACTGTGCAGGGCAGATTCGCATAGGGCAGCGCCAGGGTGAACGGCAGCACGCCGAGGATCGATCCGCGGATCACATTATGCCGGCCGATGCGATCCCCGACCGGCCCGCCGAGGAAGGTGCCGAGCGCCGACGCGCCGAGAAACACGAAAAGCAGCACCTGGGCATGCGGCACGGAGATGCCGAACTTCTGGATGAGGTAGAAGGTGTAATAGCTGCTGAGGCTCGCCAGATAGACGAACTTCGAGAAGACAAGTCCCATCAGGATCAGGATCGCGCCGGTGATCCGGCGGCGACTCAATCCCTCGACACGCAGCGCTTCCAGCGGCCGCCGGCGTGTTGCCGCCAGATGCCGCGCATACCAGGAGCTGATGGAATAGAGCGCCCCGATACCGACAAGCGGCACCGTCGCGATGAAGGCGATCGCCTTCTGGCCATGCGGCGCGACAATGAAAGCGGCGAGCAACGGACCCACCGCCGCGCCAAGATTGCCACCAACCTGAAACAGAGACTGCGCGAGCCCATGCTGGCCACCCGATGCCATGCGCGCGACGCGCGACGCTTCGGGATGGAAGACGGAGGAGCCGACGCCGACGAGCGCGGCCGCAACGAGCAGCATGCCGAACTGATGCGCCACCGAGAGCAGCAGAAGGCCGATGAGTGTGAAGCCCATGCCGATCGGCAGCGAATAAGGGCGCGGATGCTTGTCCGTGTAGAGGCCGATGAACGGCTGCAAGAAGGAGGCGGTCAGTTGAAAGGCGAGCGTAATCAGACCGATTTGGCCGAAGTTGAGCCCGTAGGAGGTTTTGATGATCGGATAGATGGCGGGCAGCAGCGATTGAACGGTGTCGTTCAACAGATGCGTGAAGCTCAATGCCACCAGTATGGCGAAAAGCGTATTGTCGCCCGCATCGGACCGACACGGGACTTCGACCTTGGCTTCCATCGTGTTTTGGGTCTTTCCGGCGCAGCCAATGGGCTGTTTCCGCGTCGAAACAGCTTGGACAGGCGAATTTTCAGTCAGACTCTAAACTTAAGCCAAGTCGGCGCAGGCGGAACCCGCAATTTTCGGTGAGCTGGTCTGCTTGGAGCGGGAGGCGAAAACTGTGAGCGAACGGGGGACCTCTAGATTCACAACTAGAGGCTCCACCATATTCACGAGCCGAAGCGCCGGCCGCGTCGGCTCGTCAGGCGGCTTGCCACTTCCGAGGTCGCAGAAGTAGGCGCCGCATCCAAGTCTCATCGGATGATGATGACCCGCATACTTGCAGTCGCCAGTCAGCATCCAGAGCAAGTCCTGCATGGCGCAATTGGCGCCGTACTTGTCCGCCAGCCGCGCGAGCCGGTAGCTGCCGCGCCGGTAGCAGAGCGAACAGGAGAGGCGGACTACGACGTAGGGGTATGACGCAAGGGTATCGCGCATAAGCGGCATTGTGTTCTCATTTTGTTCGTAGTACAACCCCGGACCCCGTTCTCGCATCGCCCGGCTGTGAACGGTTATATTTTCCTGTCCGAATCAAAGTTTCTGAGCTGACGGGGGCAATGTGATTTTCAGCCAGCGGTATCATCGCGCATTGAGCGAGCAAAGGTTGTCGGTGACGCTGCCCGAAGACGCGCGCCGCAAGATCACAACCTGCGTCGAGAAATATAACACCAGCTTCTACGTTCAGCGCGACCCGAACAATAGCTGGACCGACAACTCGTCTGTGGTCGAGGAAGCCGTCCTCGAAATGCTCAGCGAGCACGGCTGGGACGACATCCCGGGCACTGAGACCGTGCAGAACGGACACCATTACGACGGCTTCAGGCATCTGATGCGCCATGGCTCCGCGCCAGAGGTGTTCGACTTCCTGGAACTGGCGATGGGATTTATGGACAGCGGCGAGCGCGAAAAGTGCCGCTCGAAGCTCAACCAGATTTTCGATCTGCATCAGTGTCCCTGGCGTATCGCCGATGGCGAGTTCTTCAAGCTGGACGCCGACTTCATGGGCGAGCGACTTTCCGTTGTCGCGCATGATGCTCTCGCCGTGAACCGCTTCGCGGGCGCTTCCGAGGAATACGCCAAGGCCCGACAAGAGCTGGCCGCGGGCGATATCAAGGACGGCATCTTTTACGCGACTAAGAGCTTCGAAAGCGTCATGAAGGTGCTGACGGGCGAGGAGCACGCCAACGCCGACCAGCTTATCAAGCACATGCTGGCGCAGCATTACTTCGATGACCTGCCCGAGAGCATTCGGACGGGATTTGCCGAACAGGTGATGAAAAGCTTCCATTCCTTCGCAACAAGCTGGCCGGACACGGCCAGGGCGCTGAGAAAGTGACGGTGCCTCCCGTCTATGGCGAGTTGGCCCTACAGCTGGCGGCGGTCTTCCACAATTTCCTGATTTCAAAACACCTGGAGCGTAAGCCACCCGAGCCCGCGCCAACGGTTGCCCGTGCATTGGGCTTAATCGATGACGACCTGCCTTTTTGACACTCATGATTTTCGGGAGTTGAACGCCGGCTGCCATGTCGAATCCGATTGATGAAGACGTCGCCGAAGTTCTCCGAATGATCGAGGAGCAAAAGGCGCGAAAGGCTAGACAGCGCACAGTTGTTCCTGCGGAGTTCGCGCCGCTGCAGGAGAAATGCAGGCGGTTGCTCTCGCCGATGAAGCCGGCAGACGGCAAGACAAGAGCGAAAAAAAATACACTAGCTTTGAAGCGATCAAAGCCAATGAGCTGCCGCGGCCTCACCTCATCTATTTTCTGCTCAAGGAACTGCTGGGCTATAACGATCTTGGCAGCGCGGAAAAGGTCGCATGGTCGATACCGATCGACCTAAACGAGGATGCTTACTTCATCGCCCACCGGAAGTTTGGCGTCGGTGTCTTCACGCAGGGCAACACAGCCGACGATATTGCAGGAGCTCGTCGCATTGCCAATCTGATCGGCCGCGCGGTCCGCACCGCAAAACCCTACTTCGAGTGGAAAGCTGAACAGGCTGTTGCCGCTTCACAGTTCAATGTCACTAACAATAGCGCCAATTTGTTCGAGCGCTTCACCTATCTGAAGCTTCTTTACGACCAAACGGCGGACGAGGCTGAGCGGCGCAAGGCAGAAACAATCGTCACAAAAATTGGTGAGACGGGGACGCTTTATTATCATCCGTCTACCGAGCTAGTGCAGAAGGCACGATGGCTTGCGATGGCGGCGATCGACGCTTTCTTCAGCTGGACCGAACATATCTTCATTCACCTGGCCATTCTGAACGGCCGTATCACGAGCGGTGCGGTGTTCTCAGACAGTGTCGTTGCTGAATGGAACGAGAAGTTTAAGCTGGCTCTCAACATCACCGACGATCCGATCATGCGACGCCATTATGGTGAATTGGTTGAGCTCAAACGTCGGCTACGCAACTTCATCGCTCATGGTGCCTTCGGCAAGCAAGGCGAGGCGTTGCGTTTCCACTCAAGTGCGGGAGCGGTGCCCGTCTATTTTGAGCCCGGTAGGGCCCGGGCCAAATATTCCCTGACCGAAAGCTTATCTTTCGACGCCGATCAGGCGCTCAAAACGATAGGGGCGTTTATCGGCCATCTCTGGTCTGGCCCCCGGCAAGCTGCTCGTCGATATATCCAGGACAGCTACCTTCCGATGATCCTGACACTCGCCCAGGATGGCACCTATGCGAAGGCTTTGGCGTCCGAGGAAGAGATGGAGCATTTTCTCAAACGCCTTGGCGACGAATGGATGAACGCAGCCAATATGGATTGGTAAATACGTCGGTCGTCCCGCTCGGCAGTTGTGCGTTGTCGCCGTAGGGACGATTCGAAGGGCCATTTTTGCTTATTTGGCCGCCGCTTACTTGACCGCGGCCCTCAATCTAGCTGAAAATTTGCTTAAATATCAGCGCTTTATGGTACCGCCACCCCGGCTCGAACGGGGGACCTCTAGATCCACAATCTAGCGCTCTAACCAACTGAGCTATGGCGGCCTATTGCGCGGGCGAACCTAAGAGCGTCGCCCCCCGATTGCAAGCGCTGAACGCGCGCAGAAGCGTCGCGGTTGCCTTCGGAGTGCCGGTGGAAATTGCCCGCTATCATACGGATATCCGGGAGGTTCCGCGGCCGGCTTGGACGCGGCTCAACGCTCGGACCGCCGGATATTGCCGTGTCCGCTTTTCCCACACGAAAATTGCCGGAGCGGCTGGCGACCCGAAGATTCGCGGACATCGGGCCGCAATACTTTACGTCTTGCTGGGCCTGACACGGACGCCGGAAACGGCCGAATCCTTGCGCATTCGCCGAATGACCGGGGAGAGAAGCTGCGTCTTGCGCAAGATATCGCTGTGAATGCAGAAGCTCGGATTTGAAGAATTGGCGCGTCCTGTCTTCCCGACTGCGCTTTTTTACTGTGGATGATTCGCGCGAATTCTTAAAAAGACCGCCCGGCCAAGCCAGCCTCGCATCCTTGGGTCAAAATCACAAAAAATCATTATGTTTCATTTGCTTATGAGCACTGAACGCGGCCGTCGGCAGGCCCTCTATTTGGCGCAAAAGTTAATTTCGATTAAGTATGTTTCAATCAAATTGTTCGGAAAAGTCGAGGGCTCCTAGACTCATCTCTCCGGCTCCCATTAGGTATTCGTTAAGGCTATCCGTGGCGGCGGAGGACGCCTTTTCGATGCGACGAGAAGCGAGCCTCTGCCGCGATGACTGCGTATACCTCCGAGTCCGGCATCAGCCGGCAGGATATTGAGACGGCCCTTCAGGCTCTCTCTCTCTCCAAGACTGAAATTGTGCCCTTGCTGGCACTGCGCCCGGCTGAAGGCGATCATCCGGGCAGGGTGATCTTCGCCAATCCGCCGATGCTCGATCTTCTCCGCGTCAAGGAACTCAACGCGGCTTCTGCACGCCTCGTGGATTCGCGCGATCCGGGCGCGCGGCGCTTGGCCGATCTCGCGCGTTATCTCGCCGTCGATACAGGGCCGCGGCTCGAGCGGCTGCGCTTCTTCTTCGGACCAGTCGTCGAAACCGTCACCTTCCTTTGCCGGAAATCGATCATCGGCAAAGAAGGCCCGCTGCTGATCGCAGCAGCGCTCGGTACGCGACATTCGCGCCAGCCGGCGGAGCAGGGCAGCCCGGTGCCGCCGCCCGTCGCAGCTGAAACGCCTTCGATCCAGACAACTGTGCCGGCCGAAACACCTGCGCATTCCGGCGAAACCCCGCGACCCGCTCCGCCGCCCATCGCTGCCGAACATAGCCAAAGCGGGCTGGCATCCGTGGCTCTTTCGTTCGATGAGGTGCGGCAGCGTTTGTCTGGGCGTATCGCCGAGACGAAACATGTGCGCTTCCTGTGGCGCACTGACGCCGACGACCGGATCACCGAGATCACGCCGCCGCTCGCCGAAATCGTCGGAAGCGCGGCTGCGGATATTCTCGGCCGCGACTTCGGCGACGTGGCAAAATTTCTCGAACGCGAACCCGATGGGCCGCTCGGCCGTGCGATCGCCAAGCGCGAAACCTTCAGCGGCATCGAAGTCCTATGGCCGATCACGGCTGCTGCTGCTGCTGTGCCGGTGAGCCTCGGCGCGCTGCCGGCCTATCTCGCCGATCATCGTTTCGACGGTTATCGCGGCTTCGGCGTCATTCGCCTCGATCGCCTGGCCGCTGCCGAGCCGCGCGCTTTGCCCGAAACCTCCGAGATAATGGAGCCGAGCACGCCCGTTTATGCCGACAATGTCATCCATCTGCGGCCGGTGACGAAGCCGGCGGAAGCGGAAAAGCCGGCGGTTGCGGAGCCGCCGCACGAGGAGCTACCGCCCGCGCCGAAGGGCCTTCTCGACATCGAGAAAGGCCCGCTCAGCAATGAGGAACAGACGGCCTTCCGTGAGATCGCGGCGGCGCTTTCCGATGAAGCTTCGGCAAATGTGCTGCACGACGAGGCGTCGATCGCTGCGAGTCTCGGCCGCAATGCGGCAATGATCTTCGACCGGCTCGGCATGGGCGTTCTTATCAGCCGCAATGACGTGCCGATCTACGCCAACCGCTATCTGCTCGATCTCCTCGGCTATGCGGATGAGGACGCCTTCCATGCGGCGGGCGGTGTCGGCAAAATCTTCGACGAGATGCGCAGCGGCGACGGCACGGTCGGCCTGCGCACCGCCTCGGGACAGGTCACGCCCGTGCGCGGCCGTTTGCAGACGATCGATTGGGACGGACTGCCGGCAGCGCTGCTGACATTGCGTGCCGACGATGAGAAGGAGCAGCGCAGTACGCTCGAAGCCGAGCTGCAGGCGCTGCAATCCGAAGCGGACGAACTCACCGCCATTCTCGACACGGCGACCGATGGAATCGCGCTCATCGATGCACAGGGCCGCATTCTGGCGCTCAACCGTTCGGCGGAAGCGCTCTTCGGTTATGACCAGGGCGTGGTCCAGAACGAGCCTTTCACCATCCTGCTGGCGTCCGAAAGCCAGGCCAAAGCGCGGCAATATTTCGAGGGGCTGCAATCGGGCGGCGTCGCAAGCCTGTTGAACGATGGCCGCGAAGTGCTCGGCAAGGCGCGCCAGGGCGGCACGATCCCGATCTTCCTGACGCTCGGCCGCGTCGGTGTGGCGAGCGCCGAGCATCCGCAGAAATTCTGCGCGCTGCTGCGCGACATGACGCATTGGAAGAAGGTCGAGGAAGAGCTCGATGCGGCGCGCCAAGATGCGGAACGCGCGAGTGCTGCGAAATCGGATTTTCTCGCCAAGGTCAGCCACGAAATTCGCACGCCGCTCAATGCGATCATCGGTTTCGCTGAAGTCATCATGGAACAGCGCTTCGGGCCGATCGGCAATGACCGCTATCGTGACTATGTGAAGGACATCCATAGCTCCGGCTCGCATGTGATGAGTCTCGTCAACGATCTTCTCGATCTTTCCAAGATCGAGGCGGGACGAATGGATCTCGATTTCGTCGCGGTCGATACGAACAAGATCATCACCGAATGCGTCGGCCTCATGCAGCCGCAGGCCAATCGTGAGCGTATCATCATGCGCCTCGCGCTGTCGGCCAGCCTGCCGAAGATTCTCGCCGACGAGCGCGCGCTGAAGCAGATCGTGCTCAATCTTCTGTCGAATGCGGTGAAGTTCAATGAGCCGGGCGGCCAGGTTATCGTCGCCACCGCCATCGCCGACGACGGGCACGCCGTGATCCGCATCCGCGACACTGGCATCGGCATGTCGGAGGAGGATATCAAGACGGCGCTCGAGCCCTTCCGTCAGCTTGCGACGGCGCGGCAGACCGCGGGCACCGGCCTCGGCTTGCCGCTGACGAAGGCGATGGTCGAAGCCAACCGCGCCTTCTTCACGATCAAGAGCAAGAAGAACGAAGGCACGCTGGTCGAGATCGCCTTCCCTCCGGCGCGGCTTCTATCGCGCGACCCGCTCTCGGCGTAAGTTCCGGGCTCAGGCGCGGCGCAGACGCTGCAGCGCCCGGGGCAATCTTTGGGGGCCGGCTGACGGCGTCGTTCACCTTGGTAAGGCCGCTCGCCTGTTCCCGCGTGCTGGCGCGATTTGGCCGAGGATTCCGTCGATTTCCGCGACCTTTACGACGATCCGTTCGAGTGCCGCGCCAATTGCCGTGACGAATTCGGCGCCCTCCACCTCTTTCATCGCATTTGAGATCAAGGTCTTGATCTCCTTAGCGGCGCCCCCAAAACATTCCGCAAAGGAAAGTCGAGCTGCGGCTTTCCGAACGCGAGAATTCTTCGGAATCGCTTCGGGAGGTGGACGACGTCGGCGCGGCTAATGTCCGGGTGGAACGTGATAACGCGCGGCGATCTCGCCGCGCATATGACTGTTCGCGATCAGCACTTCGATGAGGAAGGCGAGCAGTGCACCGACCGTTGAGAGCAGGGCGAGGCCGAAGAGCACAAACATCGAGATCGTGCCCTCCTTGTTTTGCAGCGCCCCGATGAAGAGAATGAGCGCTGCGCCGCAGGTGGATGCTCCGCCGATTGCGCCGAGAACGACCGCGGCATCGAGAAGACGCGAGCGCCGCTGCAGATAGCGGTATGCGATCATCAGGCGCTTTTGCTCTTTGGGATCGGCTTTGGCGAGCTCCGCCGCGATGTAGTCGACGCGGTCGGCGATGCGCGCGAGCCGCGTCGCGAAGACGGCGAGCAGATTGGCGACGCCGGCCAGCAGGAAGACCGGCGTCAGTGCGGTCTGAATGATGTGCGCGGTGTCATCGAGCGATGGAAGCGAGGTCGCCGGAATGAGCATAGCCCTATCCCGTCACGATGATGATATGCAGCATGCGCGGCCCATGCGCGCCGAGCAGGAGCGAATGGCCGATGTCGGCCGAGCGCGACGGTCCCGTCACGAAATTCACCGCGCGCGGCATCAGGCCTTGGCCGTAAGTGTGCCGCACCTTGTCCCAGATCGTCTCGTAATCGCCGGCGATGTCCTTCGCTTCGAGCACGACGAGATGCGTGTCCGGTAGGAAGTTCAGCGTCGTCGGATTGTCGGGGCCTGAGGTCAGCACAAGCGTACCGGTTTCGGCGACGCCGCCGAAGGCATGGCTGAGGCAGGCCTGATCGCTCGCCGCCGCGCGGCCGCGATCGATGTCAAGGCCTGTCGTCGCGAAGGGCAGGGCGTCGAGATAGGAATCGGCGCCGAAGCGGATGCGTGCCGGCAGATTGCGGTCGCGCAGATAGCGCGCGACTTCGGCCGGGACATCCGCGGCTACCGTGACTTCGGTGACGGTCGCAGAGACGCGCTCGGCCTCGTCGCGGAAGGTCGCGATACGCTCAGTGAGATCGCCCTGACCGCGCGTCGGGATAACACCACGCGGCGTGTTCATCAGCCGGTCCTGGACGGCGCGGCGGCGCGGCGCTTCCGTGCCTTTAACATGAAGCGCACGGCGGATGTCGCCGAAGATGTCGTCACGCGCGCTCATGGCTGCGCCTCGTCTTTTGCCGGCTCTTCGGATGATGCGGGCTCGGCAACAACGGGCTTTGCCGGCGGCGGACCGAAGACGGCCGGCTTACGGCGATTGGCCCATTGCGCCTGGAATGTTGTACCTTGCGGCGCCGGAAAATCGCGGCTGTCGGTCCAGCCATGCGCGAGAGGCAGCGATTCGAATCGTCCTTCGCTGCGGCCGAACCAGGCGAGGAGCGGCATGGCAAGGCGCGTCGCAAGCCGGTAGAGACTCGGCCGTTTCGCGAAGAATCCCCAGAAGGCGATACCGGCCCGCTGCGACGGCGCGGTGAGCTTGCGCTCGTTCTGCCGCTCGCGCCAATGCCGCATCATCTTCGGCAGCGGAATGCGGACCGGGCAGACGCTTTCGCAAGCGCCGCAGAAAGTCGACGCATTCGGCAAAGGCGCGCTCTTATCGATGCCGATGAGGCTCGGCGTCAGCACTGCGCCCATCGGCCCTGGATAGACCCAGCCATAGGCATGGCCGCCGACGGCCTGATAGACCGGACAATGATTCATGCAGGCGCCGCAGCGGATGCAGCGGAGCATCTCGCCGAATTCCGTGCCGAGCATAGACGAGCGGCCGTTGTCGAGAATGACGACATGATATTCTTGCGGCCCGTCCGGATCGCCGGGACGGCGCGGTCCTGTTGAGAAGGTCGTGTAGACGGAAATATCCTGGCCTGTCGCCGAGCGGGCGAGCACGCGCAGGATCTGCGAGACGTCGTCGAGCGTCGGCACGACCTTCTCGATCGAGGCGAGAACGATATGCACGGGCGTCAGCGTCTGGGTCAGATCGCCATTGCCCTCGTTCGTCACGATGATCGATGTGCCCGTCTCGGCGACGAGGAAATTCGCGCCGGTGATGCCGACGTCGGCGGCGAGAAATTTCTCCCGCAGGATGGCGCGCGCTTCAGCGAGCAGCGCCGTCGGCTCGCTGAGATCGCGCGTCGGCGGCAGCCCCTCATGATTGCGGCGGAAATCCTGCTCGATCTGATCCTTCGTCAGATGCACGGCTGGCGCGATGATATGCGACGGCATCTCGTGACGAAGCTGGATGATATATTCGCCGAGATCGGTCTCGACCGGCGCAATGCCGTGCGCCGCCAGCATGTCGTTGAGGCCGATCTCCTCGGCGATCATCGACTTGCCCTTGGTGACGGTCTTGGCACCGTGGCTCTGGCAGATGTCGAGGACGATCTTATTCGCTTCTTCCGGCGTGCAGGCCCAATGCACGATACCGCCTGCCGCCGTCACCTTCTTCTCATAGGCTTCGAGATAGAGGTCGAGATAGGCGAGCGTGTGCTCCTTGATGTCGCGCGCGCTGTCGCGCAGAGATTCGAATTCCGGCAGCCGCGCCGCGGCTGCGGCCCTTTGGCTGACGAAGCCTTCGCGGACGAAGTGCAGCGCCTTTTGCAGCTGTGTGTCTTCGAAAGCTTGATGCGCATTGCGGGTGAATTGCGCCGAAGTCGGTGAAGCGGTCATCGCTCGGCCTCACGCGTTCGGTTTGTAGGCAGGCGCACAGATGGCCGGCGCATCCGTCATCCCGGCGAGGATTTCGGCGAAATGGCGAACTTCGACGGGGCTGCCGTCGCGTGCCAGCTTGCCGGCCATATTCATGAGACAGCCGAGATCGCCCGCGAGGACGACAGGCGCACCGGAAGCTTCGATGTTCTCCACCTTGCGTTCGGCGATAGCGGCGGAGATTTCGCCGAATTTGAGCGCGAAGGTTCCGCCGAAGCCGCAGCAGGTCGTGGATTCCTCCAACTCGACGAGTTCGAGGCCCTGCATGCTTTGCAGCAATTTGCGCGGCTGCGATGCAATGCCGAGTTCGCGCAGGCCCGAGCAGGAATCGTGATAGGTGACGCGGCCCGCGAATGACGCCGCGACTTTCTCAACGCCGCGCACGTCGGTGAGAAAACTCGCGAGCTCATAGACCTTGCCGGCGAAGGCGTTGGCGCGCAGCGCAAGATTGGGATCATCGGCGAAAAGCTCAGGATAGTGTTTGGCCAGCATGCCCGCGCAGGAGCCCGACGGCGCGACGACATAATCATAAGGCGAGAAGGCGTCGATCACCTGCTTGGCCAGCTCCTTGGCCAGCGCACGGTCGCCGGAATTATAGGCCGGCTGGCCGCAGCAGGTCTGGCTTGGCACGAAGACATCACAGCCCGCATCTTCGAGCAATTTGACGGCAGCAAAGCCGACGGACGGGCGGAAGAGATCGACGAGACAAGTGACGAAGAGCGCGATGCGCGGCTTTTCGTTCGACGAAGCGGTCATGGGGCACTCCTGCGGCGCAACTATCGCCCTGGCATAGGCCGCGTCAACTCAGGAAAAAGAGGGCCGCGCCGCTGCCGAATCGCCAACATGACCAAGATGAATAAGTCTCACGCAAAATAATCTGCACCGCATGTCACAGGCGTCCCGCTGTCTCGTCTTAAGGGCAAGGAGGGATGCGAATGTGATCCTTGCAAGCTTGATCCTGGGCTCGTCCATATCGGCCTCGGCCTCTATCTGCTCCTGGCGCCGGAAAGCTTCTACGCGACCGTGCCGGGCGCCATCGATACGGGGGACCGTTCAACCCGCATTTTGTGCGTGACATCGGCTGTGCCTTTATCGCCGCGGGCGGCGGCTTCACCTGGTTCGCCGTCGATACGCGCGGCTGGGCGGCAGCGTTTGCGGGGACCGGGTTCTTTTCGCTGCACGCGCTCATGAGTCGCTGCGATCCTTGACCGGACGGAGACGAACTGCCGCCAGTTTGCGAGCCGGGCGCGTTCACATGTGAAAGATTCGAGATCGAGGATGCCAAAATCAGCGCGGTCTATGTCGTACGTAACCCCGATAAGCTCGCCCATATCGCGCTGCATTGAAAATCAATGACTTATGCGTTTGACGCGGGCCGGGGAAGCTGGTCCGCCTCTTTCGGCCTATTTCGCCCTCTGGCAAAAAATGGGATAATGACTTACTGATATATCAGCCGGGCGCCGGAGCCCCCCTTAGGATTAAATGAGCGGCATCGCGTTTCCTGTCCCCGATGAATCAATCCTCGCTCGGCGGGATCAAATCATCGATGGCCTTTCGAAGCTCGTGCCCTTCGAATGCCTCATTACCACGACGGATGAACGCCGCGCCTTCGAGACGGATGGGCTCTTGTCCTACCGTCGCTTGCCGCTCGCCGTCGTGCTGCCGCGCTCGACCGAAGAAGTCTCCGCCGTGATGCGCTATCTGCATCAGGAGGGCGTGAAGGTCGTCGCGCGCGGCGCGGGCACCTCGCTCTCGGGCGGCGCCATCCCGCTTGAAGATTCGGTCGTCGTCGGCGTCGGCAAGATGCGCCAGATTCTCGACATCGATTATCCGAATCGGACGATCCGCGTCGAAACCGGCTGCACCAATCTCTCGATCACCGATGCGGTTTCGGCCGACGGCTTCTTTTATGCGCCGGACCCGTCCTCGCAGCTTGCCTGCACCGTCGCCGGCAATATCGGCATGAATTCCGGCGGTGCGCATTGTCTCAAATATGGCGTCACCACCAATAATGTGCTCGGCGTGAAGATGGTCCTGGTCGATGGCACGGTCGTCGAGATCGGCGGCGGCTATCTCGATGCGGCGGGCCTTGATCTTCTGGGCGCGGTGATCGGCTCGGAGGGCCAGCTTGGCATCGTCACCGAGGCGACGCTTCGGATTCTGCGTTCGGCGGAAGACGCGCGTCCGGTGCTCTTCGGCTTTCCGACGAGCGAGGAGGCGGGCGCCTGTGTCGCCGCCATCATCGGCGCCGGCATCGTGCCGGTGGCGATCGAATTCATGGACAAGCTCGCGATCGAGATTTGCGAAGATTTCGCGCATGCGGGCTATCCGCGCGATGCGGGCGCGTTGCTCATTATCGAGGTTGAGGGCTCGATCGCAGAGATCGACGCCGAGCTCGCCCGCATCATCGAGATCGCCAGGGTGCATGGCGTGACGACGATCAAGGAATCGAAGTCGGCAATGGAGACGGCAGCGATCTGGAAAGGCCGCAAATCGGCCTTCGGCGCCACCGGCCGCATCGCCGATTACATCTGCATGGATGGCGTCATTCCGACGAGCCAGCTCGCCTATGTGCTGCAGCGGCTCGACGAGATCATCGCTTCCTACGGGCTGCGCGTGGCCAATGTGTTCCATGCTGGCGACGGCAATCTGCATCCGCTGATCCTCTTCAACTGCAACGATCCGGTGGAGCAGGAGAAGGCTGAACTGGCGGGCGAGGATATTCTGAAGCTCTGTGTTGAAGTCGGCGGCTGCCTGACCGGCGAACATGGCGTCGGCATCGAAAAGCGCGAATTGATGACGGTGCAGTTCTCCGATGAAGATATCGCCCAGCAGATGCGCGTCCGCGCCGCCTTCGACGAAGGCTGGCTGCTCAACCGCGGCAAAGTGTTTCCGCTCGCCGCGACAAAGGCGGCCTGAAAATCAATGCACGAGATCCTGTCGCCGTCCAATGAAGTGGAAGCCGCCGAGGCGATCCGCGAAAGCCGCGCCGCCAATCGCTCCGTCGTCATCCAGGGTGGCGGCACACGCATTGGCCTTGGACGTCCGGTCACCATCGACCGGCTCCTCTCGACGCGCGGCCTGACCGGCATCACGCTTTATGAGCCGGCCGAACTCGTCATCTCTGCGCGCGCGGGCACGCCGCTCGCTGAGATCGAGGCGGCGCTGGCCAAAAACAAGCAAAGTCTCGCCTTCGAGCCGATGGATCATCGGGCGCTCTTTGGCACCGACGGCGAGCCGACGATCGGTGCCGTCGCGGCTTGCAATATTTCCGGGCCACGCCGCATTCAGCTTGGCGCGGCGCGCGACCATCTGATCGGTGTCCGGCTCGTCAACGGCTTCGGCGAGGTGATCAAATCCGGCGGACGCGTGAAGAAGAATGTCACCGGGCTCGATCTCGTGAAGCTTGGCTGCGGCGCCTATGGCACGCTCGGCCTTTTTACTGAAGTCACTTTCAAGCTTCTGCCGAAACCCGAGACCAGCGCGACTCTCGTTCTGCGTGGTCTCGATGACGCCAAGGCGGTCGCGGCTCTGGCAGTAGGTCTCACATCGCCGTTTCAGATGACCGGCGCGGCGCATCTGCCGGCGAATGTCGAAGCTTCCAACGGAGCGCTGACGATTTTGCGGATTGAAGGTGCGCGGGAATCTGTCGATCATCGCGCGGCTGCGCTCGCCAAACGGCTCGCCGGATTTGGAGCGACGGAGGTTCTGCCGGCAGAGTGGGCTGAAAAGCTCTGGCAGTCGGTTCGCGATGTCCTGCCGCTGGCCGAGCCGCGTGCGGCGGCGATCTGGCGCCTCTCGGTGGCGCCAAGCCGCGGCCCTGCCGTCGTCGCGGCGATCCGCGAAAAACATCCGGCGCTGCGCCATTTGTACGATTGGGGCGGCGGCCTCGTTTGGCTGGCCGTTGCGGCCGATGGCGATGCCGGCGCGGCCTCGATCCGCGAGGCTCTGGCGCAAGCCGCGGGCCAAGAAAGCGGCCATGCGACTTTGATCCGGGCGCCGGAAGATGTCCGCCGCCGCGTCGATGTCTTTCAGCCGCTCGCCGCACCGCTGATGCAGATCAGCAAGAACATCAAGGCGAGCTTCGATCCGGATCACATCGTCAACCCCGGCCGCATGTACGCCGGCGTCTGACCCGTTTTTGGAACGCGTGACATATGCAGACTTCTTTCGCTGAAGAGCAGCTTGCCGACAGCCATATGGCGGCTTCCGAAAAGATTTTGCGGAGCTGCGTCCATTGCGGCTTCTGCACGGCAACCTGTCCGACCTATCTGCTCGAAGGCGACGAGCTCGATTCACCGCGTGGTCGCATCTATCTTATCAAAGAGATGCTGGAGATGAACCGGCCGGCGCCGGCCGATGTCGTCAAACACATTGACCGTTGCCTATCCTGCCTCTCCTGCATGACGACATGTCCCTCGGGCGTGCATTACATGCATCTCGTCGATCATGCCCGGTCCTATATCGAAAAGACACATAAGCGGCCTTTCGCCGACCGCATGCTGCGCAAGCTGCTTGCCCATCTTCTGCCTTATCCCGAGCGCTTCCGCGTCGCGCTCAAAGGCGCGGCGCTGGTGCGGCCAGTTGCGAAGAAGGTTCTCGATCTTCTGCCGAAGCAGGATCGCGCCGTGCCGCCGTCTCTCTTCGACCGGCTCGGCGCCATGCTGTCGCTTGCGCCGCGTAAACTGCCGAGCGCCGCGGATAGTCTCAAGACCGGCGTCCATCCGGCGCTCGGCCAGCTGCGTGGCCGCGTCGCTTTGCTCGGCGGCTGCGCGCAGCCCGTGGTGAACACGGCGATTCATGCGGCGACAATCCGGCTCCTCACGCGATTTGGCATCGAAGTGGTCGTGCCACAGGAAGCAGGCTGCTGTGGCGCCATCGTGCTGCATATGGGCCGCGAGGATGAGGCGCTGCAATTCGCCCGCCACAATATCGATGTGTGGACAGGCGAGATGGCAGGCGAGGGGATTGACGCGATCCTGATTAATACGTCAGGCTGCGGCACGACCATCAAGGATTATGGTTTCTTGCTGCGCGACGACAAGGCCTATGCCGAAAAGGCGGCGCGCGTCTCCAGCCTTGCCAAGGATATTTCGGAATATTTGAGCGGGCTCGACCTGCCGAAGGCGCCGTCAAAAGGATTGAGCGTTGCCTATCATTCCGCCTGCTCGCTGCAGCACGGGCAGAGGATCACCGATCTGCCGAAGCGCTTGCTGCAGCAGATGGGGTTCACCGTGCGCGATGTACCGGAAGCCCATATCTGCTGCGGTTCGGCCGGCACCTATAATCTGTTGCAGCCTTTCTTTGCGCGGCGGCTCAAGCAGCGCAAAGTGGCGAACATCGAGAAGCTGTCGCCCGATGTCGTTGCCTGCGGCAATATCGGCTGTTTGATGCAGATCGCCAGCGGCACCGATTTGCCGGTGGTGCATACGGTCGAATTGATCGATTGGGCGACAGGCGGGCCAAAGCCGGCGGCGATGCATTAGTCCACAGCCGGGCTATCGAAAAGCTTCGATAAGGATCGCGCGGCAGCGCGCATAAATGCCAGGCGCTTCGCTTTCGCGCGGTCCGGCGATGTTGAGCGATTGGCTCTCGCTGAGCGAGGCCAAAAGAGCTTGGATGGTTCTGATCGCGGCGTCGTCCGTTGAACGAACAAAATGACAGTGCTTACCGAGCCGCCGCGCGCAAGCCATGGTGAATTCCGTGCCGGGTGACGTCACATTGTCCGGCATGATGATGAGCGTTGCAGTGGCGTCGCGCACGTTCCATTCGCTGCGCTCTTCAGGCCGAGCGGTCGGCGTCTCTTTGAGCGCAGGATAAAATCGCAACAGTCCAGGCGGCTCGGGGAAGTCCTCGGCCCAGCCGCCTTTCGGGCACCAGCCGGCATAGGCGCAGCCCGAAGCCATCGCCGCATCCAGCGCGGCGCGATCGACGCCGCTTTGGCCGCCAGTCCAAATGACGGGTCCTCTCATTGCCTCTGTGCTATTTCGTCTCGACGCTTTCGAGCTTGTTTTTCGCCATACCGATGGCGATTTCGGCGACGCGCTCGATCTCCTTGCCGGTGTGCGCGAAAAGTTTCACGTCCCAATCCGAATAGCTGCGCCAGCCGATCGTCTGATGGCCGATCTCGGCGAGATAGAGCTGGCCATCGAGAAGCAGCGGCAAAGTGCCGGGCGTCTTCTCATCGAAATAGAGCGGATCGTCCGGTTTCTCCGGCGGCTTCACATTCGCATCGGTCTTCATCGCCTGATAGGCGGTGCGCTGCTCATCGGTGAGTTTGCCGAGGAGGGTGGTTTCGGTGTCGGCCGGGTCGGCTTGCAGTTTTTCCACGAGACCGAGCGCGGCCTGCCGCAAGTCGCCGCAATTTTTGGCCGTGCAGCTTTCTTCCCAGTCGTTGAACTGCTGATCGGCGTCGAAGCTGACACCAAAATGGAAGGTGATGTTGCAGGCGGGCGCGAAGTGATCGTCCATCCAGCGGCTCACCGACAGCGTCGATACGAGCAAGGCTGAGTAATCATAGCTCTCCTCGAAAGCGACGGGGGCCGCGCCGAGCTTGCCGAAAACCCGGTAGGTGCCGCAGCTATCGCCGTCCTCCTGGCTCCAATTGGGCGGCTCTCGGGCCTCGGTCGCGATGCCATTCGCCACCGTGAAGAAGCGGCTGTCGTAGCAGCTCAGGGTGCCTTCGATCCGGCTCGCCGCGTAATAGGCGCTGCCGGGCAGCTGATCGAGGAAGTCGGTCTTGTCGAGGTCGTCCGTCAACTGCGGCTTGAGGATGAGCTTCTGCTTCTCCGCCCATTGCAGCGGCGACAGGCGCTTGCCAACTTCGGCGATATGCGGGGCGAGGCTGATGCCGCTGCTGGCCTGCGCGGCCAGCACCGTTAGGGGGCTGTCGGGATAGAAGGCCTTCGGCGCGTCCGGACCGGCCATGAGCTTTTTATAGCTGGCGGCAACGCTACTGCAGAGATCCGGGGCCGGCTCCTCGGCTGCGGCTGGGCCGGCGAGGCCAGCTGCGATCAGGACGGCGAGGGCAGAGGCGAGCGCGCTTGGGGGCATGGCAATCCTCGGGAGGGCAGGCGGTATCCTAGCCCGCCCAATCTATTTGTCCCCAAGGAACCGTGGCTGCGCGTCACCGCACAGCTTCAGTCAAGAAAACGAAATAGCCCGTTAACCTTAACGATTTCAAATGACAAAGACCCGATTCCCCTGTGCGGCGCCCATTGGAGGCCCGCGCTCGACCAATTGACCCCCACATTATCCCATGATATCCCAATTCATCCCGTTAGCCGGCCAGGAAAACTGGCGCAGTTCCCGAGCGGACCGGACGGGCAGTGTGTATCGCGCCGCCTGTAGAGAGGCCGTGGCGCGGGGGGCCGAGGGACGACGTCTTGGACCGTTTCGTCTCACAATTCACCAATCGGCTCGATGCGAAGGGCAGGGTTTCGATTCCGGCGAGTTTCCGGGCGGTGTTGGCGCGCGACGGCTTCGATGGACTGTTCGTCCATCCGTCTCTGGATGCGGAGGCCGTCGATTGTGGCGGTCATGCGTTGTTGCGGGAGATCGATCAGCTCTTGGCGCGGCATGCGCCCTATTCGGAAGAGCGCGACCTTCTCTCGACGGCATTGTTCGGTGCGAGCGAGGTTTTGAAGATCGATTCGGAGGGACGCGTCATCCTCACCGAATCCGTCAAAGCCTATGCCGGCATCACGTCGGAGGTGAGTTTCGTCGGACAGGGAGACAAATTTCAGATTTGGGAACCGAGCCGTTTCCGGGCGCATTTCGAGGAGGCCAGAAATCGCGTGCGCGACATACGCAAACAGCTCAATTCCCTTTACGCGGAGCCAGATGGCCCGCGGTCACGAGGAGCACGGGAATGACGGCGGGCCGCGGCGGAGGAGAAATTCTCGCCGCTGGCGGACCGGCCCGCCACCTTCCCGTGCTTCGTGACGAAGTTCTGAGTGCTCTCGCACCGAAGCCATCCGAAATATTCCTTGATGGAACTTTCGGAGCCGGCGGCTACACGCAAGCGCTTCTCGATGTAGCCGATACGCGTGTGCTTGCGATCGACCGCGATCCGGCGGCGATTGCGGCCGGCTATGCGCAAGTTGCCGCCGCTCAAGGCCGGCTTACCTTGGTGCAGGGCCTGTTTTCCGATCTCGCTGCCATTGCGAGCGCGCAAGGGATCGCGCGCTTCGACGGCATCGTCTTCGACATCGGCGTCTCCTCTATGCAGCTCGACGAAGCCGAGCGCGGTTTCTCCTTCCGCCTCGACGGCCCGCTCGATATGCGGATGAGCGGCGAAGGCGCCAGCGCCGCCGATCTAGTCAACACGGCGGATGAATCCTATCTCGCCGACATCTTCTATCATTTCGGCGAAGAGCGTTTGGCGCGGCGCATTGCCAAAGCAATCGTTGCAGATCGCGTTGAGCGGCCCTTCACCACGACGTTGCAACTCGCGGAAATGATCGCACGCGTGGCGCCTGCCAAACCTGGCGCGATTCATCCGGCGACCCGCAGCTTTCAGGCGCTACGCATCGCGGTCAACGACGAGCTTGGCGAATTGGTGACGGCGCTTTCCGCCGCCGAGCGCCTTCTTGACGAAGGAGGCCGGCTGGCGGTCGTGACCTTCCATTCGCTCGAAGACCGCATCGTCAAACAGTTCTTCGCCAATCGCTCGGATCACGGGCGCGCCCCGTCGCGCCTTTTGCCGGGCGAAGTCGCGCCGCCGCCGGCAAGTTTCATTATTCCTGGCAAACAGCCGATCGGCCCGAGCGAAGCGGAGATCGCGCGTAATTCGCGCGCTCGCTCGGCGAAACTGCGCTTCGGCATCCGGACAAGCGCACCGCCGCATGCGGCGGAAGAGTCCTTATTGCAACTCGCGCGGCTGCCGGAACGTGAAAAACCAAAGCGCGACAAAGCGCCGAAACGAAAGAGGGCTCAATGATCCGTTTGCTCAATGTGGCGGCGATTGCAGCGCTCATCGGTTCGGCGATCTACGCCTATTCGATCAAATATCAGACGATCTTCTATGCCGAAGAGATCGTGCATCTGAAACATGAGATCAGGCTTCAGAAGGATGCCATCGGGCTGTTGCGCGCCGATTTCGTGCATCTGTCGCGGCCCGAGCGCGTGTCGGCTCTGGCCGACCGCTTTCTCAACATGCAGGAGCCCAGTCTTAAGCAGCTCGTGACGATCGACGGTCTGCCTGACAAAACCGCCAAGGACGATGAGATCGCCCACAAGCTCGAAGCGCTTGGCTTGGGCCAGCCGACCAACACGCCGCAAACGACAGGCAGTGAGCCGACGACGCCTTCAACCAAGCCGAGATAATCCAGCGAGCAGATGCGATGAAGGTCGAACTTGATCCGACACTGAATGAAGGCGCTTCCGGTGCCGGCCAAGACTTGGTGCTGGAGCCGGCGCCGCCGCAGAAGCCGACCTTATGGAAGCGGATCTTTTCGACCAAGCTCGATAAGAGCACGCGGCGCGCCAAATTCATCGCCTTTGTTTTCGTGCTTATCTATGGCGCCATCAGCGGCAAGCTCATCTATTTCGGCTTGCAGCCGCTGCTTCCGCCAAATGGCGGCAGCAGCAATGACACGGTGGCTGCGGCGCGCCCCGACATTCTCGACCGCAACGGTGAAATTCTCGCGACCGATATCAAAGTGACCTCCGTCTTTGCCGATCCGCGGCTCATCATCGATAAGGATGATGCCGTCGATCAGCTGACGTCGGTTCTGCCAAATGTCGATGCGAAGAAACTGCGCGAGAAACTCGGCTCGCACAAAGGTTTCATCTGGGTCGAGCGCGCCATCACGCCGGCGCAGCAGCAGGCGATCTATCATCTCGGCCTGCCGGGCGTCGGCTTCATGCAGGAGAATAAGCGCGTCTATCCGGGCGGGCCAATCGCCGCGCATGTTCTGGGATACGCGAATATCAACGGCGTCGGCATCTCCGGCCTCGAAAAATACATCGACGGTCAGGGCTTCACGGATCTGCATGTGGCCGGATTTCGGCTGACGCGCGACGATCTGAAGCCGGTCGTCACCTCGCTCGATCTGCGCGCAACCTATGCCGTACGCGATGAGCTGGCCAAGGGAATGGCCAAATTCAAGGCAAAAGGTGGCGCTTCCGCCATTCTCGATGTCAATACCGGCGAGGTCATCGCCATGGCATCTTTGCCGGATTTCGACCCGAACGAGCCGGCCGAGGCGCTCGACCCCAACCATATCAATCGTATGACGGTTGGCGTCTACGAAATGGGCTCCACTTTCAAGGCCTTGACGATTGCAATGGCGCTCGACTCGGGCAAAGTGACGCTCAATTCAAAGCTCGATGCCCGGCAGTCCCTGCGCTACGGTCGCTTCACGATCCACGATTTCCACGCCACGCATAGGATCTTGACGGTGCCGGAGGTGTTCGTCCATTCCTCCAACATCGGCACCGCGAAAATGGCTCTGATGTGCGGCGTTGACGCACATAAGGCCTTTTTGCGCAAGATGGGGCAGCTGACTGCGCTGCACACGGAACTGCCGGAATTTGCCTATCCGCTCGTGCCGAAGAATTGGGGTGAGTTGAATACGATGACGATTGCGTTCGGCCAGGGTCTCAACGTCGCGCCGCTTCAGGCGCTGATGGCCGTTGGCGCGCTCGTCAATGGCGGCTACATGATCAAGCCGACGTTCCTGAAGCGCAGCGAAGCCGATGCGCAGAAGATCGAGGAACGCGTCGTAAAGCCGGAGACGTCCGAGGAGCTGCGTTATATCATGCGGCTCAATGCCGAGATCGGCTCGGCGCGCAAGGCCAATATCGATGGCTATTTTATCGGTGGCAAAACCGGTACGGCCGATAAGATCATTCATGGCCGTTATTCGGACGACAAAGTCTTCACGACCTTCATGGCGCTCTTGCCGGCGGATAAACCGCGATATCTCATCATGACATTGCTCGACGAACCGCAGGGCCTGCCGGAAACGCACGGCTATCACACGGCGGCTTGGAACTCCGGCGAAATCACCGGAAAGATCATCGAGCGCGTGGCGCCTCTGCTCGGCGTTCCGCCACGTCAGGCGTTGCCCATCGAACCTTTCCCCTTGCTCGCCAAAGCCGGCTATATGCAGGCCAATACTCCGGCGGTCGCGAAACCTGGGGACGAGTGATGCAGCTTGCCGCGCTTCTCCCCGATATCGCGCTTGATCCCGCAGCCGCGTGCTGCGAGATCGCCGGATTGAGCGCGGACAGCCGCAATGTTTCTGCTGGTTTCGTGTTTTTCGCCGTGCCGGGCAACAAAGCCGATGGCTTCGATTTTGCTGCCGATGCAATCGCGCGCGGCGCTGTTGCTGTCGTGGCCGAGCGCGTTCCCGAACCTGCTCCATCGGGCGCCGTTTTCATCCAAGTTCCCGATGTACGCCGCGCATTGGCGCTGGCCGCCGCGCGTTTCTTTGGCCGTCAGCCCGAAACGCTTGCAGCCGTCACCGGCACGAGCGGCAAGACGTCCGTCAGCGTTTTCCTGCGGCAGATCTGGCAGGCGCTCGGCCATCGCGCTGCATCGCTCGGCACGATCGGTCTTGTCGCGCCGTCGACGGTGACTTATGGCGCGCTGACGACGCCCGATCCCGTTACACTGCATCAGACCCTCGCGGCCCTGGCCGAAGACGGTGTCACACATCTTGCGCTTGAAGCCTCGTCACATGGGCTCGATCAACACCGGCTCGACGGGCTGCAGCTCACCGCTGCAGCCTTTACCAATCTCTCGCGCGATCATCTCGACTATCACGCCGACCTCAACGCCTATCTCGCGGCGAAGATGCGCCTCTTCGAGGTACTTTTGCCGAAGGGCCAGCCAGCCGTCATCGATGCGGACAGTTCGGTTTCCGCGCATGTCGAATCGGTCTGTCGCGGCCAGGGGCTCGACATCATCACGGTCGGGCGCAAGGGCGAGGCGCTGCGGCTCCTCGATGCGCGCCCGCAGACGCTGGCATGCGGCTTAAGCCTCGAATATGAGGGCCGCCGCATTTCGCTCCGATTGCCGCTCGCCGGCGAATTCCAGGTTCAAAACGCACTTGTCGCTGCCGGTCTCGCATTGGCGACCGGTGATATACCGGATGCCGTTTTTGCGGCGCTCGAAAAGCTCGAAGGCGTCCCCGGACGCCTCGAACTCGTCGGCCGTCATAAAGACGCGGCGATTTTCGTCGATTATGCGCATAAGCCCGATGCGCTCGAAAAGGTCTTGAAGACCTTACGGCCGCTGACGACAGGGCGGCTGATTGCCGTCTTCGGCTGTGGCGGCGATCGCGATAAGGGCAAACGCCCGATCATGGGTGAAGTGGCGGGACGCCTGGCCGATCTGGTGATCGTCACGGACGACAATCCGCGTAGCGAGGATCCGGCGGCCATCCGCAGCGAAATCCTTGCCGGCCTGGCACCGAGCCATGGCAGCGCGCGCGAGATTGGCGACCGGGGCACCGCGATCAGCGAGGCGATTGCGGGGCTCAATGCTGGCGACGTCCTCTTGATCGCCGGCAAAGGCCACGAAACCGGCCAGATCGTCGGCGACAAGGTTCTTCCTTTCTCCGATCAACAGAGTGTGCGCGCCGCCCTCCGGGATTTCGCGGCATGAGGTCAGAATTGTCGCAAAACCAGGCCTGGCCGGAACCGTTGTGGAGCAATCTCGGTCTCATCAACGCGCTCGATGCGCGGGTGAGCGGGCCATTGCCGCGGTCGGCCGAAGGCATTTCGATCGATACGCGCACCCTGAATGAAGGCGATCTGTTTTTCGCCATACAGGGCGACAAGAGCGACGGCCATGACTATGTCGCTACTGCCCTTGAAAAAGGCGCCGCCGCTGCGGTCATCGACGAGGCGCATGCCGACGCGCTCGCGGGCTTGGGTTCGCTTTATGTCGTGCACGATACGCTGCTTGGACTCGAACGTCTGGCACGCGCCGGGCGGGCGCGGACGCGGGCGCGCATCGTTGCCGTTACGGGCTCGGTCGGCAAGACATCGACGAAAGAGGCGCTGCGCCTTGTGCTCGGGCAATTCGCGCCCGTGCATGCCTCGGCTGCCTCCTACAACAATCATTGGGGCGTGCCGCTGACGCTTGCGCGTATGCCGCGCGAAACGGCCTTCGGCGTTATCGAGATCGGCATGAATCATGCCGGCGAAATCACGCCGCTCACGGCCATGGCCCGCCCGCATATCGCGATCATCACGACCGTTGCGCCGGTGCATCTCGAATTCTTCGCCAATGTCGAAGCGATCGCCGACGCCAAGGCGGAAATTTTCTCCGGCTTGGTTCCCGGCGGCGTCGCGATCCTCAATCGTGACAATGACCAGTTTCCCCGGCTGTATGCCGCCGCGCAGGCCTCTTCCGCCGGTTATGTCGCAACCTTCGGCTCCGATCCCAAGGCGGATGCCCGCCTGCTCGATGTCGCGCTCGCCGAAGATCATATGAATGTGCGGGCACAGATCTATGGCCGTACGCTCGATTATAGGGTCGGCGCGCCGGGCCATCATCTTGCAATGAATTCGCTTGCCGTCCTGCTCGCCGCTGCGGCTTGCGGCTGCGATCTCGATGTCGCAGCCGAAGCGCTTGCCAATTTCGAAGTGCCGGAAGGCCGCGGCCGCCGCTTTACGCTGATGAGCGCGCAAGGCCCCTTCACGTTGATCGACGAAAGTTACAACGCCAATCCGGCATCGATGCGCGCGGCATTTGCGCTCATCGGCTCTCTGCCGGTCGATTATTCGGGCCGCAGGATTGCTGTACTCGGCGATATGCGGGAGCTTGGCTCGCAAAGTGCCGATCTGCATGCCGGCCTTGCGATCGACATTTTGCTCAACAAAATCGATCTGGTCTTCGGCGCCGGCCCCTTGATGAAACATTTGTTCGACAATCTGCCGCCGGAGAAGCAGGGGGCTTGGCGCGACGATGCGGCCGATCTCGAGCCGATCGTGAGTGATGCCGTTCAGAAGGGTGATCTGATCGTCGTTAAAGGGTCCAATGCGAGCCAGATGAGTCTCATCGTGAAAGCGCTGAAATCGCGCTATTCCGGCGTCCGCGTTTCCTAGGGTTTTACTTCATGCTCACTTGGCTCGCGGATTTCTCCTATCTCTTCTCGCCGCTCAATCTGTTTCGCTACATCACCTTCCGGACAGGTGGTGCGACGGCGACGGCGCTGTTTTTCGTTTTCTTTTTCGGCCCGCGCACGATCGCTGCGCTGCGTCTCAAGCAGGGCAAGGGCCAGCCGATCCGCAGCGACGGGCCGCAGTCGCATCTGCTGACGAAAAAGGGTACGCCGACCATGGGCGGCTTGATGATCCTCGCCGGCCTGATCGTCTCGACGCTGCTCTGGGCCAATCTCGCGAGCCGCTATGTCTGGATCGTGCTGCTCGTCATGATCGGTTTCGGCCTCATCGGCTTTTATGATGACTATCTCAAGGTCACCAAACAGACCCACAAGGGCTTCTCCGGCAGGCTGCGGCTCCTGCTCGAAGCCGGGATCGCGCTCATCGCCTGCTATGCGATGACCGTCGTCGGCGCCAAACATGCGACGGCGCTCGCGCTGCCGGCGATCAACGGCTATGTCATCGATCTTGGCATCTTCTACATCGTTTTCGGCGCTTTGGTGATCACTGCCGCCGGCAATGCGGTCAATCTCACCGATGGCCTCGACGGCCTCGCCATCGTGCCGGTGATGATCGCGGCGACCGCCTTCGGCATCATCGCCTATCTCGCCGGCAATGCGATCTTCTCCGGCTATCTCGGCATCAATTTCGTGCCGGGCGCCGGCGAACTTGCCGTCGTCTGCGGCGCGATGATCGGGGCGGGGCTCGGATTTCTGTGGTTCAATGCGCCACCCGCGCAGATTTTCATGGGCGATACCGGCTCGCTCGCCCTGGGTGGACTGCTTGGCACGATCGCGGTTGCCATCAAACATGAGATCGTCCTGGCGATCGTCGGCGGCCTCTTCGTCCTCGAAGCGCTCTCGGTCATCGTCCAGGTCGTCTCGTTCAAACTCACCGGCAAGCGCGTCTTTCGCATGGCGCCGATCCATCATCATTTCGAACAGCTTGGCTGGTCGGAACCGCAGGTGGTCGTGCGCTTCTGGATCATTGCCTTCGTCCTCGCCCTCATCGGGCTTTCCACCTTGAAACTGAGGTGATGATGATTCCGCTCACCTCCTGTGCCGGGAAGAAATTCGCAGTCTTCGGTCTCGGCGCCTCCGGGCGTGCTGCCGCCGAAGCGCTGAAAGCCGGCGGCGCCCATGTCGAAGCCTGGGATGACCAGCAAGTCTCGCGCGACAAGACGGCCGCTCTCGGCGTTACGATCACCGATTTTTCGGCCACCGATCTGACCGGCTTCGACTCGCTCGTGCTGGCGCCTGGCGTGCCGCTCACTCACCCGCAGCCGCATTGGATCGTCGAGAAGGCGAAAGCGGCGGGCGTTGAGATCATCGGCGATATCGAGCTTTTTTGCCGCGAACGCCGCAAGATCGCGCCGAAATCGCCTTTCATCGCGATCACCGGCACCAATGGCAAATCGACGACGACCGCCCTCATCGCCCATCTCTTCAAGACTTTCGGCTATCAGGTCGAGGTCGGCGGCAATATCGGGACGCCGATCCTGTCGCTGTCGCCGCCGTCGCCAGCAATCGTGCATGTGATCGAATGTTCGTCCTTCCAGATCGATCTGGCGCCGTCGCTCGATCCCTGGGTCGCCGTGCTCTTGAACGTGACGCCCGATCATCTCGACCGACACGGGACGATGGAGAATTACGCGGCGGTGAAGGAGCGCCTCGTGGTGCGCGCCGACGCCGCGGTAATCGCGATCGACGATTCCGTCACCATGGCGATCGCCGAGCGGCTGCGTCAGCGCGGCAAAGTCGGCACGTCTGTATCGATCACGCGGCCGCAGATCGAGGATGGCATCATCCTCTCCGGCACCAAGCTCGTCCGTCGCGTGCAAGGACGCTCGCTGACCATTGCCGATCTCGACGGCATTCCGTCGCTGCGCGGCGCCCACAACGGCCAGAATGCCGCTGCGGCCGTGGCGGCACTCGGCCCGCATGGCTTCGATCTCGAAACCGTACAGAAGGGCCTGAAAACCTTCCCTGGCCTGCCGCACCGGCTCGAGGAGCTCGGCCGTCGCGGCAAGGTCCTCTTCATCAATGATTCGAAGGCGACCAACGCCGATGCGGCGGAAAAGGCGCTTTTGAGCCTCAATGACATCTATTGGATCTTGGGTGGACGCGCGAAAGTGGGCGGTATCGAGCCGCTGAAGCCGCTCTTTTCCAAGATTGTGAAGGGCTATTTGGTCGGCGAGGCCTCTGAACTCTTCGCCGAGACGATCGGAGAAGCCTTTCCTTATGAATTTTGCGGCACGCTTGACGTGGCGCTCGATCGGGCGACTCGCGATGCCGAGCAATCGGCGACGCCTTCGCCCATCGTGCTCTTGTCGCCGGCCTGCGCGTCGTTCGATCAGTTTCCGGATTTCGAGAAGCGTGGCGACAAGTTCCGCGAGTTGGTGAAGGCCAAGCTGGCTGAGCCGCAGGCCTGAGAGATCTGAGGGGACAGGGATGGTTTCGCGGCTCGAACGTTCGGCTCTGGCCAATTGGTGGTGGACGGTTGACCGCTGGCTGCTCGGCGCGCTTGGCGTGCTGATCGTCCTCGGCCTCGTCCTGACGCTTGCCGCGAGCCCGCCGGTCGCCGAGCGGCTCGGCTATACGCCTTTCCATTTCGTCAACCGGCAGATGGCCTTCATGATGCCGGCGCTGGTCGTCCTGTTCATCACATCATTCCTGTCGCCGCGGCATGTCCGGCGCGCCGCGCTGATCATTTTCGTCGTCTCCCTGGCGCTCATCATCGTTGCGCTGTTGTTCGGCCATGAGGTCAAAGGCGCGCGGCGCTGGATCTTCGGCATTCAGCCATCCGAATTCCTGAAGCCGGCCTTTGTGGTCCTCACTGCCTGGGCTTTCGCGGAAGGCGGTAAGCGCGCCGACGTGCCCGGCAATCTGCTTGCCCTTCTGTTGCTGCCGCTCACCATCGTCCCTCTGATCCTGCAGCCCGACTTCGGCCAGACGATGCTTCTGTCGATCGTTTGGTCGGCGCTGTTCTTCATGGCGGGCCTGCACTGGCTATGGGTCGCGGGCATCGGCGGCGTCGGCATTACCGGCATGATGATCGCCTATAAATTCGTGCCGCATGTGCGGGCGCGCATTGTCAAATTCATCGATCCGAGTTCGGCGCATGGCGTCATGGACACATTTCAGATCGATACCGCGCTCGACAGTTTTCATGCCGGCGGCTGGTTCGGCAAAGGACCGGGCGAAGGCACAATCAAGCGCATCCTGCCCGACGCGCACACCGACTTCATCTTCGCCGTCACGGCGGAGGAATTCGGCATCGCCTGTTGCCTGCTGCTTGTGGCGATCTTCGCCTTCATCGTCATGCGCGGCCTAATCTCCGCCTCGCGCAATGAAGACCCGTTCTGCCGCTTTGCGGCGGCTGGCCTCACCATGCTGTTCGGCATTCAGAGCGCCATCAATATGTCGGTCAATCTGCATCTTATCCCGGCCAAGGGCATGACGCTGCCCTTTGTCTCTTACGGCGGCTCGTCGCTCATCTCGTTGGCACTCGGCATGGGTTTCCTGATCGCGGTGATGCGCAAGCGGCCGCGGGCCGAAATTATCTTCACCGAAATCGAGGCGCGACCGCATGAAGCGTAAGCCGCTCGTTTTTCTCGCGGCAGGCGGTACAGGCGGCCATTTGTTTCCTGCGGAGGCTTTGGCAAGCGTGCTCGCCGCGCGCGGCATGGATGTCGAACTCGTCACCGATGAGCGCGCGCAGCGCTATGGCGGCCGTTTTCCGGCGCAGGCCATCCATCAGATTCCCGCGGCGACGCCCAGCGGTGTCTCACCCGTGGCGCGGCTGCAGGCGATCCTGACTTTGGGACTCGGGACCCTGGCCGCCCTCGCTCTGCTGATCCGGCGCCGCCCGCAAGCGCTCGTCGGCTTTGGCGGCTATCCGACCGTGCCACCCGTCTTCGCCGCGACATTGCTGCGGATACCGACCTTGCTGCAGGAGCAGAACGCGGTGATGGGCCGGGCCAATCGCTTTCTCGCGGCGCGCGTCAACGCGATCGCAAGCGGCCTGCCGTCGCCGAAGGCCAGTCTTTTTGCGTCGAAATCGACGCTCACTGGTAATCCGGTGCGCCCCAATGTGCTGGCGGCGGCGCAAGTGCCGTATCCGGGCATGGCCGATAAATTCCATCTTCTCGTGACCGGCGGCTCGCAAGGCGCACGCATCATGTCGGACATTGTGCCGGCGGCGATCGCTCTTCTGCCCGAGACAGCGCGGCAGAAGCTGGCGATTGTTCAGCAGGCGCGCGGCGAAGACGAGGCACGCGTGCGGGATGCTTACGCCAAACTCGGCGTCGATGCCGAGGTGAAAAGCTTCTTCACCGATCTGCCGGAGCGTATAGCTGCGGCGCATCTCGTGATCGCGCGGTCAGGCGCCTCGACCGTCGCGGAACTCGCGGTGATCGGCCGGCCCTCGATTCTGGTGCCGTTTCCGCATGCGATCGATCAGGACCAGGCCGCAAATGCCGCGCATCTGGCGGCGGAGGGCGGCGCTATTATCGTGGCGCAGCCGGATTTTACGCCACAATGGCTCGCTACCACACTGACCGCGGCGCTTGCCGATCCGGCCGGACTCGCGCAAAGAGCCGCAGCTGCGAAGCGCAGTGGCATCGCCGATGCGGCCGAGCGGCTCGCCGATTTGTTGGTGCGCACCGCCCATTTGGAGGGACAAGATGAAGCTGCCGCGTGAACTCGGTCCCATTCATTTCATCGGGATCGGCGGCATCGGCATGTCGGGCATCGCCGAAGTGCTCATCAATCTCGGCTACAAGGTCCAGGGCTCGGACCAGTCAGAGAATGCCAATGTTCTGCGCCTTCGCAGCAAAGGCGCGCTCGTCCATATCGGCCATAAAGCCGAAAATCTCGGTGGTGCCGCGGTCGTCGTCGTTTCGACTGCGATCAAGCGCGACAATCCGGAACTGGTGACGGCGCGCGAGCATCGGCTTCCCGTCGTGCGGCGCGCCGAAATGCTTGCCGAGCTGATGCGCCTCAAACAGTGCGTGGCGATCGCCGGCACGCATGGCAAGACGACGACGACGTCGCTCGTCGCAACGCTGCTCGATGCCGGCAAATTCGATCCGACGGTTATCAACGGCGGCATCATCAACGCCTATGGCACCAATGCGCGGCTCGGTGCGGGCGATTGGATGGTCGTCGAAGCGGACGAAAGCGACGGCACGTTCTTGAAGCTACCAGCCGATGTCGCGATCGTCACCAATGTCGATCCCGAACATCTCGATCATTTCAAGACCTTCGATGCGATCAAGGATGCCTTTCTCAGCTTTGTCGAAAATGTGCCGTTCTATGGTTTCGCGGTAATGTGCCTCGATCATCCGACGGTGCAGGAACTCGTCGGCCGGATCACCGATCGCCGTGTTCTGACCTATGGCGTCAATCCGCAAGCCGATGCGCGGCTGCTCAATGTTGATCTCACGGGCGGGCGGACGCGCTTCTCGGTGGTTCTGCGCGAGCGGAAGACCGGCAAGGAAGTCTTTTTCGACAATCTTGAATTGCCGATGCCCGGCCATCACAATGCGCTTAATGCAACGGCGGCGCTGATCGTCGCGCATCAGCTCGGCATGACCCCCGATGTGATCCGCTCCGCTTTTGCGAATTTCGGCGGCGTCAAACGCCGCTTTACGCCGACGGGCGAATGGAACGGCGTGCGCATCTTCGATGATTACGCCCATCATCCGGTCGAGATCGCCGCCGTTCTGCGCGCCGCGCGCGCCTCGACCAAGGCGCAGGTCATCGCCGTCGTGCAGCCGCATCGCTATACGCGGCTGTCTTCGCTCTTCAATGAATTCGCGAGCTGCTTCAACGATGCCGATGCGGTCATCGTTACCGATGTCTATGCTGCCGGCGAGACACCGATCGAAGGCGCCGACCGAGATGGTCTCGTTGCGGCCCTGAAAGCGCGTGGCCATCGTCAGGCGCTTGCCATGACCAAGCCGGCGGACCTGCCTGCCATGATCGCATCGATCGCCAAGCCGGGCGATTACGTGATTTTTCTCGGCGCCGGCAATATCACGCAATGGGCCTATGCGCTGCCGGGACAGCTTGCAGCCGCCCAGTGACTGCGGATAAATGGCGAAGGTGCGATAGATGTTTCAGTCGGTCGTCCTGAGCTTTCTTGTCGGCGTGCTCGCTGGAAACGGCATTCCGCATTTCGTGCGCGGAATCACCAAGGAAAGATATCCTTGCATGCTCGGCAATTCGCCGGTGCCTAATTTCCTCGCCGGCTGGATTCCGTTCGTGCTGGCGGGTGTGCTCGCGCAATACATCGATCTGCAGCATTTTCATGCGGCAACACTCATTGTGGGAGTCATCGGTCTGCTGCTGATCGGATTGTTTCATGCAGGGGTCGGCGCGTTCGGCAGGCCCGATTAGCGAAATCGCTCACGAAGGATAGTGTGTGACTTTCCCCGACATCACCGCCGATCTCGCCCGCGCCATGCCGCAGCTGCGCGGCACGCTTTCGAGCAATGTTCCGCTCGCCGCCTCGACATGGTTCAAGACCGGAGGTCCGGCGCAGGCTGTCTTTCAGCCTGAAGACGCGGAAGATCTCGGCTACTTTCTGAGCAAGCTCGATCCCTCAATCCCAGTTCTGCCGCTCGGTCTCGGCTCCAATCTTCTCATACGCGACGGCGGTATCGAAGGCGTCATCATCGCCTTCGGGCCAGGCTTCAATACGCTATCGTTCGACGGCGATTCGGTGACGGTCGGCGCAGGCGTTGCGGATGTGAAGCTGGCGAGCGCGGCGGCAGCGGAATCGGTTGCGGGTTTCGCCTTTCTGCGCGGCATTCCCGGCGCGATCGGTGGCGCGCTGAAGATGAATGCCGGCGCCTTCGGCGGAGAGATCAAGGACATTTTGATCTCATGCGAAGGCATCGACCGCAGCGGCGCTCTGCGATGTTTCTCTTTGGCCGATATGGGCTTCAGCTATCGCCATAGCGGCGTGAATGATGTGATCTTCACTCAGGCGAAGTTCGTCACGAGGCCGGGTGACCAAGAAAAGATCCGCGCCGAGATGGCGGAGATTGCGCAAGCCCGCAGCACCACGCAGCCGGTCAACACAAAGACTGGCGGCTCGACGTTCAAGAATCCGCCGGGCCGCAAGGCCTGGGAATTGATCGATCAAGCCGGTTGCCGCGGCCTCATCGTCGGCGACGCGCAGGTCTCGGAGCTCCATTGCAATTTTCTCGTCAACCGCGGCAAGGCGACAGCCGCCGATCTCGAAAATCTCGGCGAAGAGGTGCGCCGCCGCGTGTACGACACAAGCGGAGTGATGCTGCAATGGGAGATCGAGCGCGTCGGTCTGCGCTAATTCGCGCTTACTAGATCTCTTTCCAGTTAACGGCGAGATAGCCTTGCCTGTCGATCTTCATGACGGCTTTTCCGGCGACGGCGCGGCTGCCTTGGCACGTCCAATCATAGATCGTGGCATGGCCAGTCGCGACCATGGGAACGATCTTGTCGCCCGGATGCTGATGGCACCATTCGGTCGCGCCTGGGAGCATGCGCCGCGTATCGGCCTTGTCGCAGACGAGATTGGCGCCGACATAGCAGCCCATCACCTTCGGCCCGACACAGCGCACATAGCTGGCGTCGCGAGCGGTGGCGACGTCGAGCTGGAAAGCCTTCGCAACGGCGGGCAGCAGATCGTCCGGTACTTTCATCGGCTTTGCATGCGCGGGATTGGGGCAGAAGGCATCTGCCGCCTGTGCTGATGGCGCGACCATTGCAGCGGCGCCTGCAATCAGCATCGACATGAAAAGGCTTTTGAACGTCAGACGTATTTGCATGGCGTTCCTCAATGATTGTCAGGCACCCGGAAAAAAGCGCGGATAGAATAAGCCTCCCTTTGCGACCATGCGGTGACGCGAAGCTGCCTTTCAAAAATGTGATCAGCCGGCGATGGCAGCCCGGACCTTCTCCGCTGTGAAAGGCACAGAGCGCATCCGGATTTTCGCCGCGTCATAAATGGCGTTTGAGATCGCGCTCGGGATCACGGCGCTTGTCATCTCGCCGACACCCAGGGGGCCGTCTCCGGCCGATCGATGAGATCGATGACGACTTCGGCAACCTCGGGGAAGGTGATGATCGGATAGCTCGCCCAATCGAGGCTCGTGACATGCGAGCGGTCGAAGCTCACCTCTTCCTTCAGCGTGCGGCTGGTCGTTTGGATGACATTGCCGTCGATCTGATTGCGGACACCGTCCGGATTGATGATCTGACCGCAATCGTGAACCACTGCGACGCGCGTCACGCGTACATCGCCCGTCTTGCATTGAGCGTGATGTTGGCAACGGCCCCGACATAAGTGCGCACCAGCTCATACTTCACATAGGAGACGCCGCGGCCGGTGACTCTGCCACACAACTTTCGGCAAGTAGCGCGGTGTTGACCTGTAGCGATGAAGGAACAGCTCGCGATTAGGGCACGATGGCGAGAAACAGAAAGGCGATGAAGACGACAAGATGGATGATGCCTTGCAGCACGGTCGTGCGCCCGGTGCCCAAAGTGATGACGCCCAGCAGTAAGGTGAGGGCGAGCAGAACTTCATCCTTGGCATTGAGGCCGAGCACCAGACGCTGATTGAGGATGATGGCGACAGTTGCGACAGCGGGAATCGTCAGGCCGATGCTGGCGAGTGCCGAGCCAAGCGCGAGGTTCAAGCTTGTTTGCAGGCGGTCGGCGCGCGCCGCCCGCACCGCGGTGAGGCCCTCGGGCATGATGACGAGCGCCGCGATGATGATGCCGACGACGGCTTTCGGCGCACCCCAGCTTTCGATCAGCGTCTCGACCGTCGGCGTCAATGTTTTGGCAAGACCGACGATCGCTGCCAGCGCGACAAGCAAGAGCACAACGCTGACGAGCGTGGTTCTAACCGACGGAATTGCCGCATGTTCTTCTCCGTCGTCTTTGGAGAGAGGCAGAAAATAATCACGGTGGCGAACGGTCTGCACAAAAATGAATGCAGCGTAGAGCACGAGCGACACGAGACCCGCAAAGATGAGCTGCGGCGTGCTGAATTCCGGCCCTTGAGCGCTTGTGGTCACATTGGGGAGGACAAGCGACAGGACGGTCAGCGCGGCGAGCACGGCGAGTGCGGCGCTTGCGCCCTGGACCTGAAAACCTTGTTCGCGATGGCGCATGCCGCCGAGGAGAAGGCAGATACCGACGATGCCGTTGCACACGATCATGACCGCGGCGAAAACCGAGTCGCGCGCCAGCCCTTCCTTGCCGGGAACGCTGATCATGATCGAGACGATCAGCGCGACCTCGATGATGGTGACGGCAATGGCGAGCACGAGCGAGCCGAAGGGCTCACCAATGCGATGGGCGACCACTTCGGCGTGATAGACGGCGGCGAAGACGGTCGCGATCAGAATGATGCTGGCGGCGGCAATGACCGCACCCGGTGCACCAAAGATTTTTGCCGCGACGAGAATCGCCCAGGCCAGGAAAGGCCATGCCCATGCCCACCAGGGTGTCCGTCCGGTAACCGTCATTGAAACTTCCCCCCGTCTCGCGCGGCTCCATAGCATAATGGTGTGGCCGGGTGCGATGGTGAGGCGCCGCCTCGGCCCATCCGGGCGTCGCTTGACAGATCGGAATGGACGGCCGACAAGCGCCGAAAATCCAATATGCTGGGGAATACAGCAGTGCTGCAACTTTCGCCGGAGGAATGGACCGCCATCCTGCTCACGCTGCGGATTGCCATAGTCGCGACTTTGGCGAGCCTGCCGTTTGGCATTTTCGGAGCCTATGCGCTGGGCCGCTGGGAATTCCCAGGCAAGACGCTGATCGACGGCATCCTCCATCTGCCGCTGGTGCTCCCGCCGGTCGTGACCGGCTATATTCTTTTGCTCACCTTCGGTCGCAAGGGCGCGATCGGCGCCTATTTGGCGCAGCATTTCGGCATCGTCTTCGCCTTCCACTGGACCGGTGCGGCGCTCGCCTGTGCTGTCATGGGATTTCCGCTGATGGTGCGGGCGATGCGGCTTTCGTTCGAATCGATCGATCAACGGCTCGAAAAGGCTGCGGGTACGCTCGGGGCCAATCCGATCGTAACCTTCTTCATCGTCAGCCTGCCGCTGGCGCTGCCCGGCGTGATCGTCGGCGCGATTCTCGCTTTCGCGCGCTCGCTCGGCGAATTCGGCGCGACGATCACTTTCGTCTCCAACATTCCCGGCGAGACGCAGACGATCTCGGCCGCGATCTATACCTATACCCAGGTGCCGGACGGCGATGCCAATGCGCTGCGGTTGACCTGTATTTCGATTGTCATCGCGCTTTCGGCGCTGATCGGCTCGGAACTGATCCAAAGGCGCGCCGAAAAGCGATTTGCGAGACCCGGATAAGACTCAGATAAACTTGGATAAGACTCGTATGAAGAGACTGGAATGATCGATGTCGTTCTGCGCCGCCAGTTCGGCAAATTCGATCTCGACATTGTTTTCAAGAACAGCGACGGCATCACCGCGCTTTTCGGCCGTTCGGGTTCCGGCAAATCGACGACGATCAGCCTGATTGCCGGGCTGTCCCGGCCGGACGCCGGCCATGTCATTCTCGAGGATCGTGTCCTCACCGATGTCGAGAAACGCATCTTCGTGCCGCCGCACCGGCGCCGGATCGGCCTCGTCTTCCAGGATTCGCATCTGTTTCCGCATCTCGATGTGACGCAGAATCTGCGCTTCGGCCGCTGGTTCGCGCCGCGCAATGCGCGCGATATTAATTTCGATCAGGTTGTGGAGACCCTGGGCATCAGTCATCTGCTGAAACGCTGGCCCAACAAGCTCTCGGGCGGCGAGCGCCAGCGCGTCGCGATCGGCCGTGCCCTTTTGTCGGGACCGCGATTGCTGTTGTTCGACGAACCCTTTGCCGCGCTCGATGTGCAGCGCCGGCTTGAAATTCTGCCGCTCATCGAGAAGCTGCGCGACGAATTCAACATTCCAATCGTCTATGTCTCGCATGCGATCGAGGAGGTGGCGCGGCTGGCCGCTTGTGTCGTCGTTTTGGAGAACGGGCGCGTCAAAGCGATCGGCGCGCCGGAAGATGTGTTGAGCGAGACGGCGAGCGCGGCGGACGATCCGCGCTTCGGACGCACCAGCCTGCTGCATGTCGAGATCGGCCCGCGTGATGCAACCTATGATTTGACCGAGCTGTTGCATCCGTCCGGCAAAATCTGGCTCGCAGGGCAGGCGGGGCCACAAGGAACCAAGGCACGGATTCTCGTCCGCGCCACCGATGTCACCCTGACGGCGCAGCCGCATCAGACGAGCGCGCAAGGCGTGCTGGCCGGCAAGGTCGAATCGGTCAAGGTCGAGGGCCCCTTCGCAGTCGTCGAGATCGCGCTGTCGCGGGACGGCAAACTCTATGCGATGGCAACACATCGCTCGGTCGCGGAACTGCGGCTGGCGGCAGGCGATCCCGTCTTCGCGATCGTCAAAACGGTGGCGCTCGACGAGCGCACGATGCCGCATGTTCCGCAGCCCGGTATGCCAGGCGAGAACATGTTGAAATGACATTCTTTTGCTGTCTGGAAGCGCCTAAAAGCCGCCCGGATTTGATCGAAATGCCCTGTCGTTCATGCTAAATATCGTGGCCGGGACGGCGAGACGAGCCATGAACGAGACCGAAGCTGAATCCACCAAAGCCGTGACCGCCGGTCTGCTTGTCATCGGCGATGAGATTCTCTCAGGCCGCACCAAGGACAAGAACATCGGCTTCTGCGCCGATTATCTGACCGAGATCGGCATCGATCTCTGCGAGGTGCGGATCGTACCCGACAGCATCGCCGAGATCGCCGCGGCGCTCAACACGATGCGGGCGCGTTATACCTATGTCTTCACGACCGGTGGCATCGGTCCGACGCATGACGATCTGACCGCCGATGCGGTCGCGACGGCCTTCGGCGTCGATATCGGCGAGGACGAGCGCATCATCAATCTGCTCCTGCAATGGATGAAGCCGGAGGATTTGAACGCGGCGCGTCGGCGCATGGCGCGCGTGCCGAAGGGCGCCGCGCTTGTCGAAAATTCTGTGTCGCAGATTCCCGGCTTCTGGATTGGCAACGTCATCGTCATGGCCGGTGTGCCGGCGATCATGCAGGCGATGCTGACAGCGGTCGGGCCGAAGCTTGAGACGGGCCGGCGGACGGTCTCTGTCACTATCCCCGCCGGAGATGTAGCGGAAGGCGCCTATGCGGCCGACCTCTCCGCCATTGCCGACGCCTATCCAGCGCTCGGCATCGGTTCCTATCCATCGATGGCCAATGGCCGTTTTAACAATGAGATCGTCGTGCGCGGCAAGGATGCGGAGGCGGTCGCGCAAGCGGCGGCCAAGATCGAAGCCTTCTTGGCGCGCTTGCAGGCCGAGAAGGTTTAGGTCGCGATGTCGGATCAAGCTGGTACAAAGTCCTTTCATGTGTCGTGGGACAGGTTTCATCAGGACGCGCGGGCGCTCGCCTGGCGGCTTGCGGAAACCGAGCCCTTCGCCGGGATCGTCGCCATCACGCGCGGCGGCCTCGTGCCGGCAGCGATCGTCGCGCGCGAGCTCGATCTGCGGATCATCGAGACGATCTGCGTTGCAAGCTACGACTCTGAGGACAAGCGCGGCACGCTCGATGTGTTGAAGCCGATCGCGCCGGCCATCGCCACGGGTGGCGGCGAACGCGTGCTGATCGTCGATGATCTCGTCGATACCGGTGCGACCGCGCGCATCGTGCGCGGGCTCTTGCCGAAAGCGCATCTGGCGACGGTCTATGCAAAGCCGGCGGGCCGGCCGCATGTCGACACATTCATGACCGAAGTGTCGCAGGACACGTGGATCTATTTCCCCTGGGACCTCGGCCTCGCCTTTCAGGCGCCGATCGCGACGGGCGGTAGGTAATTTCCTTGATCGACAAACGGTGGCGCAGCTTTTATTCAATGAAAGATTGCGTGCCAAAGTGACGTGCAAATTGCGGGCGTGGCGAAACTGGTAGACGCAACGGACTTAAAATCCGTAGGGCCGAAAGGCCTGTGCCGGTTCGATTCCGGCCGCCCGCACCAGCTCACATCTTTTCTCGGACATCACGCCTCGAAGCCCGGCCGCGGCATATCCGTGCGGTCCTTATAATGCGTATCGCTCGGCTTCAGTGCTGCGGACATCTGGAAGAAATTCACGATCATATCGGCGAGATGGTCTGCTGCTGCCGATTCCGTGCGGCCTCGCCGCAAGACGAATTCGACGTCGGGCAGAAGCGGCAGGTCTTCTTCGCTGCCAAGTGATTTGAACGCTTTCGGAAGCCGGTGCTCCGCGAAGATCGTGATGGCGATACCCGCATCGAGCGCCGCCATAATGCCGGCGGTGCCGGCGCTCTGCGCGACGAGCGTCCACGGCCGGCCGGCGCGGTCAAGTCGTTCCAAAGCGACTTTCCGCCATCGGCAAAAGGGCGGATAGAGCGCCAGCGGCACCGGTTTCTCCGGATCGAGACGCATGGCCGGCGGCGCAACCCAGACGCGCCGCTCGCGCCATAGCGCGATGCCGCCGCCTTCGCCGATTTCATTGCTGACGATGGCGATATCGAGATCGCCTTGATCGAGAAGGGTCAGAAGATCGGGGCCGATGCCGAGTTCGATGTGCTGGCGGATCGTTGGATGGCTGGCGGCGAATTGCGCCAGCAGCGATGAAAGCGTGTTGATATCGAAGAAATCGACCACGCCGATACGGACCAATCCCCCGTCATGTCCGCCGAGGCGATCCTCGGCCTCTTTGTGCAAAGCTAAAATGCGCCGTGCATAGGAAAGCAGCACTTCGCCTTGTTCGGTCAGCACGATGCCGCGCGCGCTGCGCATGACGAGCTGTGCGCCGACCTGTTCTTCCAGCCGCTTTATATGCAGGCTCACAGCGGATTGGGTCAGGCCGACGGAATGTGCCGCCTTGGTGAAACTACCGGAATCGCAGACAGCGGCGAAAGTTTGCAAAAGGATCGTGTCGTAAAGCATCGGCGTCGCGACCTATGTCTGGTTGCTTCCGCTGAGATGAAATGTCTTTGATGCCCCTCGGCGCTGGGCAGGAGCCTAAGCTAAGTCGTTTCGCGTAATGAAGCAATGTATGAAGCAATAAGCTGCGCCATTGGACGCGTTGCGCAGTTTGCCGCGGTCTGCGCGGATTTCGCTATTCGACAGGGCGTCGCGCAAGGCCACGCGGTCCCGCCAGAAGCACGAATGCGCTTGCTAAAAGCGCTGCGCCGATGACGCCGAACATGGCGAATGCGCCTTTTGCAGTCAGCAAAGGCAGCAACGCCATTGGAACAAAAGCCGAGACAATGCGCCCAATGCCCCAGGCGCCGGCTGTCGCGGTCGCGCGCCAAGACGTCGGAAAGAGTTCCGCACCGTAAAGTGCGAGAACGGCACTGTAGATGGCGCTGGAGAGATTGAACACGGTTCCGAAGCCGATGAGTGCCGCGAGATCGGTGCTGGCAGCAAAGATAAGGCCGATGGCGGCCATGCCGATCGCGCACAAGATGAGCGCAATGCGGCGCTCGATGCGATCGATGAAGAATGCGGCAATGCCGATGCCGACGGTCGGTCCGAAAATCGAGAGAGCCGCAAAAAGCAGCGACTCGCTCGTATGAAAGCCTTTATGCACGAGAACTGTCGCGCTGAGCAGCGGAAAGCCGATCGAGGCCCAAGGCGCGAGTCCGTAGAGAGCGCAAAGAAGCAAAATGCGTCGTACCCAGCCCGACGGGACGATTTCGGATGCTGTCTTCGGCGATGCTGAAAACTCCAGCTCCTGTATACTCAAATGCGACTGGCTCTGGCGAGCTGCCGCTTCGAAACGCGCGCAATTGTCTTCGGCTTTCGAATGGCCGAGAGCAGCAAGCCAGCGCGGCGATTCCGGCACGAGAAAGAACAGCAAGCCGGTCGCTGCCGCGACGCCAGCACCGGCGATCAAGGCCCAGCGCCAGCCGGCAATTGCGAAAGGCGCCAGAGGCGTGAGCCAGCGGATGAGAAAGATCATCGCCGGAGCGCCGAGAAAGGCGAATGCCGCGCACAGCATCATCAGCACGCCGCGATACCGCGGCGGCAGAATATCGGAGAGATAGGCGGCAGTGAGGGGTGGATAGGCGCCAAGCGCGAGCCCCGAGACAAAGCGGAAGATCGCCATGACGGCGAGATTCGGGCTTGCAGCAACGGCAAGTGAGCTCACGACAAGAACCGCCAGCGCGATCTGCAAGGTCGCACGCCGGCCCTTACGGTCTGCCCACCAGCCGAAGCCATATGCGCCGACAGCGCCGCCGGCGAAAACAGATCCGAGGAGCAGAGACACTTCGCTATGCGAGGCATGATCGGGCGGCGCAAGAAACAGCACCGCAAATGTATTGCTGAGCGCGACTTCGCCGATATCGGCCGAGAGCCCCAGTGTACACAGGCCCAATATGGCTATGTGCAAAGACATCAAAGGCAGCGCATCGAGCCGCGCTGCGATCGTCTGACCTGTGATCGTTTGACCTGCGACCGTTTGAGCTGGAAATTGCTGGCCGGCAGTCCACTCCGGCGTGGTCGGGGCGCGGTTCAAAGAGGCTTCACCTCAGGGTCAACACATCGTCTTTTTCTTTATTTGAACTTTCCGCAGGGGCAAGCCATTCGGTGCCGCCCGCGAGAACGAATTGACAGATCTCGCGATAATTCTCAGCCAAATTCGCCGGCGGGCAGGGCGGCAGGCGCTGGTTGACGCCGCGAGCGCCATTGGCAAGCGCTCGTGCGAGCCGCTCCGGCGTCACATCGGGCCGGCATTTCAGCAGCCCGGCTTCCTCCAGGTCTGCAATGACATGCGCAAGATCGGCCTCGAAGCTGAGAGCCACCTCTGTCACAATGTCATTGCAGCGCCTGAAAATCTCGGCATTCAGCTCGATCAGATGCGGCGAAGCATTGGCGATGCGGCGGGTGTCGCCATAGCGGATGTTGATGATCTCCGCGAAAATGTCGAGCGCGCTGCCGCCCTGCGCCCGAATGGCGCGTCCAGCCAGGAAGCCGCGCCGGATATTCAGTTCGTTGCGGAAGCGGCATACGCCGCGAAAGGCTGCTTCCTTGTTGCTGAAATAATTGTAGAGGGTGCGCGCCGTGAGATCGCAAGCTTTCGCCAGACCGATCATCGAAAGGCCGGAATAGCCGTGATCTATAAAGGCTTGTTCGACGCGCAGCATCATGGCTGGTGCTGCTTGCGCCCGCGTCTTTTTCATTGTGGCTTTCTAAAGCTCACCATTAACGAAGAAAAGAAGCGCTTAGTCAGGTCTTTCGTCCCGGCGCGTCGAAACTTCAGCATGGCCAGCACCGGCTTGATGATGTGCCGCCCTTGAGACGCCCAGTACCCCATTCGGTCTTTATATTTCGCAACTTACTGAAATCTAAGAAAAAAACGACCGGCAGGGAGGCTCCATTGTAAAATTTCAGGGTCCTTGCGAATGGGGCAGCTCAAGGTTGTGACGCGCTTTTGAATTTGCGCCTCACTTGCGGCGCCCCATGCCCAATCGGTCGGACCGAAGCGCGAATCCGAATATCCGCAATTGGCGATCGGGGCAGGGCACCGGCACGGCGTGGTGCCGCGCGTCATTATAAAAATTACGATTCGCTCAGCGCAGATCGCGGTAATAGCGCGCGATTCGTTCGTACCATTCGTGGCGGGCTTGCAGATGCGCCATGCCGCGGCCGCGTTCGGGCAGTTGCAGTGTCTTTATGAGATTCTCGATCTCGGTTCGCGCCGCACTTTGCGAGGCCGAGAGTGTGCCGCTGCGCGTCGCGTCTTCGATCGGATCGAGAGCGGTCAGGCCGATCGGAAACAATTCGCGGAAGATCACCCGGTCGTGGAAGCCTTCTGTCGGGCGGAATTGCAATTCTGCCGCAAGCCGCGACAGGCTAGCGCTGATCTGCTTCGCATTGTTCGATTGAATCGACGAGATGCGATTGCGGATCAGCACCCAATCGATGATGCCTTGATCGACCAGCCGGCGTTTGCGTCGCGCTTCAAGCACGAGATCGGCATAATGGGCGATCTGACCGCGCTGGCTGCGATCGTGATGGACGCGCGAGAACACGTCGACGTCGACGAAGGAGTCGTTCACCGGCGAAACGAGCGTGTCGGCAAGCGAATGCGCGAGCCGCATCAGATAGGAATCGGATGCCGGCGTATCGATCACCACGAATTCATAGGCATGTTCGACCTCTGCGACGGCGGCCGCAAAGGCGCCGAATTCGACGGTCTCATTGTCGTGGAGATTCTTGGAATTGCCGCGGTCCAACGCGCGGTGGTAGGGCAGTTCCACTTCCCAGGGCGCGGTTTCGGCCCAGGAATTGCGGTTTTCCAGGAAGCGCGTCAGCGTGCGCTGGCGCGTATCGAGATCGATGGAGGCGACGCGAAAGCCCGCCTTCAACAAGGCGATGGTAATGTGAATCGAGAGCGTCGATTTGCCCGAACCGCCCTTTTCATTGGCGACGACGATGACATGCGCCGTGCGCAAGTCAGGTCTTTCGAGCTCGGGCTCAGCCATTTTGGTGCGTGCGCTCATCGCCCGTCCCGCATGCCGTCCAATTGAGGATGCACATTGATTCTGTGCCGGAGCGTACAAGGTAATGTCATTTTCTTACGCGAGGAAAGCGCCGCGACGGTATAGTTTGCAGTAATCGCGCAAAAATCAGAGGATGGGCTGCAAAAATAGCGCAGGTTCGACGCTGCAACGCCGCGTTTCGCCCGATTCAACAGCGTGCAATTGCGAAACGGAATCGCTCACGCGACGTCAGGCGGCTTTCGATAAAGCCAATCATAGCGGCTGAGAAAATGCTGCGGTCCGAGGCGCCGCAGTGCCAGATCGCGGACAAAACTTGCCGCTGCACCAAGGTGATAGATCGTACCTTGCCGGCGCGAAGCGGCCTGAACACGATTAGCGCGCGGCCGCCGCGCGGCGCTATAAGCAGCAAGACATGGTTCGATCGGGGCTTGCGGCGAAAGCATCGCGCCGAGCATGGCGGCGTCCTCGATCGCCTGCGCCGCGCCCTGCGCAAGAAACGGCAGCATGGGATGCGCCGCATCGCCGAGGAGTCCGACTCGTCCGAACGCCCACTGTGGCAAGGGATCGAGATCGACGAGCGGCCATGTGCGCCATTCGCTTGCCGCGCCAATCAACGCGCGAAGTTCGGTATGCCAGCCGGCAAAGCGGCGGCGGATAAAGGCCGAATCGCCCGCATGCGACCAGAGATCGGATGTCCAATCGATGGCGACATCGTCTTCGATAACAGCGACGACATTGATCACCGCGCCATTGCGCAGCGGGTAGTGAATGACATGCGCTTTGGGACCGAGCCAAAGCATGCTCTCGCGACGGTGAAAGGCCGGCGCAACATCCTTGGCATTGATGAGCGTGCGCCAGGCGACGTGATGCGCGGTATTCGGCAGGGACGGCCATGCATGTCCGTGGCGTGCATGCCACAGTTCACCGAGCTTATGGCGGATAATCGAACGCAAGCCGTCGGCACCGATCAGACAATCGACCGTGACATTTAAGTCATGTCCTGACTCGCGGACACTGACGTCGACCTTGTCGTTGCCGGATGAAAAATCGACAAGCTGCGAGTCTTTCCGGAGTGTTATGGCGCGTTGTTGCGCGACGGTTGCAACGAGCACTTTTTGCAGATCGGCGCGATGGACGAGAAGATAGGGCGCCCCCCAACGCCGTTCGGCACCATCGAGCGGCAGACGCTGGATGGTCGAGCCGTCGCGGCCGTGCCGGACATTCACCGCTTGCGGTGCGAGGGCACCGGTGAGGCGCGGCAAGACGCCGAGATCGCGCAGGACGGCACTGGCATTTGGCGAAATCTGCAGCCCGGCGCCGATATCTTCGAAAGTGGCGGCGCGTTCGCAAAGGCTGACGCGAAAACCCGAACGAGCAAGAGACAAGGCCGCGGCGAGGCCGCCGATTCCGGCGCCGGCGATCAGCGCATGCGGCGCGTCACTCATGCGGCGCGAGCGGTGATCCGCTCAGGCATGTTCCTTCGGCTGAAAGGCGCATTCCGGCGGTTCGCAGCCGCCGTGGAGCGAAGCATCATAGACATAATGCGTCGAACAATAGGGGCAAATCGCGTCTTTGTCGTCGCCCATGTCGATGAAAATATGCGGATGGTCGAAGGGCGGCAAAGCCCCCACGCACATGAATTCCTTGGCACCGATACGAACTTGTGCGACGCCCGGCTGATTGTGGAAATGTGGCGTTGTGTGCTCGGCCATAGTGATTGATCCGATGCGATCGATCCGATGCGATTGATCCGCCGGGCTGCCGCAGGTAGAAGCCCAGCGCTGCGGGGCTTAGAGCATAGCGGGGGGCTCCAAGTCCAGCTGTTTCGGTCCAGCGCTTTAGGTCCCCGGCTTTCGGTCCAGCGCCTTTTGCCGCAAGGCCTCTCCCGCTTGGCCGATTGAAACAGCGGCACGCCCCTCTATAGTGCCGCGCGCAACAGGAAGGCGATGGAAGATTTTATCTCTCAACATGTGCGGCTCGCCTATATCGACGAACCGCCGAAGGGCGAGACGAGCGGCGATCCCGTCCTTCTGATCCACGGATTTGGATCGACCCACGCTATCAATTGGGTCTTCACCCAATGGTTTAAGACTCTGACCGAAGCAGGGCGGCGCGTCATCGCGCTCGACAACCGCGGTCATGGGCGCAGCGAGAAGCTCTACGATCCCGACGACTATGCCATTCCGAAATTGGCCGAGGATGCGTTCAATCTGCTTACGCATCTTCGCATCGCGCGGGCCGATGTGATGGGCTATTCGATGGGCGCTCGCATCGCGGCCTTCATGGCGCGCGGTCATGACGAGATCATTCACAAACTCGTGCTGGCCGGTACCGGCGAAAATCTCATCGAAGGCTCCAGCATTCCCCATGGCGTTGCTGAAGCCATGGAAGCGCCGTCGATCGATGTTTTGACCGATCCGGTGCAGCAGATGTTCCGGCAATTCGCCGATGCCACAAAGAGCGATCTCAAGGCGCTTGCCGCATGCGCCCGCGGCGCGCGTTATAAATTCGGGCCGGCGGAGCTGGCCGAAATCACCATGCCGGTTTTGATCGCCGTCGGTACAAAGGATGATATTGCCGGCGATCCGACCCGGCTTGGCACGCTGATCCCGAATGCCCATATGCTGGCCATTCCCGATCGCGATCATAACCGCGCGGTCGGTGATCCGACCTATAAGCGCGGCGTTCTCGGCTTCCTCCGCAAGGACGGTTGAGACGTAGCACTGGAGGCCTGGCGGGGCCTCCGCGGCGGAGGCTGCGCCGGCTTCTAAAACATGCTAGAAGGCCGGCCGATCAGCCGTCGGCGCCGTTTGCCCGACGTGGCTTTGGAGCTTGTCCGTGACATTGGGCAAAACAACAAAATCAGGCGCAAGGCTGCATAGCGTCCCCCCGAGGGACGCGATTTTTGCGCGGGTCCGGGAAGATGCGGAGGAGATCGTCCGCCGCGATCCAGAACTGACCGGCTGGATCTTCGAGACCGTACTCAACCATGAGACGCTCGAATCCGCGATCATTCAGCGGCTTTCGGCCCGCCTCGGGCATGAGGAAGTCTCGGCCGAACTGATCCGCCAGACCTATTTCGACGTCATCGCGCGCGATCCGCAAATTGGCGCGGCCTTCCGCGCCGACCTTCTGGCGGTGATGGATCGCGATCCGGCGTGCCAGCGGCTCATCGAACCTCTGCTCTATTTCAAGGGCTTCCAGGCGATTCAGACACATCGTCTCGCGCATGCCTTATGGCAAGGCGGCCGGTCGGATTTCGCGCTCTATCTTCAGAGCCGGTCTTCGGAAGTGTTCCAGACCGATATTCATCCGGCGGCGCGCCTCGGGCAGGGCCTCTTCTTCGATCACGCGACGGGCATTGTGATCGGCTCGACCGCCGTCGTCGAAGACAATGTCTCCTTGTTGCAGAACGTCACTTTGGGCGGCACCGGCAAAGAGAAAGGCGACCGCCATCCAAAAATACGCCATGGCGTCTTGATCGGCGCCGGTGCCAAGGTGCTTGGCAATATTGAAGTCGGCCACTGCGCCCGCGTGGCGGCAGGCTCCGTTGTGCTGCAGGCAGTTCCACCGAAAAAGACGGTCGCCGGTGTGCCGGCGCGGGTCGTCGGCGAAGCTGGCTGCGCCGAGCCCGCCCGCAGCATGGACCAGATTCTCGCAGCAAAATTGCCGCTCGACTGAGCCGATGTGCCGTCGATGCGCCCCGGCGGCTTGCGGGGCTGGCGCTTTTCTGGCAATGCGGCCCGTGAGCTTTACCCGTCAGACCGTTCCGGAGAGCGAATTGTTGGACAAAACCGAATTGCGCAAATTGCAGGGATTTTTGCGCAATGCCTTCGGCAATGAAGCCATCCGCGTCACGCAGGGCAAACACGATGCCGAAGGCGGGGATGTGCATTTCGGCGAGCGCGTGATCGGCTCGATCATGGTCGACGACGAAGATGGCGACCGTTCCTTCGCTTTCGAAATGAAGATCCCGGTCGGGCGCGAAGTGCTGCAGGACTATCTGCGCCGCCTGTTCGAGAACAACAGTCTGAAGATCGTGCCGCGCGGCAAGAAGACCGATTCGGTCGAATTGAATACGGGCGACGATTTTCTCGGCGTCATTTCCGCCGATGATCCGAAGGGCAAGAGCTTCACCCTGCAGATCGCCATTCTCGACTTCGATCTCGAAGACTTCTGAGTAAGGCGATGCCCCTTTATGCGATCGACGGAATTGCGCCCGTTCTGCCGGAGCACGGCCGTTATTGGGTCGCGCCCGATGCGCAGATCATCGGCAAGGTTACGCTGGCGGAAGACGTGTCCGTCTGGTTCACCTCGGTCATCCGCGGCGACAATGATTTGATCGCGCTCGGAGCGCGCACCAATGTGCAGGACGGCTGTCTGCTGCATACGGATCGCGGCTTCCCAATGGAGATCGGCGCCGATTGCTCGATCGGCCATCACGCCGTTCTGCATGGCGCGACCATCGGCGACAATTGTCTGATCGGCATGGGCGCCATCTTGCTGAACGGCGCCAAGCTTGGTCGCAACTGTCTCGTCGGCGCCCATGCGCTCGTGACCGAGGGAAAAGAATTTCCCGACAATTCCTTGATCGTCGGCAGCCCGGCGCGGGTGATCCGCACCATTGATGAAGCCACTGCCGCGCAATTGCGCGAGAATGCCGCGCATTACGTTCGCAACTGGCAGCGCTACGCTCGCGGCCTTGTGCCTCTTGCCGAGATTCAGCTTACTAAAGCTTGATGTTCTCGTCGAATTTGTCGGGGTCGATCATCCGATCGAAAGCGACGGCGAAGCCGCCGTCGAAATGGCGGACCACTTTGCAGCTGGTGTGTCCGAGAATGGCCGTCGCGCCGATCGGCGGAACAAGCGTGGTCGTCACCGCAGCGCCCGACATTGAAACGTCAATCAATTTGACGATGTGCTCGGCCTCACCATTGATGCGGACGATCGCGTGCCGGCGCAGCGGCACGATACGCTCGAAACGGCGATCCTCGGGAAGGGCCAGAATGTCGCGATTGGCAAGCCAGGTGAGCTGATTGGCGACCTTCTCGCGCTTGACGTAAGGCATGTTCAAGGAGACGGCGAAGCCACGGTCCGTATGGCGGACGATCTGGCCTTCGACGCGGCCGATCTGGTCGAGATAGATGACCACGCGTTCGCCGATTCCGCCGCGCACCGAGGCGATGCAAGCCACGCCGCCGGGTGACATGTCCGTCGTCACGCAGGGAAATTCCTGCCGGTCTTCAAGCATATAGCGGCCGAGAAGCGAGATCTCGACCCGCTGATGCCGCCGCCGTTCGACAGGCTTCTGGATGGATTTGACCTTCAGATCCATGGGGGATGATTTCTGCGCCGAGGCGGACGATGGCCATAGAATGGCTTAACATCCGTTAAAGCGGCGTTATCGAAACCTAATAGATCGGCCCCTTATCAGCGCGGAGTTGTGCGTCCGCCGTCGAAAACGCGCAGATGCCGCACGCTGCGGCTTGGCCTGCCAAACGGCTGCGCCTGCGGTGCATTTGGTGCCTCATCCAAAGCATGCCGGATTTCGAAACGGCCGGTCGGCATGGTTTCATCCATCGTCTGCACCCCACAGAGCGCGAGATTCTTGATCGGTAACAGCCCAAGCCACGACGGCGGCGGGGCCGGTGCGGTCAGGCCCAAGACGCGGGCGCGGGCTTCGCCGCGGCGGCCGAGCGGCAAAAACAGCATGTCGATCGGATAGTCATTGAAACCCTGCAGCCGTGCGACAGCCGAGACATGCACCGGGCAAGATGTATCGAGCACTGTCAGCAGCATGGCCGCGATATTGCGCACCTCATGCGGCGACCAGAGATCGAGAAAGGAATGTCCCCTCTGTTCGGTGCAGGCGAGCGCATTGACCCGCGTGCCGGAGAGAACGAAGGGGAAGCGATGTGCGACGTCGGCTTCGAGCATGAAAAGATCGGCGACAAGACCGCGGATTTTGGCAAGATCGATATCGGCGCGCTCGGGCGCATGACGGTCGCCGCGCAAGCCGTTCCAATAGTCGTACAATTCGCGGATCGCCGCATGCCTCATCACAAACCCCACGCGGTTCATTTCAAAACGCTCGGCGGGGAAAGTGATCCTAAATGGCACGCTAACGGCCGAAATTCCCGCCTTGGACGGGAAGGAGCAGCGCATATGCCAGGTAAGCCTGGTAAGCTGCTCGTGTTTTGCTGTTTTGCACACGGCCCTATATTAAGGTTGACGGCGATAGCGCTAAAGACGAGCCTGCGTGATCGGTTTCGCGCAGCAATCCGGCACGCAGTGGAAACGATTTCGACAGGAGAATTGACCCGGTGCGGTTAAGACCTGCTGTTCCCAACATCGTCCATGTCTTCAGCCTTTTCGTCCTCGTCATCGCGTTATCGGCGGCGTCGCGATCTTTCGCTGCGGAATCTCTATCGGACGTTCCGGCTTGGTTGCGCGCCCATGTTGGCGAAGGCGAAGGCCAAATCGCGCCATTGGTCCTGGAGAGAGCGCGCGCGCTTTACCGGCAAAAACGCGCCGAAGGCGTGGTTCGAAACCCCTGCTATTTCGCCATGGACGCGACGCGTCCCGCCGATTTGGGCGGCGGCAATTTGGGGCGCCGATTTTACGTCATTTGCGAGTCCGAACAGACATTTCGGGCGGTTTCGGCAGGTCACGGCGGTGGCCGCGATTTGAAAGGCATCGCAGACTTCGCCAACGGAAGGCGATGCGCGAAGAACTTCAGCAATGCGATGGATTCGAAACTGACCGCTGGCGGCGCCTATGTGACCCGCGAGATCAAGACGTCTTTCAAAGGTTATTACCGCGGCGCGGCCGGACAAATGGCGGCTTTGACGCGCTCCTTTGTGCAATTTGACGGCGAAGGCGAGACTGCGAACGCCAGACAGCGCGAGATCGGCGGGCATGCAGCCATCGAGTTAAAGGGCGTGTGTCTTATGAAGGCGCCGAACAGCCCCTACGCTAATCAGGACGGCTATGTTCCGTTTGGAAATCTGGTGGATTACGCCGCCGGGCGCAGCAACGGCTGCACCAGTTGGTCGCCATCGGACGCGGGGCGGATCCTTGCCTCGGTCAGGGATGATCCCACAACGCTGTACATTTATCCCGACGCAGCCGACATCAATGCCGTTGCGCGCGCGGTGGCGTCTGGCCGCTCGCCATCGAGCGCGGGTTTATATTGGAACGCATCTTGTTTGAGAGAAATCCGCGCGCCGAAATTTTGGCCGAAGGCAAGTCTCGGCGCGATCCTCACGCGATACAAAGAGGCGCATCCGCCGCCGCCGCCCGCGCCAACACCAATCTGCAAAGGATCGTGACATTTCCGGTTCGTGCAATTGAGGCGCGAAAAAATTGGCTTTATTCCGCGTCTCTTGCCCTATTTATCCAGTCCTGGTTGATGGACGGCCGTAAAGATACGGCCCGTGCAACGGAAATGATGATAGAACAAGAGCTTAGATTTTCCATCGCGCCGATGATGGATTGGACAGACCGGCATTGCCGGTTCTTCCATCGGCTGCTGACGCGTCGTGCGCGGCTCTACACCGAGATGGTGACGAGCGCGGCTATTTTGCATGGCCAGCGCGACCGCCTTCTCAGCTTCGACTCTGCCGAACATCCTGTCGCTGTGCAGCTTGGCGGCAGCGAGCCGAAGGATCTGGCCGAAGCCGCAGCGATCGCGGCCGATTACGGCTATGACGAGATCAATCTCAACATCGGCTGCCCGTCGGAGCGGGTGCAGAGCGGCGCTTTTGGCGCGTGCCTGATGCGCGAGCCGGCGCTCGTCGGCGATTGCGTTGCCGCAATGAAGGCGCGGGTCAATGTTCCTGTCACGGTCAAATGCCGCATCGGTGTCGATGATCAAGAGCCCGATGCGCTCTTTCATTTTGCCGAGGCGGTCGTCGCTGCCGGCGCCGATGCGCTCATCGTACATGCGCGCAAGGCGTGGCTGAAGGGCCTGTCGCCCCGCGAAAATCGCAGCATCCCGCCGCTCGACTATGCGCTGGTCCGCGCCTTGAAGCGCGCATATCCTCATCTGCCGATCGCATTGAACGGCGGGCTTGTGACTCTCGAACAGATGCAGGCAGAGATTGTAGGCGTCGATGGCATCATGATCGGCCGTGCGGCCTATCAGGAGCCGGCGCTGCTTCTTTCCGTCGATCCGCTCTTCTTCGGACAGGCTGCGCCTTTCGAGAGCCGTAGCGCGGCCGTCGAAGCCTTCATTCCCTACATCGAAGCGCGCCTCAGAGAAGGCGTGCCGCTCGGCGCCATGACGCGCCATATTCTCGGCCTCTTCAACGGGTTTAAAGGGGCGCGCGCTTTCCGTCGGCACCTCGCCACGGAAGCGGTGAAGCCGGGCGCCGATGCGCATGTGTTGCGTTCGGCACTCCGATGCGTCGACACTGAAAGTGAAGTTCAGCCTGCGGCGGCGGAGTGACCTATGACGGATAGACAGGCGGAGGATATGTCCGGCGAGGTTCTGAGCAAGGTCCCGGCAGTGACGCTGGGATTTTGGATCATCAAGATCGCTGCGACAACGCTCGGTGAGACCGGCGGCGACAGTGTCACGATGACACTCAATTGGGGCTATCTCGCCGGCACGGCCCTCTTTCTGTCGACTCTGGTGATCCTGGTCATCGCCCAGATTTCAGCGCGGCGGTTTCATCCGCTGCTCTATTGGGCGACCATCGTCGCTTCGACGACGGCCGGCACGACGATGGCGGATTTTGCCGATCGCTCGCTCGGCATCGGCTATGCCGGCGGCTCGACGCTGCTGTTTCTCTGCCTTGTAACGACGTTGCTCGCCTGGCGTTTCTCGCTCGGATCGATCTCCTCGGATTCCGTGCATACGAAAGGTGCCGAGGCTTTCTACTGGGCGGCGATCACCTTCTCGCAGACGCTCGGCACGGCGCTCGGCGATTGGATGGCTGGTACGACCGCGCTTGGCTATCTCGGCGCGGCGCTGATCTTCTCTGTCGGCCTGGCCGTGATCGCCTTGCTCTATTTCACGACGAATGCTTCGCGTGTCATTTTATTCTGGGCGGCTTTCATCCTGACACGGCCGCTTGGCGCGACACTTGGCGATTTTTTCGACAAGCCGCTCAACCAAGGTGGTCTCGACGTCAGCCGCCCGCTTGCCTCCGCCATCATCGCTGCTTTTCTGATTGCGATGATCTTCATCTTGCCGCAGCGGCCGGGACGGCATCCGCGGCAAGTTGCCGAAAGCGCTTAAAGCGTTTTTCGAAATCAACGCTCGCTGTCGAGCATGGCCATCTGCGCCGCCGCGTAACGGTCGCCCGCGACGGCATCGGCCGGCATGGCTGCTTCGATGGCCTTGAGATCGTCTTTCGAGAGCTTCGCATCCAGCGCGCCGAGCGATTCCGTCAGTCGCTCTCGGCGCCGCGCGCCGATCAGCGGGATGATGTCCTTGCCCTGCGCCATCACCCAGGCGATGGCGATCTGCGCGACGCTCATGCCCTTCGCCTCCGCGACTTTGCGCAGCTCTTCGACGAGGGCGAGATTCTTCTCGACGTTGCCGGCCTGGAAGCGCGGGCTGTGGCTGCGGAAATCGCCTTGGCCTTCGTTGCCCTTCTGCCAATGGCCGGAGATCAAGCCGCGCGACAGCACGCCATAGGCGGTGATGGCGACGCCGAGATCGCGGCAGGTCGGCAGGATCGTCTGCTCGATACCACGCGAAATCAGCGAATATTCGATCTGCAGATCGCAGATCGGATGCACGGCCGCGGCGCGGCGCAGCGTCTCGGCACTCATTTCGGAGAGGCCGATGTGGCGCACATAGCCCGCCTTGATCAGATCGGCGATCGCACCGACCGTATCCTCGATCGGCACATTCGGGTCGAGCCGCGCCGGGCGATAGATGTCGATGTAATCGAGGCCCAGGCGCTTGAGCGTATAGGCCAAAAAGTTCCTCACCGCAGCGGGGCGCGTATCGAAGCCGATGAACTGGCCTTGCGGATCGCGCATCCCGCCGAATTTCACGCTGACCAGAAAACTGTCGCGCGGACGGCCACGCACCACTTCGGCGATCAGCATCTCATTGTGGCCCATGCCGTAGAAATCGCCCGTATCGAGGAGGTTGATCCCCTGATCGAGGGCGGCGTGGATTGTGGCGATGCCCTCAGTGCGGTCGGCGGGGCCGTAGAGGTCGGACATGCCCATGCAGCCGAGGCCGAGCGCGGAAACTTGCGGGCCGGTGCTGCCAAGCTGACGATGTTCCATGGAGTGCTCCAATTCAAAAATCATTGTGAGGAGGATTCGACAAAGGGATTATCGGCCGATCCGCTTCGTGCGATAAGCCGTTCAATGATGAATAGCTTGTACGGTTTTTCGAACAATGGCTGATCCCGATCTGGCCGATCTCGATGCCTTCGTGGCGGTGGCGCGGGCCCGCAGTTTCCGTGGCGCCGCCGCTCTGCGTGCCGTCTCGGCCTCCTCGCTGAGCGAAGCGCTCCGGCGGCTCGAGGCCCGGCTCGGCGTGCGGCTCCTCAACCGGACGACGCGCAGCGTCACCCCGACCGAGGCGGGGCAGGCGCTGCTGGCGCGTCTTTCGCCCGTCTTCGGCGAGATCACCGCCGCCCTCGACGGCATCAACAGCTTCCGCGACAGCCCGCGCGGCACGCTACGGCTCAATGTGCCGACGATCATCGCGCGGCGCATTCTGCCGCTGATCGCCAATCGCTTTCTCTTGGCTAATCCCGGCATCACGCTCGAGGTCGTGGCCGAGGATTCCTTCATCGATGTCCTGGCAGCCGGCTTCGATGCCGGTGTTCGCTATGACGAAAGCCTCGAACGCGACATGATCCGCGTGCCGATTGGGCCGCGCTGCCAGCGCTTCGTCGCCGCTGCCGCACCTTCCTATCTAGCGGCGCATGGCGCACCGGCGCATCCGCGTGACGTGCTCGATCACGCCTGCATCCGGCATCGTTTCATGCACGGCGTCCTGACCACTTGGGAATTCGAGCGCGACGGCGAACTGATCCGCGTCAATCCGAGCGGTCGGCTGATCGCCACTGCGCTGGAGATGGAGCTCGCCGCCGCGATTGCCGGTCTCGGCCTGATCTATGGCTTCGAAGAAGTCATCATGCCGGAGATCGAAAGCGGCGCGCTGATGCCGGTCCTCGAAGATTGGTGGCAAAGCTTCTCCGGCCCATTTCTTTATTATCCGAGCCGCACGCTGATGCCTGCGCCACTGCGCGCCTTCGTCGATTTCATCAAATCCGAAAAAGCCGAGCCTACGGTTCCATCTTGATGATTAGCTGCGGCAATTCCCCTCCCAGCAGCCAAATCTTTGGGAACAGCCATTGAAGCGCGCCGTTCGGCTCCCGACGTTCTGGTTAAAGCCCTCTCAAGCCTTCGCTCCGAGATATCATGAACGCACCCCGGCAAACCATCCTGATGTGTCCACCCGACCACTTCGAGGTCGCCTATGTGATCAACCCCTGGATGGAGGGCCATTTCGCCAATACGAATGACGGCCTGGCGCATCGCCAATGGCAAGCGCTGCATGATGCGATCGTGCCGCATGCGAAGGTTGCGCTGCAGCCGCCGCAGCGCGGCCTGCCGGATCTCGTCTTCACCGCCAATGCCGGCCTCGTGCTTGGCAGAAAGGCGATCGTCAGCCGTTTTCGCAGTCCGGAGCGGCAGGGCGAGGAGGCGCATGATGACGCTTGGTTTGCCGAGAACGGTTTCGAGATTCTCGATTGGCCGCAGGACCTGCCGTTCGAAGGGGCAGGCGATGCGCTTTTCGATCGCGGCCAAGAACTGCTCTGGGTCGGCCATGGCTTTCGCTCGCATGCCGATGTCGCGGCGCTTTTGCAGAAGCGTCTCGGTCGCGAGACGGTCGCGCTCAATCTCGTCGATCCGCGCTTCTATCATCTCGACACCTGCCTTTGTCCGCTGGCAGGCGGCTATCTCTTGTATTTCCCGCAAGCCTTCGATGCAGCGTCGCGCGTGGCGATCGAAGCGCATGTGCCTGCCGAGAAGCGTATCGCCGTCACCGAGGCAGATGCGCTGAAATTCTGCTGCAATGCTGTCGATCTCGACGGCCATGTCATCCTGAACGACGCATCGGAGGATTTGCAGGCGCGGCTCCGGGCTGCGGGTTTCAAACCCGTCATCGTCCCGCTCTCTGAATTCATGAAGGCGGGCGGCGCGGCGAAATGCCTGACTTTGAAGCTCATGGAATTTTGAAGCTCTTGGACATGTGACCAGCAGCGACGACGCCCTTGCTATGACCATCGAGAGGATTTGCCGATGAGCCACGCGAAGCTCTTCACGCCGTTTCGCGTGGGTTCGCTTGAACTTGCGAACCGCATCGTCATCGCACCTATGTGCCAATATTCGGCCGAAGACGGCTGCATGACCGATTGGCATACGATCCATCTCGGCCAATTGGCGCTCTCCGGCGCGGCGCTGCTCACCATCGAGGCGACCGCGGTCGAAGCGGAAGGCCGCATCACCTATGGCGACGTCGGCCTCTATTCCGACGAAACCGAAAAGGCGATGGCCGACGTGCTGAAATCCGTGCGGCGCTGGTCGGACATGCCGATTGCGATCCAGCTCGCCCATGCCGGCCGCAAGGCCTCTTGCGAAGTGCCGTGGAAGGGCGGCGCGCAATTGCCGGTCAGCGATCCGCATGGCTGGCAGACGGTGGCGCCCTCCAATGTGCCGTTCCAGGCCGGCGAAAATCCGCCACAGGCGATCGACCGTGACGGGCTCGCGCGCATCCGCAACAGTTTCGTCGCATCGGCCAAACGCGCCGCGCGGCTCGGCCTCGATGGCGTGCAGCTGCATGGCGCGCATGGCTATCTGCTGCATGAGTTTCTGTCGACGCTCGCCAACAAGCGTGACGACGAATATGGCGGCTCGCTCGAAAATCGGATGCGCTTTCCGCTCGAAGTCTTCGATGCTGTGCGCGCCGCCTTTCCTGCCGATAAGCCGGTGACGATGCGTGTCTCCGGCACCGATTGGGCCGAAGGCGGCTGGACGATCGAGGAAACGGTCGCCTTCGCCAAGGCGCTCGAAGCGCGCGGCTGCAGCGGCATTCATGTGTCGAGCGGCGGCATGACGCCGGCGCAGAAGATTCCGGTCGGTCCCAGCTATCAGGTGCCGCTGGCGCGCGCGGTGAAAGCCGCCGTCAAAATCCCGGTGATCGCCGTCGGCCTCATCACCGGTTTCGAACAGGCGGAATCGATCATCGGCACGGGCGATGCCGATCTGATCGCGCTGGCGCGTGGCATTCTCTACGATCCGCGCTGGCCCTGGCATGCAGCGGCGCATTTCGGCGCGCGCGTGAAGGCGCCCGATCAATATCTGCGCTCGCAGCCGGCGCAGCTGCGCGATTTGTTTTCCGTCAACAAGAAGGATTGAGGCGCACTCAATCTTGCGCATCGATCTCCGGCATGGCGAGAAGTCCTTGTCGCAAAGCCAGCCGAACGAGTTCTATATCGCTCGCGACGCCCAGCTTATTTTTAATCTGATAACGGGTGTTGGCCACGGTCTTGGGACTGATGTGTAGGGTCTCGGCGATGTCGTCGGATGATTTCTCGGCGAGCAGCATGCGCAGCACTTCGAATTCGCGCGGGCTCAGCACATCGACTGCATTCGGCTCGTCCGCCAAGCGGCTCAAAGCCAGCTCATGGTCGATGTCTGGGCTCAAGGCCGTCCGGCCCTTCAGAATGTCGAAGACGGCATCGAGCAGCGCCTGCGGCGGGCTCGATTTCGTCACATAGCCCTTGGCGCCGGCGCGGATCGCCTGCAGCGCATAAGCGGCGTTCTGATGCATGGTGAAGACGAGAATGCGCGCATTCTTGTCCCATTGCCGGATGCGCTTGAGCGCCTCGATGCCGCCGAGGCCCGGCATGGTCAGATCGATGATGAGAAGATCGGGACTGACCTCTTTATAGAGACGATAGGCCTCGGCGCCATCAGCCGCCTCGGCGATCACTTTGAGCCGCGGCTGTTTCTGCAAAAGCGCGCGATAGCCTTCGCGGACGATTGCGTGGTCGTCGACCAGCATGATGTTGATGGTGCCGTCCTGGCTCATGCGGGAACTGCGATCACCGCCTCGAGGATCAGCCCGCTCGGCTGGCGCGGCTTGAAATCCAATTTGCCGCCAAGCGCCGCGATGCGCTCACGCATACCGAGAATGCCCATGCCGGATGTCGCTGCGAAATCCACATCGACCGCCTTGCCGTTATCTTCGACGGTTAGCGCGATTTCGCGCGATCCGCGCTCGCGCATGGAAAGATGCAAAGCGACGCGCGTCGCCTCGGCATGTTTGGCGGCATTGGTGATCGCTTCCTGCGCGATGCGATAGAGGCTCGCGCTGAAGGGCGCGGGCAGGGTGTCGAATGCGCCGGTGACTTCGATATCGAAACGCGTACGGCCGCGGCTGCGGCTGTTCCAGCCGGCGATCAAGCTTGCGAGACTTGCCGCGAGACCAAATTCTTCGACATCAGGTGGCCGCAGGCGAATCAGCGCGCTGCGCAGCACCTCCATCATATGCGCGGCTGTCCGCACAATGCTGTCGCATTCGGACTGCAATGCGGGGCATTCCTCGCGCGCCGTCTGGCTCGCAACAGCTGCAACGGCGTTAATGGCGGCAAGACACTGGCCGAATTCGTCGTGCAGCTCGCGTGCCAGATTCTTACGTTCCTCGTCTTGTACGGCGATCAGCTTTTGCGTCAGCGCATTGCGCTCGGCAAGCGTGTTTTGCAGCGTCTCGGCGAGGGTGTTGAAGACATCGCGGATGGCGGACAGCTCGGCGAGATCGAAAGGCGGCAGCCGTGCCGACAGATCGCCTGCCGCGAGCCGTTCGAGGCCGGCGTGAATGGTCCGCGTCGGCCGCAGCGCGCGGGCAAGCGCCGCATAGATCAATATGCACAAAGCCGACAACGTCACCGCCATGACGGTGAGCAGATGGCTCGTCTCCCGCCAGCTTTGCGCGACGAGACTGTCGCCATCGAGGCTGACAAGCGCCTCGCCTTGCGCCCGATGCTGGACGATGATCGGATGCGCGACGTCTTCGACGGATTTGAACATGCTGCGATAGAGCCGCGCGAAGAGAGAAGGTGCATCGGCTTCGCCCGGCGACCGGCCGCTGCAGACGCGCTGATCGATGCGGCCGCCGACGCGATAGGCGACGCAGAGGCCGGGTATAGCGAGCGGCATGGCTATCGCCTGCAGATCGGGCGTCGCCCCATTGTCGAGTTTGACCCATTGGCTCTGGTCCGCCTGCAAAGCGAGATCCTGTGCGACGAGCGCCGCGATGCTCTCGGCCTTGCTGCGCGCCGCCCGGTCGCTCTCGTAAAGCGCATAGGCCGATGCGGCGATGAAACAGAGGGCAGCCAGAGCGACGACGCGCAGAACGAGCCGCAGCTTGAGATCGATCGGCAAGGTTTTCCGCATGGCGCTATCCGTTGGCATGGGAGACGGCGCATTAAGGCGCAGATCGCTCGTCCTGAAAAGCAGCCGTCGCAAGATCGGGAAATTTGCCCGGCATCGGCAAGGAGCCGCGCCGTAGCGGGCAGATGTCCAGCCGGCATGATGCGCGGACAACCGATTGGGGGCTTTCCATGTATCGCATTTTATATGGCGCTTGCGTCATCCTCGCCGCTGCTGCCTTTGCCCTGACGGGCTTCATCCGTGTCGCCGTCGCGGCGGAGCAAACGGCGCCTGTCACATTGGCCATTGCCACATTCGACTATGTCGATACGTCGGGCGAAGTCGGCGATGCCACGCAGGCGCATGCGCATCTCGTCGCGACATTCACGCAGGCGCTGTCCAAGGATTTGGCGGCGACCGGCAAATACAAGATCGTGCCGCTTCTCTGCGGCAAGGACCCGTGCACTTCGAAAATGGCTCCGGCGGATTTGCAGAAGGCGGCGCAGGCGGCGGGTGTCAAGCTCGTCCTGCTCGGCGGCTTTCATAAGATGAGCACGCTTGTCCAATGGGCCAAAATGCAGATCATCGATGTCGATGCGAGCCGCGTCACCTTCGACCGTTTGGTAACATTCCGCAATGACACGGAAGATGCGTGGAACCGGGCGGAGATATTCCTCTTCCGCGAGATCACGGCGGCATCATCCGAGAAGGAAGACGCCCAGCCGCGGATCAAACTCGCGCTGTTCCACTTCGAACTCGAAGATTTCAGCGGCGGCGCCGGCGTCATACCCGAGAGCGATGACGATCGCCTGCAATTAAAAAGAGCGACGGACGATGTGCGCAAGCTGCTGATCGATTGCGGGCGCTATAGTCTTATCGATGTGAGCGGTCTTGATGCCGCGCCGGTCAAAGCCGCGGAACTGCGCAAATGCAATGGCTGCGATGCGCAGCTCGCCCGTTCGCTGGGCGCCGATCAGTCTTTGCTCGGGATCGTCACGCGGATCACGCGGACGGATTACGCCGTCACCTTCCGGCTGCGCGACGCCAGGACCGGGTCAGTGATCGACGTCGAGCAGACCGATCTGCGGATCGGCGCCAATTATTCCTGGAATCGCGGCGCCATCTGGCTGATCCAACGCAAGCTGCTCGACAAGCCGCAGCATGGTTGAGCCTGTTGAAGCTCCATCCGGCAGGGCGGCCTCAGTCGGTCGCCTTGCCCATTCGTCCAGCGAGATCCTGGATATATTGCCAGGCGGTGCGGCCGGAGCGGGCGCCTCGCGTGGTGGCCCATTCGAGGGCTTCGGCGGTCAGCTTCTCGCGATCGAGATCGAGGCCGAAATGCTCCGCATAGCCGTAGACCATGGCGAGATATTCGTCCTGGCTGCATTTATGGAAGCCAAGCCAGAGGCCGAAACGGTCGGAGAGCGAGACTTTTTCTTCAACCGCTTCGCCGGGATTGATCGCCGTCGAGCGCTCATTCTCCACCATCTCGCGGGCTAGAAGATGCCGGCGGTTGGACGTTGCGTAGAAGAGCACATTCTTTGGCCGGCCTTCGATGCCGCCTTCGAGCACCGCCTTCAGCGACTTGTAGCTGGTGTCGTCGGCATCGAAGGAGAGATCGTCGCAAAAGACGAGGAAGCGGTATTCGCTTTCGCGCAGCGCCGCCATCAGATGCGGCAGGCTCTCGATGTCCTCGCGATGGATTTCGATCAGTTTTAAAGGCCGGAAGTCGGGCGTGCTGCCGAAGCGGCGGTTGATATCGGCATGGGTCGCCTTGACGAGGGAGGATTTGCCCATGCCGCGGGCGCCCCAGAGGAGCGCGTTATTGGCGGCAAACCCCCGGGCGAAGCGCTCCGTATTGTCGTTCAGAATGTCGCGCATCCGGTCGACGCCGCGCAAAAGCTTCATTTCGACGCGATTGACCTTCGGGACCGGCTGCAGCGTCCCCCCATCCGCCTGCCAGATGAAGGCGTCGGCGGCGGTGAAGTCGATCGGTTTCGGCGCGGCTGGCACGAGCCGTTCCAGAAGCTCGGCTATGCGCGAGAGCTGCTCTGTGACTTTATGCGCGGCCTCGGGTGAAAAAGCTCCGGCGATCCGGGCCTCGTTTTGCCGGGCTTCGTCTTGGATTGTCATGACTTTCCCCTGTCGGGCTGGCTTTAGCGGCAAGCGCCGATGCCGTCCAGCCGCGACCGGGCGATCACTGGGAGTTCATGGCTGCTTTGTAATGAACGCGTGGCTCGGTCCCAGCCGCTCCGCCATTGCTTTCGGCCCGCTGGCGGCTATAGTCCGCGCCGATCCAGAGGCCGAAAAGCGGCCCGGCAAGGAGACAGTATGTTCATCACCCCGGCTTTTGCTCAAGCCGCCGCCGGTGGCCAGCCAGCTGGCGCCGCCGATATCCTGATGCAGCTTGCGCCCTTCGCGCTCATCCTGATCATCATGTATTTCCTGCTCATGCGGCCGCAGCAGAAGCGGGCCAAGGCGCATGCGGAAATGATCAAAAACGTCCGCCGCGGCGATACGATCGTCATGAATGGCGGCTTGATCGGCAAAGTCTCCCGCGTCGTCGATGACGGCGAGGTCGAGATGGAAGTCGCGCCGAACGTCAAGGTGCGCGTTGCGCGCTCGATGATCGCCGATGTGCGGGCGAAGGGTGAGCCCGTCAAAGAGAATACGTGAACTGAGGGACCGCTCGACCTTTCCTGGCGGGGAGGAGCCGCGGCGCGGCCGGGCGGTTTCTTTGGCATTTAAGAATGTGAGCCTCGTCTCGTCCTCCACGATGGTGAGAGGCTTTCCGCGCCATATAGGGGAATAGTTTCTGCATGCTGCGTTTCGCAAGATGGAAGGTCGTGTCGATTCTGTTGATGACGGTGGTCGCACTGCTCATCATCGTGCCAAGCATGCTGGCGCCGCAGACACGCGCTGCTTTGATCAATGCCGTGCCGAAATGGATTCCGGTGCGGACCGTCGTACTGGGTCTCGATCTGCAAGGCGGCTCGCATGTGCTGCTCGAGGTCGATGCGGCCTCCGTCCTGAAAACCGAGATTCAAAATCTGCGCGACGACGTCCGCCGCGAGCTGCGGCAGGACAAGATCGCGATGACCGGCGGCATTGCGCTTTTGCCGCGCGGCGTCCAGGTCCGCATTCCGGATGCCACCGAGCGGGCGCGGGTCCTGCCTAAATTCCGTCAGCTCGAGGCGCCGGTCGGCAATAATGTGCTCGGCGGGGCCGGTGGCGCGCCCTCTCTCGAGGTCAAGGACGTCGGCGATGGAACGGTCCAGCTCCTGGTGACTCAGGCCGCCGTCACCGATAAGGTGCGCCGCGCCGTCGACCAGTCGATCGAGGTCTTGCGCCGCCGCGTCGACGCTTTGGGCACGACCGAGCCGAATATTCAACGCCAGGGCGACGACCGTATCCTCGTCGAAGTGCCAGGCCTGCAGAATCCCGACCGCCTGAAGCAGATCCTCGGCACGACCGCGAAGCTCGAATTTCGCCTTGTCGCGCAGCCGGGCGAAGACCCGTCCGAATATGAAATGCTGCCGGAAACGGACTCGAAGGGCAAGCTGCCGATCGAGAAGCATGTGATGGTGCAGGGCGAGGATTTGACCGACGCCCAGGCCGGCTTCGATCCGCAGACGCAAGAGCCGGTGGTCAATTTCCGCTTCAACATCCGCGGCGGCCAGCGCTTCGGCGAAGTCACCTCCGAAAACGTCGGCCATCTTTTCGCGATCGTGCTCGACGGTAAGGTGATTTCGGCGCCGGTCATCCGCGGGCCGATCACCGGCGGTTCCGGCCAAATCTCCGGCCACTTCACGGTGGAATCGGCGACAAACCTCGCCATTCTGCTGCGCGCCGGCGCTTTGCCCGCAAAACTGTCGATCATCGAAGAACGCACCGTCGGCCCCGGCCTCGGCCAGGACTCGATCGCCGCCGGCCAGCGCGCCGCCTATGTCGGCGCGGCGCTCGTCCTGATCTATATGCTGACGACGTACGGGATCTTCGGCATCTTTGCCGATATCGCGCTGCTCGTGCATATCGCGATCATCTTCGCCTCGCTCATCATGCTTGGCGCGACGCTGACTTTGCCGGGCATCGCCGGCATCGTTCTGACGATCGGCATGGCGGTGGATTCGAACGTGCTGATCTATGAACGCATCCGCGAAGAGGTGCATGCCGGGCGATCCATCATCGCCTCGCTCGACGCCGGCTTCAAACGCGCCTTCGCGACGATCGTCGACTCGAATGTCACCATGTTCGTCGCCGCGGCGATCCTTTATTACTTCGGGTCGGGCCCGGTGCGCGGCTTTGCCGTCTCGCTCGCGCTCGGCATTCTGACGACGATCGTCACCGCCGTGACCATGACGCGGATGATGATCGCGCTCTGGTATCAATATGCGCGCCCGACCAAACTGCCGATATAGTGGCGGCGCTCCAAGGCTTGTTTGATGAAACTTCTCCGCCTCGCACCTGAGAATACGAAATTCGGCTTCATGCGGTTCCGCCGCGTGAGCTATCCCTTCTCGGCGACGATGTCGATCATCTCCGTCGTGCTCTTCCTCGCGCTCGGCATGAATTTCGGCATCGATTTCGCCGGCGGCACGCTGATGGAGCTGCGCGCCAAGACCGGCGCCGCCGATATTTCCGAGTTGCGCGCGAATGTGAAATCGCTCGGCATCGGCGACGTCGAAGTGCAGGGCTTCGGCGCGCCTTCCGACGTGCTGCTGCGGTTCGGCGTCCAGAAGGGCGGGGCGACGGCGCAGGAGCAGACCGTCGCCAAGGTCAAGAACGCACTGCAGGCGAAATATGATTTCCGCCGCGTCGACGTCGTCGGCCCGCGCGTTTCCGGCGAATTGGTGCAGTCCGGCACGCTTGGCGTCGTCCTCGCCATTATCGCGGTGCTCGCCTATCTCTGGTTCCGCTTCGAATGGCAATTCGCCGTCGGCGCCATCATCGCGACAATGCACGACCTTCTTTTGACGGTCGGCTTCTTCTCGCTGACTCGTCTCGAATTCAACACGACATCGATCGCGGCGATTTTGACCATCGTCGGATATTCGCTGAACGAGACCGTCGTCGTCCTCGACCGTATCCGCGAAATGCAGCGCAAATACCGCCGCATGCCGACCGACGAACTGATCGACATCTCGATCAATGCCGTTCTGCCGCGCACGATCATGACCGCGACAACCGTGTTTCTGGCGCTTCTCTCCCTCGTCGTCTTCGGCGGCGAGGTGATCCGCTCCTTCTCGATCGCGATGATCTGGGGCATTTTCGTCGCCACCTATTCGTCGATCTTCATCTGCTCGCCGATGCTGATTTATCTCGGCCTGCGCAATGAGAGGGGCGAGACGCCTCCGGCTGCTGCGCCGGCGAAGTCGGCGAAGACGAAACCGCAACAGAAGGTGACGGGCGCAGCGGCCCAGAACCGTGCGTGAGGGCGGGCGTGAACCACCGATGTCGGAACCGAAATATTTCGGATTTCTGCCGGGCCGCCATGTGATCGAAGGCTATGGCGATTTCGGTTTCCGTTTCGCCGGCATGTCGCATCGCGGCTCTATCCTGGCGCTTCCCTCTGGCATTAAAGCCTGGGACGCCGCCGAACCCACGGATATTTCGCTTGAATCGCTTGCGCCGGTCCTTGCCGAACCGCAGGGGACGGTTGAACATCTCTTGATCGGAACCGGCACAAGCCTCGTTCCTTTGGAGCGACGCTTGATGATGGCTTTGCGCGACGCGGGTATTACCGCAGAACCGATGGCGACAGGGGCGGCGGCGCGCACCTATTCCATCCTTTTGGGAGAAGACCGGCGCGTTGCGGCGGCGCTTCTTGCTGTGCCGTGATGGTTGCGATCGCCGAGCACTACGCCTATTGCGACGCGTTGCTGAAGCGCGAGGATCCCGACCGTTGGCTGGCGGCGCTGTTTCTGCCGGCCGAGACGCGCAAACATGTCCATGCGATCTATGCGTTCAATCTAGAAATTGCGCGCATCCGCCGGCTCGTCTCGGAGCCGGTCCTCGGCGAAATCCGCTTTCAATGGTGGCGCGAGGTTCTGGCCGGCGACCGCAGCGCCGAGGCGGAAGCCCATCCGGTCGCTGCGGCACTGCGCGATACGCTTGCCACCCGGGGGCTTCCCGCGGCGCCGTTGCAATCGCTAATCGAGGCGCGGCTTTTTGATCTTTACGGCGCGCCCATGCCGACGCTGGAAGCGCTCGAAGCCTATGCGCGCGCGACGGCAGGCCAGCTCTTCCAGCTTGCCGCGGCGATCATCGACAAAAAGTCCGGCACCGATCTGTCGGCGACGGCCGCCTCGGGCGGTATGGCCTATGCGATGACCGGCCTCATGCGTGCTTTGCCCTGGCATGCGACCACCGGCCAGGTGTTTCTGCCCAAGGATCTGCTCGACCGGCATGGCGTTATCCTCGAGGCTGTTCAGGCGGGGCTCGCTTCGCCGTCCTTGCTCTCCGCCTTGGCCGAGCTCCGCGGTGTCGTCCGCGGCCATCTGGCAAAATTCCAGACGGCCTCTAATGGCAAAACGGGCGCCATCGCCGCCGTCTTCCTGCCGGTCAATCTCTGCACGCCCTATCTCAAGCTCATGGACAAGAGCAGTTACGCGCCGTTCGAGTCCATGATCTGGCAGGCTCAGTGGCGCCGGCAGTTGTGCCTGTGGCGGGCGGCCAGGGCGATCAAATGAGGCCGGAGAGCGGCAAATCGGCTGACGCAAAAGGCTTTTTGCAGTGCATTTCCCTTTCGGCGGAAATGTTTTAGAAGGCTCCCATGTTGAGATCTGTTGCGCCGCAGCTTCGAATTAGAGGCCCGGTCCGCGTCTGACGCCTCGGGCGGAACGCGGCCGGGAGGACAGCTTTCGCGCAATTTGCGGTTGGCCTTTGGCCGTGCCGCGTCGATCAGGCCAATTTCCCATGAATGAACAGCCGCGGGCGGCCAAAAAGGCCGAAGGCCCGGATTATTCGAAGACGCTCTATCTGCCGCAGACGGAATTCCCGATGCGCGCCGGCCTCCCGCAAAAGGAGCCGGATATCCTTGCGCGCTGGGCGTCGATCGATCTCTATCGCAGATTGCGCGAGAGCGGCGAGGGCAGGGCGAAATTCGTCCTCCATGATGGGCCGCCCTATGCGAACGGCAATATCCATATCGGCCACGCGCTTAATAAGATCCTGAAGGATCTTGTCGCGCGCTCGCAGCAGATGTCCGGCAAGGACTCGAACTACGTTCCCGGCTGGGACTGCCACGGCCTGCCGATCGAATGGAAGGTCGAGGAGGAATATCGCGCCAAAGGCCGCAGCAAGGACGAGGTCCCGGTCAATGAATTCCGCCGCCAATGCCGCGCCTTCGCCGAGCATTGGGTGAATGTGCAGCGCGACGAATTCAAGCGGCTCGGCGTCGTCGGCGATTGGGATCATCCCTATCTGACGATGAGCTATCCGGCGGAAGCGCAGATCGCCCGCGAGATCATGAAATTCGCCGCGAACGGTCTGCTCTATCGCGGCTCGAAGCCGGTGATGTGGAGCGTCGTCGAGAAGACCGCACTCGCCGAGGCCGAAGTCGAATATGAGGACCATACAAGCGATACGGTCTATGTCGCTTTCCCGGTCGATAATCCCGAAGGCCTGTTCGCCAACCGCGCCGATTATGAGAATGCCATCGGCATCAGCCGTTGGCTCGGCACAGATGGCGCAGCGGGCGACACCAATGTCTATGTCGTCATCTGGACGACGACACCCTGGACGATCCCGGCCAATCGCGCCATCAGCTTCTCGCGCAAGATTTCCTATGGGCTCTATCGCGTCGCCGAGGCGCCGGCTGGCAATTGGGCGAAAGGCGGTGCCACGTTTGTGCTCGCCGACAAGCTCGCCGACAGCGTCTTCAAGGCGGCAAAGGTCACGACCTATCATCGCATCCGCGATGTGAGCGGCGCCGAGCTCATCGGCATCAGCTGCGCCCATCCGCTCGCCAGCATTTTCGACGGCTATCAGTTCACCGTGCCGCTGCTCGACGGCGATCACGTCACCGACGATACGGGTACGGGCTTCGTCCATACGGCGCCGTCGCACGGCCGCGACGACTTCGACATCTGGATGGCGAACAAGACATGGCTCGAAAGCCGCGGCATCGAAACCCGTATTCCCTATACAGTCGATGCGGACGGCTTCTTCACCGAAGAAGCGCCAGGCCTCGCCGGCCGCCGCGTCATCGACGATAAAGGCCATAAGGGCGACGCCAACGAAGCAGTGATCAAAGCGCTTGCGGAAGCCGGCACCATCATCGGACGCGGACGCCTGAAGCATCAATATCCGCATTCCTGGCGGTCGAAGAAGCCGGTCATCTTCCGCAACACGCCGCAATGGTTCATCGCGCTCGACAGGCAAATCCATAATGCCGGCACGCTGCGCGAAATCGCACTCGTCGAGATCGCCCGCACGCGCTGGTATCCGGCGGCGGGCGAGAACCGCATCCGCGGCATGATCGCCAATCGGCCCGATTGGGTCGTCTCGCGCCAGCGCGCCTGGGGTGTGCCGATCACCGTCTTCGTCAATGTGAAGACGAAGGAAATCCTGCGCGACGAGGACGTCAATCGCCGTATCGCCGAGGCCTTCGAGACGGAGGGCGCCGACGCTTGGTTCGCCGATGGCGCGGCGGAGCGTTTCCTCGCGCCTGATTACGATCCGGCCGAATTCGAGCAGATCAATGACGTGCTCGACGTCTGGTTCGATTCAGGCTCGACGCATGCCTTCACGCTCGAAGATCCAGTGCATTTCCCCGGCCTCGCCGGCATCAGCCGCGAGCATGATGGCGGTCCCGACGAGGTGATGTATCTCGAAGGCTCGGACCAGCATCGCGGCTGGTTCCACTCGTCGCTTCTGGAGAGTTGCGGCACGCGCTATCGCGCGCCTTACGATGCGGTTCTGACGCATGGCTTCGTTCTCGACGAGAAGGGCCAGAAGATGTCGAAGTCGCTCGGCAATGTCACGGCGCCGCAGACCGTCATCAAGGATGCCGGCGCCGATATTCTACGCCTTTGGGTGGCGGCCTCCGATTATTCGGACGATCTGCGCATCGGTCCGGAAATCCTGAAGACCTTCGTCGAGACCTATAAGAAGCTGCGCAACACGATGCGCTGGATGCTGGGCTCGCTCGCCCATTACGATCCGAAGGTTGAGGTCGCTTTCAAGGAGATGCCGGAGCTCGAGCGTTTGATACTCGACAGGCTGGCCGAGCTCGATACGGAGATACGCGCGGCCTACGCGGCCTTCGATTATAAGAAGGTCATCGCCGCGCTGTCGCATTTCATGACAAGCGATCTCTCGGCCTTCTATTTCGATATCCGCAAGGATGCGCTCTATTGCGATCCGCCGTCGAGCCGCAAACGCCATGCGTCCTTGCAGGTGATCGAGCAGATCTTCCGCGCCGTGACTTTGTGGTTCGCGCCGATCCTCGTCTTCACCGCGGAAGAGGCCTGGCTCGCGCGCTATCCGGATGCGGTGTCCGTGCATCTCGAAGCGTTTCCGGTCATTCCTGACCAGTGGCGCGACGAAGCACTTGCGGCACGCTGGGAGACGATCCGAAAGATCCGCGCCGTCGTTACCGGCGCGCTCGAAATCGAGCGGGCGAATAAAAAGATCGGCTCGTCGCTCGAAGCCGCACCCGAGGTCAATATCGCCGATGCCGATATGCGCGCGCTTTTGGACGGCATCGACTTCGCCGAAATTTGCATCACCTCAGATGCGAAGATCATCGCGGGCGAAGGCCCCGCGGAAGCGTTCCGTCTTCCCGACGTACCAGGCGTTGCTGTCGTGTTCGGGGAAGCGCCTGGCCGCAAATGCGCGCGCTCTTGGAAATTCTCGCCGCTCGTCGGCAGCGACGCGGAATTCCCCGATGTTACGCCGCGCGATGCCGAGGCCTTGCGCGAGCTGAAAGCGCTTGGGCTCTTCGCATGAAGCCTCGCACCATCGGCTTCATCACCGGGCTTGTGGCCCTGATCCTGGATCAGGCGAATAAGCTTTGGCTGATCAATGTCTATGACATCGCGCGCAATCAGCCGGTGCGGTTGGCGCCTTTTTTCGACGTGATCTTCGCGAAGAACACCGGCATTTCTTATTCGCTACTCAGCGCCAAGACGCCGTTCGGCCGGTTCGCGCTCGTGATCGGTGCGCTTATCGTCGTCGGATTTCTGGCCGTTTGGATGTGGCGCGCCCGTACCGTCGTCACGGCGGTCGGCCTCGGCCTCATCATTGGCGGCGCGCTCGGCAACAACGCCTGTGACCGGTTTTTTTACGGATTTGTCGCGGATTTCTACCATTTCCACGTCGGCAGCTTCTCCTGGTATGTCTTCAATCTCGCCGATGTCGCGATCACATTTGGTGTCATTCTGCTTCTCTACGAAACGCTGGTCGGCGATGAGTCCGTGCGTTCCACGCCTCCCGAGGCGGAAAATGTGCAAAAGAGCCCATAAGGCCCTTCATCCGCCTGTCACGAAGCCGGCTGCGGCCTCTAAATTGCCGCGAATGCTTGAAAAAACGACTATGTGGCGATCCGCTTCGAGGATCGGAGAGGGAAGGGCATGAAGTTCGACAGGGGCACACTACGTCAGATCGGCCTCGCCTCGACGGCGTTGAGCGCGATCTTGTATGTCGCCTCGCCGGCGTTTGCCGACGGCAACAATTTCCTGAGCCCGGTCACGAATCTGTTCGGTGGCAACAACAACAAGGTGGACGACGATCCGGCCGACATCGACTATCGGCCGCGGCCGACTTTGGTCGTTCCGCCGACGAATGATCTGCCGGCTCCGCATGCCGCTACAGTACGCGCCGCCGATTGGCCGAAAAGCCCCGACAGCGTCGCGGCACGCCGGGCGCGCGCCGATTCGCGGCGCCCTGCGCCTTCCGCCGACTCCATGCTCGACGGCGTGCCGCCGTCGCCTCCCCCCGCCGAAACCGCCGCGGGCCCGAATGGTCAGAAGTGTTCGGTGCAGTTCGGCGTTCCTGTCTGCATGAGCGGCGATCTCGCCAATGCGGGGGGCATCTTCAATTGGTTTGGCGGAAACAACGATGGCGGCGGGCTGATGATCGGCGGCGGCGACAATGGCGATGTCCATCTCAGCGCCAATCCGGGCCGCAAATATCTGTCGGACCCGCCGGTGAGCTACCTCGCCCCGGCACCGATTAGCGAGGAACAGCAGGAAGAAGCCAACAAAGCGGTCGCCAAATCCGAAGAGAAACCCATGTGGTGCGTGGTGCCGGGTATGCTCGGCTGCTCGCCGGATAAGGGACAGATCGTGCATGTCCCGGGCAGTGAAACCGCGGCTGCCGCTCCGGCTCAGGGCGGCGGCGCAGCGACGGCTGCCCCGGCCCAGCCTGCGGCACCGGCCGCGCCGAAGACCTGCATGTTCGGCGGCTTCTCGGGCTGCTCCAACTGAGCGATCTAACCCGATCGTACAAAGACCGGTCACTAAGAGCATGTTCCGAAAAAGTTGCCCGACTTTTTCGATAAGAACATGCTCTAACTTATTGAGCTGGAGCATCTTCTTTTTCGCTCGGATGAAACTATCCGAGCGGAAGATGCTCTAGGATCGGTCTTTTCCATGGTTGTTGGATGATGGGCGGGATTTACTTGCCCGGTCCGCGCCCCAGCAGTTTCGCCATCTCTTCTTCGAGCGACTCCAACCCTTCCATCGACGGCACCGGCGGGAAAGCCGGCTCGCTCGAAGGGGCGGCTGGCTGCGGCTGCCTAGCGCGCGGCGTCGGCAGTGGCGGCAGGTCGCCAGGCGTCTTCGCAGCCGGCCTCGCAGCGCCGGGGACCGGCGCACTGGGATTGCGTGCCGGCCAGCGCAGGAATGCGGGTTGATCGGCGCCAGCGGGCGGCGGCACGACCGGCCCCTGTCCAGGGATGAAGGGCGGCTGTCCAGCAGGCTGCGGGCCGGGGGCCGATGCAGCCGGCGACACGGCGGCCGGCTTGAGGGGCGGCGGTGCCTTGGCCGGTGGTTCGGCAAATGGCGCCGGAGCGACTGGTGCCGGCGCCTGGGCCGCGGGGGCTTGCGCCGGCGCGGGCTTCGGCTGGATCGGCGGCGGCGCAGCGCGGCGCGGGCCTGCCGTCATCCCGGCGAGCGGGCCAGCCGGCGGAGGTGCCGGGGCGCGTGTCGGCGGCGCCGGCTCGTCGCTGACCGCGGCGGCAGGCTGCAGCGGCTCCGGAGCGGGTGGAATCGCGACTTTCGGTTCGGCCGCAAGTATCTTTGTCGCCGGTGCGGCGGTCAGATCGCGGTCGCGCGTTTCCTTGTCGCGGCTGCGCGCTTCCGTCCGCACGATCTGCGATTCGATGAGAATGTCGTTCGGGCCGCCGATCATCACCAGATGTTCGACATTGTCCCGGCGGACGATCACCAGCTGTCGTTGGCGATCGAGGTCGAAGGCATCGACGATGCCAAGCCGCATTTGCCGCGCGCGATTGTTTGCCATGCGCAGGCGACGTCCGAAAGCGAGTCGAAAGACAAGCAGGATGAGCACTGCGGCAACAAAAAACGCTACCGCCGCGGCGCCGATCACCAACGCTTTGTTTTCGACGAACATATTACTTAGGCCGTGCATTGGCCGCTCGTCCGATACTTTGCCACAACTCTGGCGATTCTAGCACGCGGCACCGCCGGGTGCGCGTCGTAGGTTAATAAATGGTTAACACAAGCCCGATTCGCAGGCGCCGCGCGGGAAACCCCTGTGGACAACGATGCATAGGCGCGATTTTCCGCAACACTATAGGTCCTTAGCCGCAAAGTATAGCCTCACCCAGACAAGGCTTTAAGGCCAGCAGGAACGCGCCGCCCGAAACATTGGTATGAAACTTAAGCTTAGGCTTAAGCGGACCGTCGCAGTTGGTCTGCCCGGCAGCATTTAAGGGAACGGTAAGTCAAAAAATTTACTTTATTGGTCGAAGCCCAACATCGTCTTGCTCCACCTCCATGCGAGTTTATGCATGCGAATTTATGACGTTAGGCGCTCCGGCGTTCCGCGTGAAGGATATCAACATGCTCTTCTTGCGGCCTCTATGGAGCATGAAGGTTCTGCCATGCTAGGTCTTGAGATAAGCGGAGCGGTCGAGACCATGTCATCCCACGGTGGTTGCGCCGCGGGCGTCGCCTGTGCGGTGAGCCGCGCAGGCCGTGGCCAGAAGCTGCGGCTGGAAAGAGGTGAGCAGTGATGACCGATCAGCCGATATCTGCCGCGATCGATCGGACAGAACGTTCCGGCAGTCCGGCGCTGATCCTGCTCTTTGCGGCCTGCCTCGTCGCGATGGCCGCCGCTTTCTCGCTGCTGCCGAAATCACAGGCTGCGAGCCTCGTCATCGGCCTCCTGGCGCTCCTCGCCGTTATCGGCATCTTTGCGCTCTTCGCCTATGCGGTCGGCATTCTGCAATTCGCCGGTCAGACGGCACGTAACGATCTGACCAAGCTCGTCTGCGACAGCGGTCCGGAGGGCTTCATCGCCACCGACGCTGACGGCAAGATCCTTTATGCGAACGAAGCCTATCTGTCGCTGGCTGGCGCGCGCGATGCGAGCGCGTTGAAGCCGGTCGAACGGCTCTTTTCCGGCACACCGGAAGTGTCCGAAGCGATCTATCGGCTCGCTCAAGCGGCGCGCGAAGGCAAGCGCAGCGCCGAAGAGCTGCGGCTTGCACCGCCGCTCAACGGCGTCGGCGACGTCGCCTGGTATCGCATTCGCGTGCGGCCCGTGCCCTTCGGCAATGCCAAGCGCGTGACGCTGTGGTCGGTCGCTGATGTGACGCGTGAGCGCGAGCGGCATGAAAACGTCTTCCAAGAACTCCAGCATGCGATCGATTTCCTCGACCATGCGCCGGCTGGCTTCTTCTCCTGCGATTCGACAGGCGAAGTTTCCTATATGAACGCGACGCTCGCGAGCTGGCTCGATCATGATCTCGCGCAGGTCGGCTCCGGCGGTTTGCAGCTCAGCGATTTTGTTGCCGGCGGCGGTTCGGCGCTGCTCGCTTGCGTTTCCGGCGCGCCCGGCGATGTGCTGACCGAGCAATTCGACATCGATCTCAAGCGCCGCAATGGCCAAAGCTTGCCGGTGCGCCTGCTGCATCGCGTCGCCTTCGGCCAGGATGGCATTGCCGGTGCCTCGCGCACGCTGGTGCTTAATCGCGCGCCGGGCGAAGAGCCGGCCGAAGATTTGCGGGCCGCCGAGGTCCGTTTCGCCCGGGTCTTCAATTCGACGCCAATGGCGATCGCCATCGTCGATAAAGCCGGCCGTATCACACGGTCGAACACCGCTTTCGCCAAACTGCTGCCGGACGCGCTCAAATCGAGCGACGGTGCCGCGCGCTCGATTTACGCCGGCGTGCCGGACAGCGACCGCCCGGCGCTCGAAGCCGCGATCGTCGCCGCCGCCGGTTCGAAGACCGATATCGCGCCGGTCGACGTCAATCTGCGCGGCGATCGCAATCGTTCGGCGCGGCTCTTCATTTCCCCGGCGGACGAGGCCGATGGCGCCGGCGCCACGATCTATGCGCTCGACACGACCGAGCTGCGGACGCTGCAGGAGAATTTCGCGCAGTCGCAGAAAATGCAGGCGATCGGCCAGCTCGCCGGCGGCGTGGCGCACGACTTCAACAATGTGCTGACCGCGATCATCGGCTATTCCGATCTGCTGCTCGCCAATCACCGGCCGACCGATCCGTCCTTCCAGGACATCATGCAGATCAAGCAGAATGCCAATCGTGCTGCGGGTCTCGTGCGGCAGCTACTGGCCTTCTCGCGGCGGCAGACTTTGCGGCCGCAAGTGCTGCAGCTCGGCGATGTTCTGTCCGATCTGCAAATGCTGATGCGCCGTCTCGTCGGCGAGAAGATCGCTCTCGATCTGCGCCATGGCCGCGATCTCTGGCTTGTCAAAGCTGATCTCAATCAGTTCGAACAGGTGATCGTCAATCTGGTCGTCAATGCCCGCGATGCAATGCCGGGCGGCGGGCGGATCGAATTGCGCACGCGCAATGTCGCTGCAGCCGATTGCGCAGAATTGGGCGAGAAGCTTTTGCCGCCAGGCGACTACGTGGCGATCGAAGTCCAAGACAACGGCCACGGCATTCCGGCCGATCTGAAAGAAAAGATATTCGAACCCTTCTTCACGACCAAGGAAGTTGGCAAAGGCACGGGCCTCGGCCTCTCGATGGTCTATGGCATTGTCAAGCAAACGGGCGGCTATGTCTTCTGCGAGTCGACCGTCGGCGAGGGAACGACCTTCCGCATTCTACTGCCGCGCCATATACCCGTCGAAGGTGAGGACGACGCTAAAAAGGAAGTCGCGAAGAAGACCGCCACCGATCTCACCGGTCATGGCACGATCCTACTCGTCGAGGACGAAGAGGCAGTGCGCGCTTTCGGTGCCAGGGCTTTGGGCACGCGCGGCTATACGGTGCTCGAAGCGGCGACCGGCTTCGAGGCGCTCGAAGTCGCCGAACAGAATGCCGGTACGATCGACCTCATCATCTCGGACGTCGTGATGCCGGAAATGGACGGCCCGACCATGTTTGGCGAATTGCGTAAGCGCGGCGTCACTGCAAAAGTGATCTTCGTGTCGGGCTACGCCGAAGAGGCCTTCGCCAAGAACCTGCCGGTCGGCGAAGATTTCGGCTTCCTGCCGAAACCCTTCACATTGAAGCAGTTGATCGAAACGGTGAAGGGCGCGATCTCGCCGGACGGCGAGAGCAAATCGAACGCAGCTTCGCTGTAAGAATTGTCACATTGTGGTCTGGTCGCTTACCTATAGTGGCGGTCGTCTCTGCGAGGCAAACGTCATTTTAAGGAAGCACTCATGCGTCATTTCATCAGTCCTCTCGCCGCTTGCGGTCTCCTTCTTGCTGCGCCGGTCGGTTTCATCGCGTCCAACGGCATTGCCTTCGCGCAAAATCAACAAGCCGATCAGCAGCAAGGAACACAGCAGGTTCCGCTGACCGCCACGCAGATCGAAGCTTATATCGCCGCGCAGCAGCCGATGGGCGCGATCATGGGCAAACTGCCGGAATCGGAATCCGATAATCCGAGCCCGGCGACGCTGGCGAAACTCAATGCTGTCGCCAAGGCCAACAAGTTCGGGAGCTTCGATGAATATCAAACGGTCGCGGACAACATTTCTCTGGTGATGTCTGGCATCGATCCGCAGACGAAGAGCTATGTCGGCGCCGAGACTGTCCTCAAGCAGCAGATCGCCCAGGTGCAGGCCGACAAGAGCATGAGCGCAAAGGACAAGAAGGATCAGCTCGATCAGCTGAACGAGGCAATCAAGTCGGCCGAACCCGTCAAGGTCAAAGGCAATATCGATCTCGTCGTGAAATATTACGACAAGCTCCTCGCGGCCATGCCGCAGGAAGGCTAGTTAAAAACCCTAACGTCGCCGCGGCCGTCATCCAGGCCGCGGCGATGTCGTTTCCGCGATCAGATCGAGGAAGGCGCGCTGCGCGACGGTGACCGAGCGTTCCTTGTGCCGCAGGCCATAGAATTGGCGTTGCGGTAAAGCGATGTCGCGGCGGATGAGCGTGCCGGCTTTGATCCGCGCTCGCGCCACGACTTCCGAGACGATGGTCGCGCCGGCGCCATCCGCGACAGCGGCCAGCACGGCTTCGTTGGACGGCAGCTCCAGCGCGAAGCGCCAATCTTCCCGTTTGATGCCGCGTTTCGCCAAAGTGGTTTCGACGATCGCGCGGGTGCCGGAGCCTTCCTCGCGCACGACCCAAGGTGTCGCCGCGAGATCCGCTTGCGTTACCGTCTCGCGTGCGGCCCAAGGATGTTTGGCGCTGACGACGAGGACGAGCACATCCTCCGCGACGGGCGTGACGGACAGCGCCGGATTATCGACCTCGCCTTCGACGAATCCGAGATCGGCGGCGATCTCATTGACCCATGTGGCGACATGTTCGGTGTTGCCGATTGTCAGCCGCAGCGTGATGCCAGGATAGGCCATGCGGAACTGATGCATCAGCGGTGGCAGCCAATAATTCGCGACCGTCTGGCTCGCGGCCAGCGCGAGCGTGCCGCGCTTTAGGCCGGCGAGATCGTCGAGCGCCGCTTCGGCAGCTGCGGCCTGCGCGAGCACAGCGCGTGCTTCGACGAGGAACAAGCGTCCGGCGTCGGTGAGTTCGATACGTCGGCCGATGCGATCGAAGAGCTTCGTCGCATAACGCGATTCGAGCGCGGCGATGGCCGCGCTCGTTGCCGACTGCGTGAGATGAAGATCTTGCGCGGCCCTTGTAACGTGCTGCCGTTCGGCGACGGCAACAAAGATACGAAGCTGTTCCAGTGTCATTTCAGGTGACGATCTTAACGAGGCCCAGGCTGAAAGTTGCGATGAAAAGGAAGGATGCGAGGCCGAGAAGCAGGGGCCGCAAACCTTTCGCCCGCAGTTTCCTGATATCAGTTTCAAGTCCCATCGCTGCAAGTGCAACCGATAGAAGGAACGTCGTGACTACGACAATCGTCTGCTTCAACTCGCCGTGAAGTGGCAGTGCGCTATTGAATGCCATCAATGCGAGAAAGCCGAACACAAACCATGGAACAGGTGTCTTGGTGGCGGTTGCGCCGTCCTTCGCGCTGTTTGACCTTATCGTGCGGCGAGCCGCCAGAAAGCCGAGGGTCAGCACAACGGGCGCCAAGAGGCCGACACGCGTGAGTTTGGAGATGGTGGCGATTTCACCTGCATGCTGGCCATGCTGAAAGGCCGCGGCGACGACTTGCGCGATCTCGTGGATCGATGCGCCAGCCCAGAGTCCATAGGCAGCCGGTGCGAGATGCAGAAGCGCGGGCAGCGCCGGATAGGCGAACATGGCGATCGATCCGAAGATCGTCACGCAGGCGACGGCATAGGCGACATCCTCGTCCGCCGCATTGGTCACGGTATCGACCGCGATCACCGCCGACGCGCCGCAGATCGAAGTGCCCGCGGCGATGAGCTGCGCAAGCTTGGGGTCGACGCCGAGGATGCGGCCGAACAGGGTCGTGAAGAGGAATGTGCTGACAAGCGTCAAGGCGACCACGCCGACGCCGATCGCGCCGACCTCGCCAATCTGCGCGATCGTCAATTGCAGGCCGAGAAGAATGATCGCAAGGCGCAGCACGCGCCGCAGCGAGAAGGTGAGGCCCGGTTTTGTCACGGCGGGCAAGCCAATCGTGTTGCGGATGACGATGCCCAGGAGAATCGAAAGGATCAGCGGGCTGAAAATGCCGACATAAGGTAGGCGGTTAAGGGCAAAGCCCGCGGCAGCCACCGCCGCCGTCACGCTCAAGCCGGGCAGCAACGCCTTGGCTTGCTGCGCAAAATGTTCTTGCGCAACAGCGGCTTGGACATTTTCAGGCAGCTCTGTCTGGATGAATGTCATCAAGATCTCCTGGTCTAATTGACCAAAAGATCGGCCAAATCGATTAATCAATCAAACGCATAATAATCGTTATTACAATCAATAAAATCGATTATTCTGCCGCGGAACCGCAGCACTTGTTCGGCATGTCGAATCTAGAAAGGCCTGATGTCGTGATGCCCGCTTGCTTCTGATGTCCCTCGCGTCTGCTCCCAGCTTCAGGCTGGATCGCGCGAAGAGGGCTATCTTCCGAGCCCTCATCGAAAAATTCCCGCCAGACGATCAGCACGGATGCGGCTGTCATCACCTATGGCGAAATTCCAATCTCCAAGCCTGCAGGGGCGGCCGTCGCCGTTTTGCGCGCGGCAACGACGCAAGCGAAATCGCCGCGGCTTCCCGATCGGATCATTCTGTCCGTTGTCGGCAAGGAGCGTACCTTCATCGCGCTGGCGCTGCTCGTATCACGATCGAGTTCATCCCTTCGTGCATCGCGATTTGGGACGAGACACAGAAGAAAACCGCGGCACTCGGATGGCATCCGATCCGAAGATCAAGGCTGACGATGAGGCCAACAAAATGCGGGACACGGCCGCCTCCGCCTATCGGCGCTGTTTCGCCAAGAAAAGCGAAGGCGGCGTCTTATTTCGCCGCCGTGACGCGTGAGGCGGAGCATCTCGCCGATCTTTTGCCGAAGCGTTAGCCTCGGCGGCTTTTAGCGGAAACCTTCCGCGGCGCCCTTTGTTGCCTCCTCGGATTCGTCATGAAGGGAGTGCGCAGATGGACGAAGACAAAACCATCATCAAAGCGCCGGAAGAAGCTAAGCAGGGCACGGAGCCGCATGTGGCGCGCTATGTTCTCGCTTATGGCCTCGGCGCTGCGATCGTCATCGTTGGCGCCCTCGCATTCTTTTTCCAGTTCCATCACGGATAAGCACGCTGCAGTGCACCCGGAGGTCACGAAAATATTTGGGCGAAGCATGAACTCCGCATCCTATCGATGATTACGCACATGTCCGACGTATTTTGAGGGGTCGTGTTCATGTTGCGAGTCATCTTACTGGTCGTACTGGTGCTCTTGATTATCGGGGCTTTGCCTACTTGGCCGTATTCGAGCGGCTGGGGGCTTGGCTATTACCCCTCGGGCGGCCTTGGGGCCATTCTTGTGATTGTGCTGATCTTGCTGGTTGTCGGCGTCTTGTAGCGATGCCGGCGAGAGGACTGCGCTAGGAGGCGGCGTTTTGCGCCGCCTCTCGTGCTTGTAGACCTATGGTTTCGCAGACCCGCAGTTCCGGTGTTTTAATCGACAGCGCGACCTCGGAACCAGGGCGATACCTTCGAGTTGCTTTGCTAAGCTGACGAGAAAGAGAAGGAGGCGTTCTGTGGGAAATCTTGTATATTGGGCGGTGGTCTTTCTGGTCATCGCGCTGATCAGTGCCGCGCTAGGCTTCACCGGCGTCGCCGGGACGGCGATGGAAGGTGCGCGCATTTTATTCTGGGTGGCGATCATCCTGTTTATTGTATCGATCATCGCCGGTGCCTTCAGAGGACGAAGACTTTAGCGCAGGCGAAGTCTTTGAGAAGGCCATTCAGCAATTGCCGACTGGCGCCCGAACCGCGAGCGCCAGGACGGCAATCAATTGTTACCGCGCACGCGCTCGCCGAGTTTAGCCGTGAGCCGCTTCAGTGCCAGTGAATGATCGTCGCGGTCGAGCATCACCTGTATAAGCGACCAGCCCCTGTTGGCATGCGCCTTTGCCAAGGCTGCTTCCATTTCGCGGCGGGAGCATACTTCGCATCTGTTTCATCATTCAGGAGCTGACGAGCGATCGCGCTGGATCAATCTGCGTTTCGCCGCCAGTGGCAATATTCCGCTGCTCGTCGTCTTCATTACTTTCTTCCGGTTCATCATTCTCTCGACGGCTTTCGTCATCCCGCAATGGCGATCGTTCAGAACTATCGCGCGATCAATATCGGCGGCGTGCTGGTCTGGATCGCGTTGCCGCAGTTTCTGCTCGCGCCGATTGTCGCCACCATTTTGCGCTTCATTGATCCGCGCTTCACGCTGGCTTTCGGCTTCGCACTCATCGGCGTCGCCTGTTTCATGGCTGGCAGCTCACCGGCGATTGGGTGGGCGCCGATTTTCTGCCGTCGCAAATCGTGCAGGCGATCGGGCAGTCCTTCGCGCTGACGTCGCTCATCTGGTTCTTCTTGAAACATTTGCAGCCGTCCGAGGCGCTGGCCTTCGGCGCGATTTTGCAGACGGGACGGCTGTTCGGTGCGGAGCTTGGCACCGCCTTCATCCAGACCTTCATCCGCACGCGCGAACAGCTCCATTCAAACCTGATTGGATTGCATGTCATCTCCGGCGCTGCGGCGACGGTGCAGCGATTGCAGGGCTATGTGGGCGCGGTCGGCGGACGCAGCGTCGGCGAAGGCGCGGCTCAGGGGCGCGCCGCGGCTCTGCTTGCCTGCGCCGTGCAGCATCAGGCCTATGTGTTGGCCTATATCGACGGCTTCATGTTTCTGGGCTTCACGGTGGTCGCGGGATTGCTGTTGATGCTGCTGCTGCGCGACCCGCCGGCGCAGCCAGGTCCGGCGCGATAAGGCCGTCGCAGGCAACAGGGCGGATTGCTCACGCACAAGCTCCAGCGCCGCCGCCTCATGTGGAGCGGACGATCGAGATCCTGACACCGCAGGCCGGCGTCTGAGCCAGGACGCGCGCATCCTGACATTGAAGACAGGCGGTGTTGCTGGACTCCCATTCTGTGCAAATATTTAGAGGCGCCGCCGTGCTTCTGTGGCTCAACTGATGGAATGACCGATCTAAAGGACGCGGCAGGGCGTTATCTAAATCTAATTCGTTTGTAGGCTTAGGGCTCGGTGACGGCGTCTTGACGCAGTCGATGGCCCGATTTCATGAATTGTGGTATTTGTGGAGTGACGATCATGTTTGATCAATCGCTCGATCAGGCGGCAGAAATTATCCGAAACGCGATTGCGCGCGGCGAGACACCTGTCGTGCGCACATTTTTCGATGAGCCGACGAATACCGCCACTCACGTGGTCCACGATCCCAAAACGCGGATCGGGGCCATTATCGATTCCGTCCTCGATTTCGATTACGCCTCCGGCCGCACCAGTCATGAATCGGCCGATAGAATCATCGCCTATGTGACCGCGGAAAAGATCGAGATTGCCTGGCATCTCGAGACGCATGCGCATGCGGATCACATTTCCGCGGCCGCTTATCTTCAGGAGAAAGTCGGCGGCGCGCTCGCCATCGGCGAACAGATCACCCGCATCCAATCGGTGTTCGGCAAGCTCTTCAATGCAGGCACCGAATTTGCCCGCGATGGCTCGCAGTTCGATCGGCTTTTGAAGGATGGCGACAGCTTTCCTCTCGGCGAACTGACGTTCGTCGCTTTGTATGTGCCTGGGCATACGCCCGCCGACATAACCTATGTGATCGGCGACGCGGCTTTCATTGGCGATACATTGTTCATGCCGGACTACGGCACCGCGCGCGCCGACTTTCCGGGCGGGGATGCCCGGCAGCTATATCGCTCCATCCGCCGGCTTCTGCGTCTTCCCGATGCGACGCGGTTGTTCTTGTGCCATGATTATAAGGCCAACGGCCGCGACACTTATATCTGGGAGACGACCGTCGAAGCTGAACGCACGCGCAATGTGCATGTCCGCGAAGGCGTCAGCGAAGATGAGTTCGTCGCTATGCGCAACGCGCGCGACGCGACACTCGCCATGCCAAAGCTCATCCTGCCATCCATCCAGCTGAACATGCGGGGAGGGCATCTCCCCGAGCCCGAGCCGAACGGCACGCGATATCTCAAGATTCCATTGGATTCCGTGTGAGGTTGGAGAGCCTGGAAGCAGGGCCCCTAAGGAGCGCTTGCGGGCATCTTGTGCATCGGGCGCGTTCGTTCCATGCTGGCTCTAAGCATTTAAACAGCTGAGGAATGTCCATGTCGGAAGATTCCAAAACGCGTTTGGATAATTTGAACATCAATGGGGAGGTTTTCATCGTTCTCATCAATGACGAAGAACAGTACTCCATCTGGCCGGCAGCAAGCGCGATCCCAGACGGTTGGTCGCGCATTGGCCCCATCGGCTCGAAGGCCGAGTGTCTCGCTTTTGTCGAGGCGAATTGGACCGACATGCGCCCGAAATCGCTGCGCAAGCCGTAACGGCGGCTTAGAACGCATCTCCTCAGCCGGCACCCTCAACAAACTTTCCGCGCGCATCGTCTGAGCCCAGGTCGGGCAGCGTCTTCGCATCTGCGGTCGAAAGCGCTTTTGCTGCAGTTGCTTATGCGACTAACGGATAAATTCATTCCTGAGCCGTCTCCTTGACAGTCAATAGGGGCCATCTAAAAATGTGACAAATTTATGGTAAACGGAAAATTATCCACAGATTTATAGGGGGCGCATTTTCGGTTTTTGAGAAAGCATTTTGAGTATGTCGTCCTGTTGTTTTGGGAACAGGTCGTCACTGGTAGAACCAGGGACCCCAGTGGCGGATAGGGGCGGTTCTGAAATCATAGAGCTCTTCCTTCATTGGGCGGAGCTTTGGCTGAAGAAGCCATTCGATGCAGCGGCTTCGGAAGCCGCGCTTGCAGACATATTCGAGCAGCACCAAGGTCGTCGCACCGCATTTTGTGGCGCACGCGGCGGACCACATCAGCACATCCTCGATCCTTCCGAAGTGCAACGCGTTTTTGAGCGGGTTCGCAAAACGCTTGCGTGTCTCGATCTGTTTGCACTCGGAGTGAGCGAACATGTCTAGGCGCGATAGTCTCAGCCTTGACGAACGCGTCGCGATCCTGCACGGCTGGAATGACACCGCACGGTCGTTTTCGCCCGAGACATTTCCAAGGCTGTTCGACACGCAGGCCGCAAAGACTCCGCTGTCGCCATCATCTTCGGGGAACAGTCGGTCACCTATGGCGAACTCAGCACGCGCGCCAATCGGCTTGCGCATTATCTGTGCGCCAAAGGCGTCGGCCCCGAGACGATAGTCGGGCTCTGCATGAAGCACTCGGCGGAGATGATCGTCGGAGTGCTCGGTATTCTCAAGGCAGGCGGCGCCTATCTACCGCTCGATCCGGATTATCCGAAGGATCGCCTCGCCTTCATGCTGCAAGACGCCGACGCGCCGCTGCTCCTCACCCATTCGCAGCTGCGCGATCGGCTGCCGTCACATGGCGCTAAAACGATAGCCCTCGACACCGAATGGAGCGCCGTCGAACAATTTGATTCCAGCGTGCCTGAAAACCATCTCGATCCGCAGACGCCGGCCTATGTCATCTACACGTCGGGATCGACAGGCACTCCGAAAGGCGTGGTCATCACCCATTCGGCACTCACCAATAAATTGCTGGCGAATGGCCAGGAGTTCGGAGTGTCTTCTGGTTTCAGAATTGCCTTTTATGTTTCAATCGCCTTCGATCCATCCGTCATTCAGATCGCATTGCCGCTCGCCTATGGGGGCGCCATCGTCGTGATCGGCGACGCCAGTCGTGGCTCGCCGTCACGGTTTTGGGGCGCAATCAATCGCGCCAAAGCAAATCTGACAAGCTTCAATCCGTCGGTACTCGCTGCTTTGGACGACCCTGCAGCGGAAGCAGCGCCTTTCGAACATATTATTTTCGGCGGTGAATCGCTGACACCCGAATTTGCGTCGCGGGTGCAAGCGTGTTTCAAAGGCGCGCGCATCGTCAATCGTTATGGACCGACGGAAGCGACCGTCGATGCCGTTGGCCATGTCGTCACCGGAACGGAATCGGGCGGCATTCCGATTGGCCGGCCGCTGCCGAATTATCGCGTTTATGTGTTGGACGCGCGCCTACAGCCCGTCTCGCTTGGGACTTCGGGCGAGCTCTATATTGCAGGGCAGGGGCTGGCGCGGGGGTATCTGAAGCGGCCCGGTTTGACCGCAGAGCGCTTCATCGCCTGTCCGTTCGGACCGCCCGGCAGCCGCATGTACCGCACTGGCGATTTGGCGCGCTGGCGGCCTGACGGTGCGCTCGATTTCCTCGGCCGCGCTGATCAACAGGTCAAGATCCGCGGCTTCCGCATCGAGGCCGGCGAAATCGAAGCGGCGCTGACGGCCATCGATGCTATTGGCCAAGCGGTCGTGACCCCCCGCGAGATCGCCGGCGAGACGCGCCTTGTTGCCTATTTGGTTGCGCATCCCGGCAAGGTCTTGCCTGAAGCAACTGTGCTGCGGGCGACTCTGTCTGCCCGGCTGCCGGACCATATGGTGCCGTCGGCCTTCATGGCGCTTGAGTCGCTGCCGCTCACGCCGAACGGCAAGCTCGACCGTCACGCCTTGCCAGCACCAGAAATTGCAAGCGAGTCCATCTACCGCGCCCCACGCAATGCGCGTGAAGTGTTGCTCTGCAATCTGTTCACCAAGCTCACCGGTGCGGCACGTGTCGGCCTCGATGACGATTTCTTTCATCTCGGCGGGCACTCTTTGCTGGCCGCGCGTCTTGGCGCCGCCTTCATGAGCGCAATCCCGATAAAACGACCTCATATTATATCGCGGCGATACTTCTAAAACTGGCAAAGAAAATCAAAATATATCTGGCGCGACCACGGCGCCGATCTCAGGGCGAAAGTGAACGCAACAACAATACGATCTTGGCCGATTATGAAATCCGCCCCTATTCCGGCCGTTTGTGTCTGCTGCTCAGCGAAGAGTCGGAAATCGGCATGATCTTCCGCTTAAAAGCCAGATACGCTTTTTTGCGTTTGCTGCTCCGGCCGACGAATATCCGCAAATGGATCAAATGGAAGAACGTGCGGGCGGCCGAGATCCATTTCATTCCGGGAGGTCACACGACGAGCAATTGGCTCAACCCTTCGGATGAAGACAGAGCTCACATTGCGAGGTTGGCCGAGCTGATTAATCTTTGTTTGGAAGGACGAAAGAACGCGAAGAACATTTGAATGAGCCCATCATTTTTCCCCGGGCCATGTGCTGAGATAAGCAATTAATCCTTTTCGATTGCAAAGCAAATTCAAGGCCCTTTCGCCGAGGCAATGAAGCTGCGGCTCAATGAAGTTTCAGAGGTGCATCATGTCACTTATTGACACAGAGCATTGCACGCTTGCAGATTTTTTGAGAGACGATGCTATTTATTCCGATCCGCCGCGTACCTCCGAGGACGAAGAGGTTTGGAGGCGTGGGTTGCGGAATTTGGAAACTCTCTGGAAGACGACTGAGGATCGGTTTTTTGGCGATTATCTGTCGGGATTGGATCGACTCAAGATTTCAGCGACGCGCATACCGTCTCTTTCGGACATCAATCAAATGCTTTCCGAAATTGGGTGGACTGCGGTGTACGTGGACGGGATGATAGACGACCACCTTTACCACGAGATGCAGTCCTCTCCTTATTTTCCGGTCGCACGTCGTTTGCGCAGCCTAAGGGACATCGATCATTCGGCCGCACCCGATTTCATCCACGATGTCATCGGTCATTTGCCGATGCTGTTCGAGGTCGAATATAGGGTCGCTCGTCAACCAATGGGCGCGACGCGCATTCGATGCTTCCCCTGACGCGATTGACCACGACATCAGCAGGGGATTGGCGGCTCTTATCGATGCGAAGGAGAGGGACGTCCTCGACCCGGCCGAGATCAAGGACAAGACGATTGAGCTACAAGACTTACACCGCAAGGCGCGCACGAAACGACCCAGCCGAGCCGCGCGCTACCACCGCTTTTATGCTTGGGCCATTGAACTCGGCGTCATTGCCGATGAATGCGATGGGATTCGCGTTTGCGGCTCGGCGGCGCTTTCGTCTCGCGGCGAGTTGCAGAAGCTATTCAATGGTGAAACGCAGCTGATCTCGTTTATCGATAATGCGCTGAACACACCGGTCGATTACACCGAGCCGCAGAACTCGCTGTTTTTCGTGCGCGACTTTTCCGAATATCGCGACGTGCTGGAAGGCATTTAGCTTTGGGCGGCTCTCTAGTTGGGCACGACGGCCGCGAGGCCGGACGTGTTTTCTGCCGCACGCGCAAGAAGCCAATCGAGCCGGACGGTCTGAAAAATAATGCGGGCCGGCGCGCCGCGCCAGGCGAGTGCGAAGCGATGCCGCACGCCGACAGGGCCTTGCTCGAAGCGCCAATCATTTGAATCGCCGAAGGCCGGCGTCGCCGAAAGCGTGCCGCTGAAACGCACGCGCAAGGGATCGAAGTGGAAGGCAATATCCTGCAAAAGCTGCGCAAGGCCTGCGCCGGCCGCTTTGACGAGGGCCTCCTTCAATGTCCAAAGCGTGAAGAAGCCCGTCTGCCACTCTGATGCCTCGAGAGTTGCAAGCCAGGCCTGTTCCTCAGGCGCATAAAAGCGAGCCGCGACGGCCGGCGGCGCATGGCGATCGCTGCATTCTACGTCGACGCCGAGCGCAATATCCCGGCTCAATGCGCAAGCGACCAATCCGTCGCAATGCGATAGATTGAAGAATGGGGCCACGCCATGCTGCGGCAGTGCGTAAGGCTTGCCGCCAGCGGCGCTGGCGAAACTCCAGGCCGTCGCCGCGACGCCCGTTTCGATGGCGAGCATCAGCCGTTTCAGCGCATGCGTCGCAATAAAAGCCTGCCGGTCACGATCGAAGACGAAGCGCGCCGCGCGGTGCTGCTCGCTTTCATCGAGCAGCGCCGAAAGGCGCGGCCATGTTTCAGCGCGAATCTCTTCGGTGTGCGTGATGAAGACAAAAATTTCGTTTTCAAAAGCCATGAATATTGGTCTTTGCACGTAGGTGCAGGCAATGGAGACTGCCTTAAATTACCAAGTTCGTAAGTGCAATGCACGCGCGTGTGCAGTTGCGTTCCGCGACCTGCGCAGTCACCGAAAATCCGCCATTACGGCATGCGCCATTAGGCTTTGCGCCTAAAGCGCATCCTCGCCGGATTCGCCAGTGCGGATCCGGATCGCCGCTTCGAGATCGAAGGCAAAGATTTTCCCGTCGCCGATCTCGCCGGATCTTGCCGCCGTGCGGATCGCTGCCATCGCGGCCTCGGCGCGGTCGGCCGGCACGGCGACTTCGATTTTGAGCTTGGGAACGAAAGAGATCACATATTCGGCGCCGCGATAAATCTCCTTGTGGCCCTTCTGCCGGCCATAGCCGCGCACTTCACTGACGGTCATGCCCTCGAGGCCGAGATTCAAAAGCGCTTCGCGAACCGCATCGAGCCGATAGGTCTGAATGATGGCGATGATGTATTTCAACGCGCCGCTCCTCCATCAGGATTAATCGAAGTTGTAGCCGGTCTCGCCATGCGAGATGAAATCGAGCCCCTGGATCTCGTGCTCGCGGTCGACGCGCAGGCCGACGGCGAGCGACGTCACCTTGATGATCGCGAAAGTGGCGATCGCAGACCAAAGCGCGACGCTCACGACGCCTAAAAGCTGGACCATGAACTGCGCCGGCACCGGACGCGACAGGACAACGCCGCCGGCGCCAATCAAAGTCAGAAATGGCAGCAACAACGTGCCCAAGACGCCGCCGATGCCATGCACCCCAAGCACGTCCAAAGCGTCGTCGACCTTCATGCGGCGTTTGACGACGAGCACCGCCGAATAGCAGATGAGGGCGGCCAAAAAGCCCAGCACGATCGCGCCCAAGGGGCCGACATAGCCCGAGGCTGGAGTAATCGCGGCAAGCCCCGCGATAGTTCCCGTGACGGCGCCGACGAGGCTCGGCTTGCCGAAGCCGATACGTTCGATGCAGATCCAGGTCAGTGTCGCCGTCGCGGCCGAAAGATGCGTGGCGAGCATGGTCATGCCGGCATCGCCACCTGACACGAGCGCGCTGCCCGCATTGAAACCGAACCAGCCGACCCAAAGCAGGGAGGCGCCAACCATCACCATCCATGGCGCATGCGGCGGATGAATGGAACGCGGAAATCCTTCGCGCGGGCCGAGCATGGCGGCGATCACCAGGGCCGAGATGCCTGCCGTCACATGTACGACGATGCCGCCGGCGAAATCCATGACGCCGAGCTTATCGAGCCAGCCGCCGCCCCAGATCCAATGGGTCACGGGCGCATAGACAATGATCAGCCAGAGCGCGGAAAACATCATCACCGCACCGAAGCGGATGCGCTCGGCGTAGGCGCCGATGATGAGGGCCGGTGTAATGACCGCGAAGGTCATCTGGAACATGATGAAAACGGATTCGGGGATTTTCGTCCCCGGATGCACCGCCGTGCGGGTCAAATGCAGCAGCAGCCCCTGGTCGAACTGGCCGATAACTGGCCCGACGCCGGAAAAGGCTTCGCTATACGCGAAAGCGAACCACAGAAGTGAGATCAGCGACGTGAGTGCGATGCATTGGATCAGGATCGAGAGAATGTTCTTCGCCTGGACCAGCCCAGCATAGAAAAGCCCCAGCGCGGGCAAGGTCATAAGCAGAACCAGAATGCTCGAAATGAGCAGCCACGCTGTGTCTCCCGCGTCGATCATTACGCCCCCAAACCCGACTAGAACGCCTGTTGCTCTGATGAATTATTGGGCAAAATGCATTTATCTTCGGCATTTGCAAGCGGGGCGATCTGCGGGGGTAGGCGGGAGCGACAGCCGGAGCCAGCGTCGTTTTCTCCCGGAGAAGGCGCCGGGTTCGGCGACGGCCGCCTGATTTGATCCCGGACCGGGCCGTGCCGATCCAAGCGGATCATTGCCGTGGGTAATTGCACGAAAAAAGTGCCGTTGGCACAGCTTTATCCTGAACGTATAGCATCGATGCTCGTCAGGGCGGGGCGTGGTGCAACATATGCGCTTGGTTGGATTGGCGCTCAGCGGTCGCGGATTAATGCTTCCCTTGTTCGCTTGTTCCCTCAGCGCGCGCGGCACGAAGCAGACGCTGGATCAGGCGATGCACCGGAGCCCAGTTTACGTCACCACCGCGTCGATTTCGCAAGGAAATGAACATGACTCGTCTCGCTGGGTGTCTGTTGCTGTGCGTCTTGCCAACTCTCCTTACGCTTTCCAAGTCGGCGACCGCCTTGCCTCAGCAAGGCGAGATGTTGTTAGCAGCGCGCCAGACAAAGTTCATCCTGCATGGATGCCCTTATAATCTGGACAAATCATGCCGCCGGAACCGGCATGGAAAATGGGTATGCCATTGCGTCAGTTGACGAGCAGCATCGGAACCGCCTCGCTCTCGGCCCGCAATCGGAACCCCTAAAATGCCGCGTACATCGATCGCTACGTTTCTCTTCCTCGCTCTGACCAGTGCTGCATTCCTCATTGCGACCGGTCGTCCCGTCCTCGCCTCCGATTTGCGGAGGTGTTATGCGTCATGCAACGCAGAGCTGCACAGGTCCGGATGTGCAGGCGGCACACGCATGGCTACGCCACTTTGCGCGCATGCGAGAAATGTCAATTTGGACTGCGAGCTCGGATGTCAGCGGCGATATCGGAGCCAATAAGTCGGTCAGCAACGATGCGTTTCAAGACAGTTTCTCGATGAAGTTCACGGGCCACTCCGCTCGAAATTGCATGGGCTCATCTGGAGGGATGAAGATGCGCATGACAGCATGTCTCCTGCTCGCGTGCCCATGGTTCACCATGCTGGGCCTGCAATCGGCTCATGGTGAGACCGCACCGGAATGGCGACTTTGCACCGGCAATCCTGATGTCGACTGGACCGTCAGATCACGGCCTGCACATTGTTGATTGAGTCAGGCAGAGAAAACGACCGACATGGACGTGACGCAGTCAGAGCCGAGGGCAACAGGCGAGCATGAAAGCGGGCGAGGCTAGGTGCTTTATTTTCTACTCTTGAATGCTCAACTCAGAGGCGCTGCTTAGTGGTGGCCCATCCGCGGTGCTGTGGGCCGGAACTCGCTATGCCGTTCACGAGAAAGACATAATCCCATTTGCACGCGGATGCCGATGGACACGGCTGCTTTGAAGGCGTTCAATATCGGCGTGTTGTTCTTCCGAATGAACGGAGCACACCATGTCAACGCGACGAGAATTCATTCAGGCGCTCCCCGCCGCTGGTGCTGCATTTGCCGTCGCCGGAAGTTTGATCCCAAATGAAGGGCCCGCATGGGGCCAACAGATCGACCCGTTAAAGGGACATTTCAGTCTCAAGGGCAAGCCGCCATCGACGTTTACATTGCAAATACTCGAGCAGGCCAAAGCCACGCTATCATTCGCCGACCAACGGGATTTCGAAGAGCAAAAGAAGGGCCTTATCGCGCCGATGACAGATCCCAAGATCATGGCCGATGCCGGCCATGTCGCATGGGACATGCAACGGTTTCAATTTCTCGATTCGCAGGATGAATTCGACACCATTCATCCTTCGCTCCATCGACAATCGAAATTGAACAACAACTATGGCCTATACGAGGTGATCGCGGGCCATATCTACCAGGTCCGCGGTTTCGATCTCGCCAACATCACCTTTGTTCGCGGCAAAACCGGCTGGATTGTCTTCGACACACTGGTCTGCGTCGAAACGGCGCGTGCCGCGTGGAAGCTCTTCCAGGACCACGTGGGCGCCGGGCTGCCCGTCTCGGCCATCATTTTTTCCCACACGCATGGGGACCATTGGGGTGGCGTGCGCGCCCTTGTCGACGAGGCGGACGTCAAGGCCGGGAAGATTCCGATCATCGCCCCGGTCGATTTTATGGAGTACATGGTTTCCGAAAATGTGTTCGCCGGCAATGCCATGAACCGCCGGCTGTTCTATCAGTACGGACTGTTGTTGCCGGCCAGCCCCTATGGCTTTGTCGGACAGGGACTCGGCCAGGCCGTTTCCGCAGGGGCGGTCGGCCTCATTGCGCCGACGCGGCAGGTCGAGAAAGATTTCGAGGAATTCGAGGTCGACGGCGTCGGCATGGTGTTCCAAAACACGCCGAATACCGAGGCGCCCAGGGAGATGAACACTTACATTCCCGCCCTCAAGGCGTTGTGGATGGCCGAGAACGTGACAGCGACGCTGCACAACATCTACACGCTGCGCGGGGCGCAAATCCGCGATCCTTTGAACTGGTCCAAGCACATCGCGCAAGCCCTCTACCGATTCGGCATCGAGGCCGAGGTCATGTTCGCGTCGCATCATTGGCCGCGCTGGGGCAATGATCGCATACAGGAGGTCCTGCGCGCTCAGCGCGATCTTTACGCCCACATGAACAATCAGGTTCTGCATCTCGCCAATCAAGGCGTCACGATCAATGAAATTCATAACGTCTATGCGTTGCCGAAGAGCTTGCAGAGCAAATGGTTCTGCCGCGGCTATCACGGCTCTCCGCAGCACAACAGTCGCGGTGTCGTGCAACGCTATCTCGGATTTTGGGACTGCAATCCGGCGACCTTGATTCCGCTGTCGCCAAAGGATTCCGCGCCACTCTACGTTAAAATGATGGGCGGCGCCGACAAGATCATCGCGCGTGGCCGACAGCTTCACGACGAAGGCCACTACCTGCTCGCGCAGGAAATCGTCAACAAGCTGGTTCAGGCGGAGCCGCAAAATCAGCCCGCCAAGGACCTGCTGGCCGATATTTTCGAGCAGCTTGGCTATCAGCAGGAAAATCCAGGCCTGCGTAACAGTTTCCTCAACGGCGCTTATGAACTGCGAACTGGGATCCCCGAGGGCAATGCCGGCAAATCGAGCGGCCCGGACGTCATTCGGGCCATGTCCACCGAGCTGTTCCTCGATTTCCTCGCCATCCGGATGGATAGCCGCAAGGCCGAAGGATTGCGGTTTACGATCAATCTGATGACGCCGGACAATGGCGAACGGTTCCTGGTCGAACTCGAAAATGCGACACTCACCAACATCAAGGGTTTTCTTGCCAAAGACCCCGATCTGACGATTACGATCAACCGCTCCGACCTCGAACAGGTCATGCTGGGTCAGAAGACGCTCGATGCTCAGATCGCGGACGGCATCGCGAAGATCGACGGTGATGCAAGCGTTCTACGGAAGCTGGCGGCGACCGTCGTCGAGTTCGATCCCCGCTTCGAGATCACACCGGGCGCAAAACCCATCGCCGAACGTGAGCAAATTGACCCCTATGAGGCCGTTCCGCGGCAAACGATCGCCGAATAGCCCGTCGGGAAAGGTCTATATCTATCGTGTCATCTATCGTGTCGGCGTTTGGCACATCGCATTTGCGGTCGAGTTCAAACGATTCGCGTACGAAGCAATGACGCGCAAAAGCTGACGAGAATGGCCATCCGGCGCGTGAGTCCAGTTCTGGCGCTCCGCGGCTGAAAAGACTTCGCTTGCCCGTGTCCGCTCCAGAGAAACCGGCGGTCCAAGCTAAACGACCGACGTGGACGCAAAGCGCACGCAAATCGGTCAAGATCAGGTGCTGCTTACTGCTTCGAGCATAGCTTTGAGAAAACGCGCTGCCTCCATCCCCGTCACCACGCGATGATCGAAGGTCACTGACAGGGGCAGCGTTCGATGGACGGCCAAGGTGCCGTTGACGACGACGGGCCGCGGCTTGATCGGCCCTGCGCCGACAATCGCCACTTGCGGCGGCACGACGACGAGATTGGCGAATCGGCCCACGTCAAGAATACCGAAGTTCGACAAGGTGATTGTGGCACCGCGTGTCTGTTCGAGCGGGATCGTGCGGGCGGCAACATCGCGCTTCAAGACGTCGAGTCCCCCCCGCAGGTCGGGATCTGTGCGATTGGCGACATCGCGCATCACTGCGACGAAGAGGCCATCGTCCGTATTGATCGCGATGCCGAGGTCGACCCTCGTGTGGATGCGCAGGGTCATGTCCTGGGCGCTATACCAGGCATTGAGCGTCGGTGAAGCGCGGCAACCGGCGACGACTGCATGAATCAAGCGCACGGTGATATCGCCTGTGCCGATCCAGGCCTCGACATCGGCCTCATCATAGATAGCCGCGGGCGCGATCTCGGCATGCGCTTGCGCGATCTTATGCGCCATTGCGCGCCGGACGCCCCGCATCGGCTCGGCTGGCGGGCCGCTGGCCATGACGCGGGCGCAGCGCTCGACATCTTCGGCGGTGATCGTATCGTTCGGGCCGGTTGCATCGACCGCCAGCAGATCGACGCCGAGCTTCTTGGCGAGCGCTCGCACAGCCGGCATGGCCTTGATCCGCGCGCGCGTCACATGCTCGATTTCTCTGTCTTCGATCGTTTCACTTGATACGGGCATCGACCCGACCACGCTGCCCTTGTCGGTTTGGGCGGCCTCGTCGAAATCGGCGAGCGGATGGGCGATCGCGATGATGTCGCCGGGCGCGCCATGCAGGGCGGTGATCGTGCCGGAATAGGGCGAGGGCACTTCAACGACCGCTTTGTCGGTCTCGACCGAGACGAGCGGCTGATCGACGACCACATGGTCGCCGATCGACACATGCCAATCGACGATTTCGACCTCGTTGAGGCCTTCTCCGAGATCGGGCAAGTGGAAGGTTCTCATGCGAAGGCTACGGCGCGCTTCGCCGCCTCCATGATCTGTGTTTCGCTCGGAATATAGATATTTTCCAAACGCAAAAGCGGCACGATCACATCGGGCGCCGTGACGCGTTCAATGGGCGCCTGCAACGATAACAGCCCATGTTCTGCGATACGTGCGGCGATCTCGGCTCCGAAACCAGAGTTGCGGGGCGCCTCATGCACGATGACGAGCCGGCCAGTTTTTTCGACTGACGTCAGAATCGTATCGAAATCGAGCGGGCTCAAGGTCGCGACATCGATGACTTCGGCAGAGATCCCATCGGAAGCAAGTTGCCGGGCGACGGAAAGCGTCTCGCGCACCAGCGTACCCCAGGTCACAAGAGTCACGTCGCTGCCTTCGCGCAGGACATAGCATGTATCCAGAGGCAGGCTCTCGCCATCGTCTTCGACATCTTCCTTCTGCGCGCGATAAAGCCGCGTTGGCTCGAGAAAAATCACCGGATCCGGATCGGCAATGGCCGAAAGCAGCAGCCCGTAGGCACGTGCCGGCGAAGAGGGGATGACGACGCGTATGCCCGGAATATGGGTGAAGAGCGCCTCGGTGCTTTCGGAATGATGTTCGGGAGCATGGATGCCGGCGCCCATCGGAGCTCGAAATACCAAGGGTGCACTCAGTCGTCCGCGCGTGCGGTTACGTAGTCGGGCGGCGTGATTGATGATCTGATCAAGGGCGGGATAGGCGAATCCGAGAAATTGGAATTCGGCTACGGGCCGAAACCCTTGCGCCGCGAGGCCGACGGCGAGGCCGGCAATGGCGACTTCGGCAAGAGGCGTGTCGAGCACGCGCTCCGGGCCGAAACACGCGAGGAGCCCTTCGGTGGCGCGGAAGACGCCGCCGTCCGCCCCCACATCCTCACCCAAAACCAGGACATTTGCATCTTCGGCAAGGGCGCGCGCGAGCGCCATATTGATCGCGCCGACCATCGTCACTTCAGTCATGGCCGCCACCTGTGAGTTTCTTGCGCTGCGACGCGAGGCTCGCGGGCAGCGTCGCGAAAAGATGATCGAACATCGATTTAGGTTGCGGCGCTGGAATCGCGAGATAGTCGGCGACCGCCGCTTCGATTTGCGCTTTGCATTCGGCAACGAGCTCTTCCTCGTTCGCTTTCGACCACCAGCCGCGATCGGCGAGATAGCGGCGCAAGCGCAGCAGCGGATCCAATTTCCAGGCAGCACTGACCTCGTCTTCGCTTCGATAGCGCGATGCGTCGTCCGCCGTGGTGTGATCGCCGAGCCGGTAGGTCAAGGCTTCGATGATGGAAGCGCCGCCGCCATTGCGGGCGCGTTCGATCGCTTCGCCGACGATCTGGCGGACGGCGATGACGTCATTGCCGTCGATCTGAATGCCGGGAATGCCTGCGGCCAGCGCCTTCTGCGCGAGCGTTCTTGCGCCGGTCTGTTTCTCAACCGGCAAAGAGATCGCCCAGCGGTTATTGATGACGACGAAAACGATCGGCAGGTTCCAGGCGCCCGCGACATTAATCGCTTCGTAAAAATCGCCTTTCGATGTCGCGCCATCGCCCAAAGCGCAGACGGCGACCCGCCTCTCGTGCCGCAATTTGAAGGCCGCTGCAACGCCTAGCGCCTGTACCGCATGCGAGGCGATCGGAACGCTGACGGGAAAATCCTCACGGCATCTGGCATAATCGCAGCCGCGTTCGTCGCCGCCCCAATATTGCAGAAGTTCGGTCAGTGTGACGCCGCGCCAGATCTGCGCCGCCTGTTCGCGATAGGTCGTGAGCATCACATCATTTTCGGCCATCGCGCTGGCATAGCCGGTGCCGATCGCTTCCTGGCCCAAACAGGCGGGATAGGTTCCGAGCTGGCCGGTGCGCTGCAAAGCGACCGCTTTGATGTCGAAGATCCGCGTCAGCGTCATTGCCCGATAGAGCGACGTCATGACTTTCGGATCATTCGCAAAGACCGGCGCTGGCCGGATCAGCCGGCCCGCTGCGTCAAGAAATTGCTCGCGTAGGATTTGGAATTCCGCGACGAGCGTTTCCCCTGCGTGCGTTTCCCCTGCGCAATTGAGCTCTTGAGCGTTGCCAGCGGGCGCGCCTAGAGGCGATCCACCGATGTCCGACATGCCTTTCTCCTTCCCAGGGGAATTTTGGGATGCGATCCCGACGAGGCATAACGCGCGGCTTCCTCCCGATCTGCTTTAACTACCTGTCGATGCGACATTCACCTTCGAGGCAGGCGCACGGCCCAAATGTTTGGAAATGAAGCGGCCGGCATCGATGAGCGTCGCGAGATCGACACCCGTCTCGATGCCTAATCCATCGAGCATATAAAGGACGTCTTCGCTCGCGAGGTTTCCACCGGCGCCGGGCGCATAGGGACAGCCGCCAACGCCAGCGACAGATGAATCGACGACCGCCACGCCCCTTGTGAGCGCAGTCAACACATTGGCGAGCGCCTGGCCATAAGTATCGTGGAAGTGCATGGCAATCCGCTCGATCGGAACATGGACCGAAACCATGTCGACCAACTGCTCAACCTCGGCTGGCGTTCCCTTGCCGACCGTATCGCCCAGCGAAATCTCATAGCAGCCCAGACGCAACAGCCTCTCCGCTATGTCGGCCACGGTCTTTGCTTCGACCCGGCCCTCGAAAGGGCACCAGAGCGCACAGGAAATATAGCCGCGCACCGGGATGGATTGCGCCTTTGCTGCGGCGCAAATTTCCGCAGTTCGTTCGAGTGTTTCGGCGATCGAGCGGTTCACATTACGCCGCGCGAAAGTTTCCGACGCCGCTGTGACGACCGCAATCTCATCGGCTTTTGCGTCAACGGCGGCCTTGAAGCCGATGAGATTGGGGACAAGCGCCGCATAGCGGACGCCCCCTTGGCGGCTTATGCGCGCAAAGACCTCGCCAGAGTCGGCCATTTGCGGAACCCATTTCGGCGAAACGAAACTGCCGGCCTCGATCAACTTCAATCCGGTTTGGCTCAAACGATCGACCAGTTCAATTTTGGTTGACGTCGCGATCCTCGAGGTCTCGTTTTGCAGACCGTCGCGCGGGCCGACTTCGACAAGCTTGACGGATTTGGGAAGCTGCATTTCGAGCCCCGTCACATACGAAAGACGCCGAAGCGCGTCGGTGCGACCGGAGCGTTGAGCGATATGCCGAGGCAGCGCCCCAACACATCGCGCGTCGATTCCGGCGTAATAATGCCGTCGTCCCACAGCCTTGCGCTTGCATAATAGGGATGTGCCTGAATAGAGTATTGCTTGCGGATCGCCGCCGCTTGGTCCCATTCTTGGACGGACTCAGCCTGCACTGCCGTTTTATCCTTTTTGATACGTGTCAGGACCTGTGCTGCCTGTTCACCGCCCATCACGGAGATGCGGGCGTTCGGCCACATGAAGAGGAAGCGACCGCCATAGGCGCGCCCGCACATCGCATAATTGCCGGCACCGAAACTGCCGCCGATGATGACGGTGAGCTTTGGCACCTCGGCGCAGGCCACAGCCATGACGAGCTTGGCGCCGTGTTTGGTGATTCCCTCTGCCTCGAACTTGCGGCCTACCATGAACCCGCTCGTGTTTTGCAGAAAGATCAGAGGAATTGCGCGCTGGCAGCATAATTCCACGAAATGCGTTCCTTTAAGCGCTGCCTCCGAAAGGAAGATGCCGTTATTGGCGATGATCCCGACATCGAAGCCAAAAATGCGGGCGAAGCCACAAACCAGCGTCGTCCCATAAAGCGCTTTGAATTCGTCGAATTCGCTCGCATCCACGATGCGCGCGATCACTTCGCGAACATCATAGAGCTTGCGCAGGTCCGCCGAGACGATGCCGCCGATCTCCTTCGGATCATAAAGAGGCGGTCTAATCTCTCTCGCGCGCGCCGGCTCATAGCTGCGCATAAGGCTGAGATTGCCGATGATCGTGCGGATAATGGTGATCGCGTCTTTATCGTCCTTAGCCACATGATCGACGACGCCGGAGAGCCGCGCATGCGTATCGGCGCCGCCGAGCTCTTCGGCGCTTACGACTTCGCCGGTTGCGGCTTTGACGAGCGGCGGTCCGGCGAGAAAGATCGTGCCTTCATTGCGGACAATGATGCTCTCGTCCGACATGGCCGGAATATAGGCGCCGCCCGCCGTGCATGAGCCCATCACTGCCGCAACTTGCGGGATCCGCGCCGCGGACATGCGCGCTTGATTGTAGAAAATCCGCCCGAAATGGGTGCGACCGGGGAAGACCTGATCCTGCATCGGCAGGAAGGCGCCGCCCGAATCGACGAGATAGATGCAGGGCAAATGGTTTTCGGTGGCGATCTCTTGGGCGCGCAAATGTTTCTCGACGGTGAGCGGATAATAAGTACCGCCCTTCACCGTCGCATCATTGGCGATGATGACGCAGTCGCGTCCGGCCACGCAACCAATGCCAGCGATCACGCCCGCAGCGGGAAGCGGATCGTCGTAGACGCCATAGGCCGCGAAAGGCGAAAGCTCTAGGAAATCGGTTCCGGGATCGATGAGTTCCTGGATGCGGGCGCGCGGCAAGAGCTTGCCGCGCTCGACATGGCGCAGGCGCGCCGCTTCGCTGCCGCCTTGACGGATTTCGGCAAGCTTCTCGGCCAGATCGGCGACGGCGCTATCCATGGCTGCGGAATTCTGAATGAACTCCTTCGTTGACGGATCGACGCGGCTCGCGAGAACAGGCATCACAAGCGCTCCAATGCGATGGCGAGCGCTTCACCGCCGCCGATGCACAGGCTCGCGACTCCGCGTTTCAAGTTCTGTCTCTGCAGTGCATTGATCAGCGTCACGATGATGCGAGCGCCGGACGCGCCGATCGGATGACCGAGAGCACAGGCACCGCCATAGATATTGACTTTATCGTGCGAGAGTCCCAATTCGCGCATTGTGGCGAGCGTCACGACGGCGAAAGCCTCGTTGATCTCGTAAAGATCGACATCATCAAAGCGCCATTGCACGCATTCGAGAAGGGTGCTGATCGCGCCCACCGGCGCCGTCGTGAACCAGGCGGGCGCCTGGGCATGAGTGGCGTGGCCGATAATGCGCGCGAGGGGGTGGAGCTTGCGCCGCTCTGCCTCTGTCTCGCTCATGAGGACGAGTGCAGCGGCGCCGTCAGAGATAGAGCTCGAATTGGCGGCCGTAACCGTTCCGCCGTCGCGGAAGGCGGGTTTCAGCTTCGGGATTTTTGCGGGCTCGGCGCGTTGCGGCTGTTCGTCGAAAGTGCATGTTTCGCCGTCGATACGCACCGGCGCGATCTCGCTCGCAAATATCCCATCTTCGGTCGCTTGCTTGGCACGCGTCAGAGATCGGACGGCGAATTCATCCTGCTGTGCGCGGCTGAATTGATAATGTTCCGCGGTGTCTTCGGCGAATTTTCCCATTAGGCAGCCTGGGTGATAGGCGTCCTCGAGTCCGTCCAAAAATATATGATCGTAAACCTGCCCATGACCCATGCGATAGCCCATGCGGGCTTTGCCGAGCAGGTAGGGGGCGTTGGACATGCTTTCCATGCCGCCGGCGATAACAATCCGCGCCGTGCCTGCGCGGATCGCATCATGTGCGAGCGTCGCGGCCTTCATGCCGGAGCCGCAGACTTTATTGATCGTCGTGCATCCGACACTTTCCGGAAGACCGGCGCCAATCGAAGCCTGACGGGCCGGCGCTTGCCCAAGCCCTGCGGGCAGTACGCAGCCCATATAGACTTCATCTGCATCGGAATTTTCGAGCCCGGAGCGATCGAGAGCGGCACGAATGGCTTTGGCGCCAAGCGCCGGCGCAGATAGCGCTTTCAGATACCCTTGAAAACTGCCGATCGGCGTTCGCGCCGCTCCGATGATGACAATGGGTTCGGCCGATCGCATGGCGATGCTCTCTTTCATTCGTGCCCTTCGAAGAGTTCACGGCCGATCAACATGCGGCGAATTTCCGAAGTTCCCGCGCCAATTTCATAGAGCTTGGCGTCGCGCAGGAGCCGCCCTGGAGACATCTCATTCATATAACCCATGCCGCCGAGCGCTTGGATCGCTTGCAGCGCCATCCAAACGGAGCGTTCGCCCGCATAGAGAAGGGCGCCGGCCGCATCTTTGCGCACGGGTTTTCCTTTGTCGCAGGCGCGCGCGACGGCATAGACATAAGCGCGGCATGCATTCAGTGTTGTGTCCATGTCGGCAAGCTTGCCTTGCATCAATTGGAACTCGCCGATCGCCTGGCCGAATTGGCGGCGCTGCCGGACATAGGGAAGCACCACATCGACACAGGCCCGCATGATTCCGAGCGGGCCGCCGGCAAGCATGGCGCGCTCATAGTCAAGGCCGGCCATCAGGACGTGAACGCCATCGCCAGGTCGGCCCAGCACATTCTCTTCCGGAATGACGCAATCCTCGAAGATCAGCTCGCAGGTGTCGGAGCCGCGCATGCCCAATTTGTCGAGCTTCGGCGCGGTCGAAAATCCAGTGAATGTTCGCTCGATGAGGAAGGCGGTGATCGCCTTGTTGCCCGTCTCGTGCTCCGTCTTCGCATAAACGATGATGAAATCGGCGACGGGACCATTGCTGATCCACATCTTCGTTCCGTTCAGGATGTAACGATCATCCTTCTTCCTCGCTGTGCTGCGCATCGCCAGCACATCCGAGCCGGCCCCCGCTTCGCTCATCGCGAGCGCGCCGACCCATTCACCGGACATGAGCTTCGGCAGATAGGTCGATTTTTGCTTTTCGGTGCCGAAGCGGACGAGTTGATCAACGCAGAGATTCGCCTGCACGCCATAGCTCAGACCGACTGAGGCCGAGGCGCGGCTGATTTCCTCCATCGCGACGACTTGCGCGACATAGCCCATGCCGGACCCGCCATATTCCTCAGGGACCGTGATGCCGAAGGCGCCGAGCGCTCCGAGTTTGGGCCAAAGGTCGCGAGGAAAGCTATTGTCGCGATCGATCGCATCAGCCCGCGGCGCGATCGCGCTCTGCGCAAAAGAATGCAGCGTGTCGCGCAGCAGATCAGCGGTTTCGCCCAGGTCAAAATCCAAGGTGGATTCTCCTTCTGAGGGCGTCCGATCGCGATATGTCTCCGACCGCCTGCGACCGGATCGGATTCATTGAATACTACATCACATAGTTGCGGCTTGGCGCGGTGGAAGAGCAGTTAGTCCCAATTTTCGTCGATGTCCTTTAAGTTAGTATCTGCTGGATGCAGCTGCTCGTCGCTTTGGCGCCTCCCTACGGCAAGGGCACAGCTGTGGCATAGTTTCTTCAGCTGCATCTGGGTCGGTGCGCATCGCGGGAGAGTTGCATGGCACAAAGTTTCGAAACGCTTTCCCTCGCGAGACCGGCGGACCATATTTTATGCGTCACGCTCGACCGTCCGCAGGCGGCCAATGCTTTCAACACGCGAATGGCCGAGGAGATCGACTCGGTGTTCACGTCGCTTGCTGAGCCGGACGCCCGCGGGGACTTTGCGGATATCCGCTGCGCCGTCATTACCGGCGCCGGCGCCCGCAGTTTTTGCGCGGGCGCCGACCTCAAGGAGCGCAACGGCATGACGGATGCGCAATGGCTCGCGCAGCACGCCGTCTTCGAGCGCATGTTCCTTCATCTCATGGACTGTCCGGTTCCGCTGATCGCGGCAGTGAACGGAGCGGCATTCGGCGGCGGCTGCGAGATCGTGCTGTGCTGCGACTTCATTTATGCAGTGCACAGCGCCCGCTTCGCCCTCACCGAGACATCACTGGGCATCATTCCCGGCGGTGCTGCAACGCAAAATCTGCCGCGCTCCGTCGGAATGGCGCGCGCCAAGGAGATTCTCTTCTCTGCAAAGCCATTTTCGGCGGAGGAGGCCCTGAATTGGGGCATGGTCAACCGGCTCTGTGCGGCGGATCGTTTAATGGACGATGTCCTCGCCATCGCCACCAGGATTGCGTGCAACGCACCCCTTGCGCTGCGGCAAGTCAAAAATGCCGTCCATGCCGCAATCGGGCGCAATCGTCCTGCCGCTTATGACGCGGAGATCGAGGCCTACAACCGGCTCATTCCGACTGAGGATCGCTATGAAGGCATCCGCGCCTACAATGAAAAGCGGAAGCCGCAATTCAAAGGACGTTAATGATGAGCGAAGCGTCGGTTCACGCGCATGATCCGTCTCGAATCGTTACCTGGCGGGTTTCACCTCTTGATCGATCGCGCCGAAAATTGAGACGCCTTGCGCGTCGCGCATTTCGATCCTCACGCGGTCTCCCGGCTTCAAGAAAGGCGTGCGCGGTTGGCCGCCGATGAGCGTTTCGACGACGCGCTGCTCGGCGAGACAGGAATAGCCGACGCCCCCGGCCGCGACCGGCCTCCCCGGGCCTCCATCGTCGGCGCGATTGGACACGGTTCCCGATCCGATAATCGTGCCGGATGCGAGACTTCGCGTGCGCGCCGCATGAGCGATGAGCGCGCCGAAATCGAAGGTCATGTCGAGACCGGCGTTGGGGCGCCCGAGCGGTGCGCCATTGACAAAGGAGAGCAGGGGTAGAGCGAGTTTTCCGCTATCCCAGGCATCTCCCAATTCGTCCGGCGTGGCAGCTATCGGTGAAAAGGCGGAGGCTGGCTTCGACTGGAAAAATCCGAAGCCCTTGGCGAGTTCGCTCGCCGTCAGCCCGCGTAATGTGACATCATTGACGAGCATTACGAGATTGATATGCGTGCGGGCCGCTCTGGCATCGACGCCCATCGGTACTTCGTCCGTGATGACGGCGACTTCCGCCTCAAGATCGAGCCCCCATTTTTCGTCGTGAAGTGGGATCGGCTCACGCGGCCCGAGGAAAGAATCTGAGCCGCCTTGATAGATGAGAGGATCGGTCCAGAAGGCGGCCGGCATGTCGGCGCCGCGCGCCTTGCGAACGAGCTGGACATGATTGACATAAGCGGAGCCATCCGCCCACTGATAGGCGCGCGGCAAGGGCGAAGCGCAGTCTTCCTCTCTGAATTGAAAGCTCTCGACCGCATCATCTTCGAGTTTCAGCGCCAATGCGGCAAGTTGCGGCGCGGCCTGTTCCCATTCATCGAGCGCGGCCTGCAAAGTCGAAGCGATGCTGCTCGCTGCGGTCGCGCGGGTTAAATCCCGGGATACGATAATCAGCCGACCGTCACGGCCGCCCTTCAAGGAAGCGAGCTTCATTCTCGATCCAACATTGCCTTCCCAGAGATGGCGTCATCCGTTGGGCAAGAAAACGCTCAAATCTCACAAGTTCCCGTCGTCAAATCGTCGCGGCAGTCCCGACCAGCATTCGTGATAATTTTCCTCACGCGTTTCGAGGGTCGCCGCGTAATCGGTGAGATGCTGAGGGAAGCGTATCTCGAACATGAAAGCCAAAGTGTCGGTGAGTTTCACCGGCTTCAATTCCGCCTTTGAGGCTTGTACAAAGGCTTCCGCATCGGGGCCATGCGGCAGCATGCAATTGTGCAGCGACATGCCGCCCGGCAGAAAGCCCTCCCGCTTGGCGTCATAACGGCCCTCGATCAATCCCATGAACTCGCTCATCACATTCATATGGTACCAGGGCGGCCGAAACGTATGTTCGGCGACGAGCCAGCGCTCTGGGAAAATCACGAAATCGATGTTGGCGGTGCCTTCTTCGCCGGAAGGCGCAGTCATCACTGAAAAGATCGACGGATCCGGGTGATCGAAAGCGAGTGCACCGATGGGCGCGAAGCGCCGTAGATCATATTTATAAGGTGCGTAGTTGCCGTGCCAGGCTACGACGTCGAGTGGTGAATGATCGATCACGCATTGATAGAATTTGCCGCACCATTTTACCGTCACACGGCAGGCGGACTCCTTGTCCTCGAAGGCGGCGGTCGGCGTCTTGAAATCGCGTGGATTGGCGAGACAATTGGCACCGATCGGGCCGCGATTGGGCAAAGTGAATTTGGCGCCATAATTCTCGCAGATATAGCCGCGCGCCGGCCCGTCGAGAAGCGCAACCTTGAATTTGACGCCGCGCGGCAGGACGCAGATTTCACCTGGCGTTATGGCGATGCGGCCGAATTCTGTGAAGACGCTCAGCCCGCCTTGCTGCGGGACCAGGAGCAATTCGCCATCCGCATTATAGAAGTAGTCGTCTTCCATCGATTGCGTGACGAAATAGATGCCGGCCGACATCCCCGTCTGCGTGTTGACATCGCCGGCGGTCGTCATTGTGCGAATGCCGGAAATGAAGGAAAGCGGAATATCCGGGATTGCTACGGGCCCCCAGCGGATAGGACCGATCGGCAGGTCGTGTTTTGCGAATGCGGGAGCCGTCTTCCAGAACGGCAGATCGGCACGCTGGAATTGACCTATATGCAGAACCGAAGGCCGGATGCGATAAAGCCAGGAGCGCTCGTTGTGATGGCGCGGCGCCGTGAACGGCGACCCCGATAGCTGTTCGGCATAGAGTCCATAGGGGCAGCGTTGCGGCGAATTCTGGCCGACGGGCAGGGCGCCAGGGAGCGCTTCGCTTTCGAATTCATTGGCGAAGCCGGCCATATAGCCATCGGACGCAGGCATCATCCGCGCTCCTCGGTCTTCAGTACGCCGCGCCTTATCTGATCCTCCTCAATCGATTCGAAGAGAGCGCGAAAATTGCCCTCGCCAAAACCTTCGTCGCCCTTGCGTTCGATGAATTCGAAGAAGATCGGCCCGATCACTGTCTTGGAGAAGATCTGCAGGAGCAATTTCGACTTGCCGTCGATCGTCTCGCCATCGATCAAAATGCCGAAGTCTTCGAGCGTATCGATTGTTTCGCCATGGCCTGGGATGCGCGCATCGATCTTGGCATAATAGCTGTGCGGAGGCGCTGGCATGAATTGTAGGCCGTCGCGGCGCAGTTTGCGGACCGTCGCATAGATATCCGCGCATTGGCAGGCGATATGTTGAATGCCTTCGCCCCGATAGGCTTCGAGATATTCCTCGATCTGGCTGCTGTCGTCGACGCTCTCATTGATCGGGATGCGAATCTTTCCACACGGGCTCGTCATGGCGCGCGAATGCAGGCCGGTGAATTTGCCCTCTATGTCGAAATATCGAATCTGCCGAAAATTGAAGAAACGTTCGTACCATGCGGCCCGTTCGTCCATGTGGCCGCGGTAGACGTTATGCGTCAGATGATCGATGGTGCGAAGTCCGGCGCCTTCGGGCTTCGGGTCCTGCGCCCCGATCCAGCGAAAATCGATGTCCCAGATCGATCCTCTGTCGCCATAACGGTCAACGAGATAGATGAGAGCGCCGCCGACACCCTCAATCGCCGGAATATTGAGCTCCATTGGTCCGATTTTCGGTTCAACCGCTGTCGCGCCCATGCCTATTGCGCGCTGCAACGCATGGCCCGCATCGGCGACGCGGAAGCCAATGGCGCAAGCGGAAGGCCCATGGCTTTTGGCGAAGCGTGCCGCGAAACTGTCCGGCTCAGCATTGAGGACATAATTGATATCGCCCTGGCGATAGAGCGTGACATTTTTCGATCGATGCCGCGCCACCGGAGTAAAGCCCATCAATTCGAACAGCGCGCCGAGACTCGCCGGATCGGGATGGGCGAATTCGACGAATTCGAAACCATCCGTCCCCATCGGATTTTCGGCGGAGATGACCGCCGGCTGAGCGGCGTGAGACAAGCGGCCCATCTGCAACTCTCCTTGCACGGCCCCTCTCGAGCAATTGAGCTCGTCTTTAAGATATTGCAGGCTGGCTCCGATTAAACCCCGGCGCGGCGTCGGGCGTGGGATTCGCCATGCGCCTTTACGGTTATTTTCGCTCTTCGGCCGCTTATCGGGTGCGGATCGCCCTCGCACTCAAGGGCTTGGCCTATGATCAGGTTTCGGTGCATTTGCTGCGCGGCGAGCAAAGGCAGCCGGAATATGTGATGAAAAATCCTCAGGGGCTGGTGCCGACGCTCGAGCTCGACGACGGGACTTTGCTGACGCAATCACTGGCGATTATCGAATATCTCGACGCGCTGAAGCCGGAGCCGCGCTTGATTCCAAAAGAGCCCGTGCTCGCCGCCAAAATGCGCGCGGTGGCACTTGCCATTGCTTGCGACATCCATCCGCTCGGTAACCGGCGGGTGCTCGACTATCTCGGTAGCGAGCTGAAGCAGGACAATGACGACATCGAGGCCTGGATACGCCATTGGATCTCGGCGGGGCTCGAAGCGATCGAGAAACTGATCGCGCCTGGCCCCTTCTGTTTCGGCGCGAGTCCAACGCTGGCCGACATCTGCCTCATCCCGCAGATCTTTAGTGCGCGGCGTTTCTCGGTTCCGCTCGAGCCGTTACCGCGCATCGTTGCCGTCGATGCCACCTGCGCCGAGATTCCTGCCTTCCGCGTGGCCCACCCCTCGCAGCAGAGCGATTGCGCATCGTGCTGATCGCCGATTTCCGCGAGAGCAGAGGTGGGCAGGGGCGCGGCGCGAACCGCGGTCCGGGCTCTTTGTGTTAAGAGGTCAGGGCCGCGGTTCGGCAGAAGCTAAGGTCAGGCATGGCCTGCGCGCGCATGCGCAGATGCATCGCGTGAGGCGAGCCGGAAGACTTCGCGTGAAAGATCGAGAGGCGCTCTAAGCGCCAAATCCGAAAGCGACAGGATTCCAATGATCCGTTTTTGCGCGTTCAGCACAGGCATGTGATGGATGCGTTTCTTCTCCATCTGCTCAATAGTGGCGGCGAGATCGTCGGCCTCGAGGCAATAGGCAATTCCGCGAGTCATCACATCCCGGACCTTCGTCTTAGCGGGATCAGCGCCTTCGGCGACAGCGCGGCAGGCGATATCTCGATCCGTGATCATTCCGATCAGCCGATCGTTTTCGCCGACCGGCAGACAGCCGATGCTTTCATCGCGCATCTTCCGCGCGGCGTCTCTGAGCGCAATATCTGGCGCGATCCAGTGCGCATGCTCAGTCATAGCTTCTCGAACAAACATGGCAGCTCCTCCATCAGATGCCCCCGATGATTGTCTTTTGTGAAGCCGGTCCTTGAAGTGCCCTGGCGAAAAGCCTATCGCATCAAAAAAATTGGCGCCAACAAAACCTCTCTGGCAAACATCACATTGTGTCTCACTTGCCTTGCGCACAGTTGCTGCGCAGTTTGTGACAACTGGCGTCGAAATTTGAGCCTGAGGCGCCAAATGAGAGGGCGTGAACAATGAGCGACAAATCGGACATGGAACCGGAAGGGCGTGGAGAGCCGGCCGACGATAGGATCGAAGTCCTGATCGCCGTCGAGCGGCAACGCTGCATTGACCGGGTGTTGGCTTATGCGGCGCTTCGCGATCAGGCTGCCGTCGATCTGGATGAGGCGGCAAGCGGCTCCGGTCCCGAGAAGCCAAGCGAAGGAGCTGCCGAGCGCGCGCGGATGCAAGCCGAAGTTGCGCGGGATATAGCCTGTTTTTTGAGCGAAGGATGAAGCTCTGAAGTGCTCATCGATTCCGAATAAGATCAGCCAGCGGGTCTTGATGTGCGAGGCCCGATATAAGTCGGTACGACCTCCTCGACTGTTCTTGGTTCAACATTGAGCGCGCTGAGACCCGGCAGAGTCCCGCTCGCGACATTATCCACCTTGAGAAGATCGACCTGGCCGGTGGTGAGCGGCGGGTGTGGCAGGAGCTCCAACAATCGCGCCTGGATCTCGGCTATTGCAAAGGGCACCGGTACGATCGGTCGCCATTTGCCCATGCAGCGCAGTGTGATCTCAATGAGCTCGCGCATTGTGTACACGCCGGGACCGGCAAGTTCATAGGTTTCGCCAACGGTTGCGGGGTCGGAGAGAATGTTGGCGATCGCCGCTGCGACGTCCTCGACAAAGACCGGCTGCAGTCGGGTGGAGCCGCCGATCAGCGGCACTGCAGGCAGCAGCCGAGCGAGCTTACTGAGCGCGCCAAACAATGCGTCGCCCGGACCGAACATGGCGCCTGGGCGAACGATCGTAACGCCCGGGAACACCTGCCGAACCGCCAATTCGCCGCGTCCTCGCGCGCGGATGTAAGGCGAGCTTGAAGTGGGATCGGCGCCGAGGCCTGACACCAGGATGAGCCGGGCAACGGCGGCCGCCACAGCCTCCCGCGCCACCGTCTCGGCGCCTTTCACGTGGATGGCCTCGAAGGTCACACCAGCCTTCTCGATATAGGCCGAGACCGCGTTGACTACGGCGTCAGCACCCGCAAGTGCCGCGGCTACGGAGGCTCGGTCGCGTATGTCGGCGTGAACAACCGTGACCCGGTCGAGCCCGGTCGATCGGAGCTCAACCCGCGCCGGGTCTGGATGCCGTACAGCGACACGTACAGTCATGCCCGTGGCGGCCAGGCGATGCACCAGTCGCCGACCGAGAAATCCGCTACCGCCGAAAACCGTAACTGTGGTCATCATTCGCTGCGCACGCTGGATCCGAGCTCATTAGTAAGTGCCGTCATCACCGTGCGGCGCTGTTTCTAATGTCCCTGCCGACCTCAATTCAGGTCGATAGTCGTTTCGACGACATGTTCGAGCGGGGCATTTTCCGCGGTGAGCGTCATACGCAGCTTGAGCTTCTTTCCATCGACCTTGCCCTCGCGAACGATGCGCTCGATCTCACTTTGCGATGTCACGCCGACCTCTTTGAGAAATTTGCGCAACGCCATATTAAAGTTACCCTCGTCCATCATGTTCTCCTTCCTTGCCAGCGCCGACCATGGCGAACGTGGGACGCCTATATCCCCGCTCCGGTCACGGCAATCACCTGGCCGGTGATTCCCTTTCCGGCTTCGGAGGCGAGAAAGCAGACGGTCTCGGCGATGTCCTCGCGCTTCGCCCAATGCGCAGTATCCTTGGGCTTCATCATCGCGATATTGGCGGCCGTATCGGCGAGGCCGGGGCCGATGGCATTGATGCGGATGCCCATATCACGACCTTCGAGCGCCAGCGTGCGGGTAAGCGCCTCGATGCCGGCCTTGGCGCAATTATAGGCGACCATGTTGGCCTGCGGCAGGCCGGCGCGGGCGAAATTGATGATCACGCCGCCGCCGGAATCGCGCATGTGCGGGAAGAGCGCGCGCGACATCAAAAAGGCGCTGAGAAGATTATTGTTCAATTCCTCGGTCCAGTCTTGAAGAGTGTGCTCGATCGCCGGCTTGTAGCGCGTGAGGCCGCCGGCGAGATTGACGAGGATGTCGATCCGGCCATATTCGTTTAACGCACGGTGGACCAGCTCATTGACTTGAGCTTCGTCGGTCAAGGACGCGGCGAGGCCTATCGCGCGCGCCCCGTCACGGCGCAAGTCTTGGGTGCGGGCCTCAGCATCGGCTTCTGTCCGCGCGCAGATCGCGAGCGCAGCGCCGCTCGCCGCGAGCTTTTTTGCGACCGCCTCGCCGATCTGTCCGGCGTGGCTTACGCCAGTGACCAAGGCGTGTTTTCCTTGAAGAGCCGGCATACCGTCCTCCCCATGCTTCAACGTCCTTGCGGCCAGCGAGTTTGTTCGCACTTAGGGCGTTGGTCAATCATTCGCTCGGCAGCGAGGTACTCGTATTCAGCTCGCACGGTGGGACGCCGCGCTACGAGCAAGATATAATGCCACAATGGGTTCCCCGCCTTGGATATGGTCATGATGCGGCTGCGGGTGGCGATACGACTCTTGGCCTTATGTGCTGCACTTGCGGCCGCGACGTTCGTTGCGCCGGCGAGCGCCGCCAAGCGCGCCGTAGTGCTCGATGTCCACGGTACGATCGGCCCGGCCACGGCCGACTACATCGCGCGGGAACTCAAAAACGTGACGCCGGCCGACGTCGGTATCGTTGTATTGCGTATGAACACGCCCGGCGGCCTCGATACCTCCATGCGCCAGATCATCAGCGCAATTCTCTCGTCCCAAGTACCGGTCGCTACATTCGTGGCGCCGAGCGGGGCGCGAGCGGCCAGCGCTGGTACGTATATCACCTATGCGAGCGCGATCGCCGCCATGGCTCCAGGCACCAACATCGGTGCCGCCACGCCGGTACAGTTCGGCGGCAGTCCGATCCTGCCCGGCGGCTCGGATCAAAAGCCGGGCGCGCGTGGACAGTCGGAGGACACAGAAACGCGCAAAATCGTAAACGATGCGATCGCCTATATCCGGAGCCTCGCCACACTCAACCACCGCAATGCCGATTGGGCCGCCGACGCTGTGCGTTCCGCTGTCAGCGTGCCGGCAACAGAAGCACTCTCCTTGCACGTCATCGACGTGATCGCCAATGACGTTCCCGATCTCCTCCGCCAGATCGACGGCAAGACCGTCATCGTCAACGGCAAGTCACAGGTTCTGGCGACCAGCCGGCTTAAAATCGAGGCAGAGCCTCCCGATTGGCGTACCGAGCTGTTTGGACTGATCACCAACCCGAATGTCGCCTTCATCTTGATGCTCCTCGGCATCTACGGGCTCATTTTCGAATTCTTCAATCCGGGCGCGGTGGCGCCGGGTCTGATCGGCTCCATCTCGCTCCTTGTCGGCCTCTACGCGCTGGCCTTTATCCCGATCAACTATGCCGGCGCCGCGCTGGTCATCGTCGGTGTCGGTCTGATGATCGCCGAAGCTCATATCGGCGCCTTTGGCGCGCTCGGCGTCGGTGGCATCGCGGCTTTCGTCATCGGTGCGTTGATGATGTTTCCCGCACGCGGCTCTGGCTACACGCTCTCCGGCGGGGTCGTGATCGGCGCCGTCCTCGCCAGCGCGGCCCTCATCCTGCTGGTACTCGCCGCGCTGTTGCGCGCGCGCAAGAAGCCGGTCGTGAGCGGCGGCGAGGCGCTGATCGGCGCCGAAGGGGAGGCTGTTTCCTGGGATGGCGAAGAGGGCCGCGTGCGCGTTGCCGGCGAAATCTGGCGGGCGCGCGCGGACACGCCGCTCCCGGTGGGAACGCAGATCAAAGTCGTCAAGCGGGACGGCCTCGTTCTTCGCGTACAACCGATCTGACCGGCCATTGCCGCAGATCTAAAGCCTGGGGAGCACGATAATGTTTGTCACCATTGTCATTGTCATCGCGGCTTTGTTTCTGATGGTCCTCTACGCTTCCATCAAAATCCTGCGCGAGTACGAGCGCGCTGTCGTGTTCACCCTCGGGCGCTATACTGGCACCAAGGGCCCCGGACTCATTCTGCTCTATCCGTTCATTCAGCAGGCAGTGCGCGTCGACCTGCGCGTGGTGGTCGACGAGGTGCCGCCGCAGGACGTGATTTCCCGCGATAACGTTTCGGTCAAGGTCAGCGCGGTGATTTATTTCCGCGTCGTCGATCCTGAGAAAGCGATCATTCAGGTCAGCAATTACCTTGCAGCGACCAGCCAGCTCGCCCAAACCACGCTACGCTGGGTCCTTGGCAAACATGATCTGGATCAGATGCTGGCCGAGCGCGATAAGCTCAATGCCGACATTCAGGACGTGCTCGACAAACAGACCGAAGCCTGGGGTATTAAGGTGTCCAACGTCGAGCTCAAGCGTATCGATCTCGACGAAAGCATGGTGCGCGCCATCGCCCGCCAGGCCGAAGCCGAAAGGGAGCGCCGCGCCAAGATCATCCACGCCGAGGGCGAGCAGCAGGCGGCGCAGAAGTTGGTGGAAGCCGCGCGCATCCTTCGCGAGGTGCCGCAGGCCATGCAGCTCCGCTATCTCGGCACCCTGTTCGATATCGCCAACGAGCGCGGCTCAACAATCGTATTCCCGCTGCCGATTGAGCTGATGGAAGCATTTATGGCGAGAGTGCCGCGGGACTCATCCGAAACGCACACTTAGTCTGCAGTGGAAACGAGTAGCGTCATGGCAGCAACGCCAAAGCGCATCGGGCAGAGCGGGGCGTCAGAGCAATGGCATTTCGCCAAAATATCCGGCGGAAGGCCGCAACTAGTTGTGTCGTTCTCTCAAAGCCGAGCTTTTTTTGCGTAAAGCTTACGTGCTCCTTTACAGCTCGATGACTCATACCAAGTTCCGTCGCAACTTGGCGCTCGAGTCGGCCTCGACACAGGGAACGCAGAATTTTCAACTGTAGAATCGATAGACGGTATACTTGTGACTCCGGCGTTGTGCAGTCTTGAGAACACAAGTTTGACCGGCCGGCAAATAGCTCATAAAGCAAATTATGAACGGCCTCGACTTCCGCATGAGGAGGTAAAAGTCCGCGAATGCCGCGCTTCTCGACATGCCTTAGACCCTCGCGGTCGACCGAAGCAAGCAATGCTATTGAGACACCACGATCAGCGATCTTGCGAATGAGGGAGCCGCTATCCTGACTCTCGAGAATTACCCACGCCGAGAAATCAAGGAAAACGATACTTGAGCCTTTCAGTTTCAAGAGCTCGTTAACTGCGGATTCAGGCTTGGCGTAGGCGCGCCATCCTGTCGCCGTCGAACATATTGGAACTCTTCGCTGCTGATAGCAGGCCATGTCGTATGAGCGCACATGGATGAATGATAACAAGCTTTTTATTGCGCGCCATTGCGGTGCCGCTAGACTTCTTGTTGCTTTCCAGCTCGATCAACACATAGTACTCAGCAGCAGATGCGCTCGTGCCTGAGTTGTTGTGGACTCTGAACGAAAAAGGAGGCGGTGTCCCGATACGGGAGGACCAGGACACCGCCAGCAAATTGCGCCGGAGGACGTATGTAGAAGCGCAATTTGAACGGCATCAAACCGCATGCAAAACTGATCATGCTGCTGGGGGGCAGAACGATAATAGTCATTTTCTGTCTATGACCATGCCATGGAGTGCCGCGCATCATAAGGAGATCCTTGCTGCGCTCAAACGCAACGAGGCCGCAGCAGCCAAGAAGGCTATCGTTCAAGACATACGCACGACTTGTAAGGCTCTACTCAGCGTTGCCGGATCGCAGGGATTAGAACTCTTGTTTGCGCATAATTCAGAGCTGCAATTCGATTATGAATGAAGGATGCGAGAAGGGAATCCGATCGTGGTGGGAAAAGTCGAGGAGAGATTGGCGGGCTTGGGTATTAATCTGCCGGCTGCAGTGACGCCGGCGGCGAACTACGTGCCGGCTCGGAGAATTGGCAATCATATCTACATCTCTGGCCAGGTTCCAAGTGAAGGCGGTAAAGACAAATATTCCGGCAAACTTGGCTCGGCTTATTCGATCGAAGAAGGGCAGGCCGCAGCCCGTCTTTGCGCGGTCAACATTCTCGCTCAGCTCAAACACGCCTTGAATGGAGACCTGGATCGCGTCGTTGGCGTGATACGTCTTGGCGGCTTCGTTAATGCAGAGCCTGATTTCAAGGACCATCCCAAGGTTATCAATGGTGCTTCCGATCTGATGGTCGAAGTGTTTGGAGAAGCGGGGCGCCATGCCCGTGCTGCCGTGGGCTGCTATTCTTTGCCTCGTAACGTGCCGGTTGAGGTTGAGGCTATTTTTGAGATCGCGTGATCCTGCAGTCGGAGAAGCATAGCCCCGCGCCTTACGGAAGCGGGCTATGTCGCTGCGTGCGCGGGCCCGCCGTGGACCTGCTTGACGACACCGAGATCAGCGCCCGGTCTGACTGACTTTATAAACGCCTTCGATGCCATGGGACTATACCGAACTCGCGGGTAATAATAATCTTCAAGCGCCTTCAGCCACCATCACCATTGAATGGCTCGGCATCAAAAGCTACGGCAAATTTTTCCATGGATCGATGCCGAATTCGGGATGTCCGTTTCCACCGGCACAAATTGTTATGGGCGCAAAACTTTATGAGTGTCTGTGAGACGTTCGGCCAAATCCGAAAGGTGTTTCGGATTTAAAGCTCTCTACCTGCTGCGGCCCCTTCGTAAGACTTGAAAAATGACGAGCAAAAATCCCTCCCCGCATTGCGAGGAGGGATCAAGGCAGCACGTTATTTTATGCACGAGTTCGCACCAGCCCCGCGCTAACGCTTTGCTCAACACCTCAACGCCGCAAAGTAGCGATGACGTGGTCGTCAGTGACCTTTGAATAAAGGATCGTGGCGCCAGAAAATCTTGGCTGCCTTCGCTGCCTTAGAGATCGCAGCGCGGGCCTGGCTGGCGGTTCCGCGGCCCTCAAGCGCTGCTAGGCAGGCCTCGAGAGCGTCCCTGTAGGTCGTCGCAGATCGATCGCCCGGCCAAGCCCCAGCTAGGAAGCTTGCCATCCCCTGAACGCTTTCAATGGTTCGCTTGACGCCGTTGCCTTCCCAGATCGTGATGGGTTTGATCCAAATCGTGATGGGTTTGATTGAGAGCATGCAATGGCAACGTCTAGCTAGATCGAAACGTTCCACACAAAGCCGGGCCGCGTACCATGGGTAGCGTCGTCATCAAGAGCATCACTCATCCCAGGACGCGACTGCGGCTATGGCAAAATTCTGAAATCTTGCACGCCCGGAGTTCCTATTGGCGCGGCGACGGCAAGTTCCGCCCGTGGTGGTTTAACAATCATGCACTTTGCGCAGCACCTCGCCCGACGGCGCCTGATTTAATTACCTCGACTTAATCGCCCAAAAGGCGCACAGTCGATTATGGCCAGAGAAGCATGATGGCTGTGGTGACTGAGAGACTGATTGCGCTCCCGCCTGATAAGGAGCGCACATACGCCATTTCTCTTGCGGTCGCACAGCTATGCATACGATCAATCTCAAAAACAAATTATGAGGGAAGCGTTCGAAAGAGCGCTCTGCTTGAGCTTTATTCACGATCGAAGATGCTTGCGTGCAGAACGGCCGTTCAGCGTGTGATCCATTTATTCGGTGCCGGTGAAAGAAATCCCTCTCAGATTCCCGCAGAGTTACGGAAAGCCAAGCAACAGCCGAGCCCTAACGTTAGAAGGAAATTGTTATGACTACCGGAACCGTCAAGTTCTTTAATTCCATACGAGGCTTCGGTTTTATCGCGCCTGATGGCGGCGGCGAAAACGTATTTGTTCATGTCTCCGAAATTGAACGCGCGGGTTTGTACACAATCGTTGAGGGTCAAAAGCTTAGCTTCGACATCGTGAAGAATGATCGTAACGGCAAGTTCTCCGCTGCAAACCTTAAATCTGCGTGAGAATTACCTGCGCTTAAAAAATGCCCGGGGAGAACGAAGAAAAAAGTTGGGATCATTACCCGGCTTTTTATTCTCGCGACGGGCTCTTTCGCGCACTCCGCTCTTTATCCGGTCTGTGCCGTCGAAGGAAGGAAGCAAAATGGCGAATGTCTATATCGAACCGCGTCCAAAGGGACGGCAAGAAGGTGAGTTGATCAATGACTACGTCGTCGCGGATCACGCAAATTCCATTCTGGCGACCTTCAAAAACCGAATCGATGCGATTTTTTGGTCCCGACACCAGGGCCATCATGCGCTCGTAGCGCGCGTGCGGCATCTGAACGACAAAAAGAACCCAGATCACTGGCACTCAGCGTAGGCGAAAGTCCTGGAGTATGACTAACATCAGCGTGCAGCAAGACGCATCGGAAATCGCAGCATTGCAGACCAGTGCAGCAACGCTCTCGGAGCTTTTGCTACAATTCGTGCGAGCAAATCCAGAGCAGCTCGTCGGAAATGAAACCGCCGAGGAATGGGTCGCATCGTTCTGGAAGATCAGAAATCCGGCAGCGAAATTAAAAAAATCGCTCGACGAATTCCTGGCGATATTCGAACCATTCGGCGGCCCAGCCGCAGTCGCCTTGCGGGAGGCGATAGAGCCGCTGACGAAATAATTGGAAGTGTGAGGCTGTCGGTGCGTCGATACGAACCTACGCCAAGAAAAGGACTTCACATGGGTAGTTCATCGAACCACGAGCCTCATGCTCATCTCTATAAGATCGGCGAGATGGTAACATTTGATCCGCGCGGAGGACATCAGCGCAACCCGCGTGGTGAATTCAGCGTACTCGCACAATTGCCGCCGTCAGATAGCGACCTTCAATATCGTATCAAAAGCGCAAACGAACCATATCAACGGGTCGCCTCTGAACATCAGCTGATGCGTCCCGTCCGCGCTGAAAATTGAAGAGCCCATCTCGTCGAGTTGCACGATGGGAGATGTTTCGCGATGAGAGAGTCCGATCTTGCGGATCGATACGGCATTGCCGCAACCGATGACGATGCAAGACGGCTGGCGCAAGCTGTGAAGATGATTTTCGAAAAAGTCGAAGCCGAGTTCGGCGCTTATGCCGGTTACGTACCAGCGCAAGCAATGAACAACGCAATCGACGAACATCTTCAGAAAACCGAAAAATTGATGGGGCAGGCTCGCTTTGCCTGCATTCTGATCGATTCGATGCCGGCGACTTGGGGGCCTATGCTTAAAGCAAGCTTCGTCTACGTCTTGGCGCCGCGTCTAAAGGACGTTCTCAAGGATTGAATACTGGACGGCGGGACATTCTGGTCCCCGCGTGGCCGCATCGCTTTTCCTTCATTTGCTCAATCGCGCCATTCTAGTCGTGTTTGCGAAGAGGGCTATGAAATGTGCTTCGCACGACAGGTTTGCGGCGAAATAGACGCCCAACAATTTTCCATGCCACGAATATCATTCCGCCAATTAAGACGAGCAGTCCGACCGCCACCGCGCCTGCAACATAGGGGTATGCATAGGTCACGTAGAGCAACCCGCTGGTGGCGACGTCCTCAGTTGTAGAAAGAGCGATATTGCTGAAGGGTTCTGGGCTAACGTTGACGACTGCGCGTGCTCCGGCTTTACCGCTGTGCGCCAGCAACGCACCACCGCCGCCAACAATGAAAGCAACCACCTGCATCGAGGGATCTGTCGGATCGACAATAGCCGTGGCCAATAGGGCTCCGCCTACCGGCCGGATCACCGTGTGGACAGTATCCCAGATCGTGTCGAGCCACGGCACTTTATCGGAAAAGAATTCGCACAGCGTTGCCAATGCGGCAGCGCCCAACACCCATGGGTTTGCCAGCACGCGCAGCGCCTCCAGATGCTCGGGCAGCGGCACGATATGCCAGCGCATCGCAAGGCCGGTCGCAAGAATGCACAGATAGAGCCGCCAGCCTGAAAGCAGGCTGACGCTGGCAGCAATGCCCAGCAACGTCATGATACCAGGATGTGCATTCATCGCGTATCGCTTCGGCATCGAGCCGTGAGTATGGCTGGATCAGTTTAGCTCAGTGCTTGGCTTTTTCTTCAACTTTGCAACCCCTTCGCGTGGCGCCTCCGACTGGTGCCAACTCCACCCAGGGATCTTGTACAACCTCCTGCCACCGCTCCCTGGTGGCCGCTGGCTCGTAGCCGAAAGTAGACTGTGCGGCGTGTCGTCTTAGATGTGTTGCCAACCATGTTGTGGCCGAGCAAGTAGTGCGCAAGAAGGACGTCTCCGGCTTGCCCAGCACTTGCTCAGGCTCGGCCATCGGATAACGTCGGCTGGCCGAGCCCACGTATGGCCTCGGGCCTATGCTTGCGCAGATAAGCGGCCGCCACCTCGTGCGAGTTCGGCCAGACCCACAGATTGCCGTGCCAAGGCGCCTCTTGATCCGTCAGCAGAACGCCAGCGAGCAGAGTGAAGGTGCCGGGCCTGTCGGTGGGCCCCAACGGTGAAAGGCCGTCCAGGTGTGGACCGCCTAGTTTATGGGACCAACCGGGCAGAATCAACGACACCTGCACGTGATCTGGAGGGTCAGGCTGGTGCGGCGCGATCATTGCCTCGACCAACCTGGCCAGTTGGCTGGCATTCAACAAAGCGTCGAACGGCGAGCCCGGCAGCGGCGGTGGCAGGAAGTAGAAGTGTGGTCCGGTTTTTCCTGGGCTGGTGGAGCTTCGGCAACCAACCGGTCGATCTCAACCAAGCTGCAGCACGTAGCTCTGGTCCGATCAGGCCGGGGACCACCGCATAACCTTGCGTGACGAAGCTGCGCAAACCGCGGGCGTCGAGTGATAGGTCAGTCATTTGTATCTTCAGCGGTTCGGCCGGCGCGCGTCGAAACGGCACGGGCGCAGAAGCTGCGGTGTCGTTGCAAGAGTGATGTCGCCCAATCCTCTTAACGCAAGACGTGGCGTTCTGTTGGTTGCTGACGGCAGCGGTCGATGCCGGAGGTCGCTCTAAGAGACCGAAAAGGAAGGCAGCGCCGCACTATGCCTCGAGCCAGATTTCCATGCCCACGGCATCGGGGATAATCTCTGTATGGCGGAAGGGAATCTGCGCCAGCATTTTCGCGAACGCATCCACCCGCCAAGCGCGTGGCAGGAGCATCAATCGGAAGATGAATTTCATAGACAAGCGATCAAGCAGAGAGACACCCAGGCCATCGACATATTTTGAGATGTCCTCCATCGAGGCGTCGCGCCGCAGATCGAGGATGAGACCACGACCGCCGGGCTTGAGGACGCGCAGCATCTCCTTGAGAGCGCCTACAGCATCGGCAAAATTCTTGAAGGCGGCGCGGCAAACCAGGAAATCGAAGCTCTGATCGCCGAAGGGCATTTGGGAGGCGTTGCCTTGTTCGAAGCGGATGTGAACGCCCGACTTTTCTGCGTTCTTTCGAGCGAGTTCGACGAAGGTTTTGCTGATGTCGAGACCGGTCACCGCAAAACCGCGTTTCGCGAGTTCGACGGCAAGAAAGCCAGGACCAGGTGCTACCTCCAGAACAGCGCTGCCGGCGATGAGGCTCTCCGAGATGCGGTCGGCCAAGACGCTGAACGCCTTCACGTCTTTGGCGGTGTTTTTCTCGTACCAGCGGGCTATAGACCCCTCCATTCCCATGCCGATATAAGCCTTTGCCGTCATCAGAGCCCTCCAAGAAATATATCTTATTAAGTAAGGTATATTGCACCCTAGGTCCGCCATGTCCGCTTTGTCAAATGGAAAGCTTGCCGCTCTTACGGCCGATCTCACCCGCGCGGTGCGTCTCTTCATCGCCGGGAGCAGCCTCTACAGTCAGCGGGTCGCGGAAAACTTGGGCCTGCATCCGACCGACCTTCAGTTCCTCAATGTTCTGGAACTTCTGGGGCCGCTGACGCCTAAGGTGCTAGGCCAGTTCAGCGGCCTCAGTTCAGGCGGGGTGACGGTCGTGCTCGACCGGCTGGAAAGGGAGGGATATGTCCGCCGCCGACCGAATCCCAAGGACGGTCGCAGCATCGTCGTGGAATTTTCACCGGCGAAGTGGCGTAAGGTGAAGGCGCATTACGATGCGGTTGAGCAAGAGTTTGCCAAGCTATTGGCATCTTCTTCTATTGAAGAACTTGAAACGGCGCTTGCTTTCTTCGCTAAGATGAATGCAGCACGGGCCGCAGCACCCGCCGGCGGCGCCGAATAGGATAACCATCCTGTATTTCACGATCGCGTTGAAGCGAGGTCTTTCAGGGCGGAATTCAGCAGAGGCGGTGCATGTCGATTCTTTCGAATGTAGTCAAACTGACATGTCTTTTAACTAGCCTTTTCGTCGGCGACGCTCAGCGTCCCTCGTTTTGGCGTCCCTCGTCATGTGACGAGTCCGCGTTCCTGGATGTGTCGCGTGCAAAAGAGTTTTCTCGATTACCTCGTCGATAAAGGCGTCATTGGAAATACGGCGGCGCAGGACAGCAGCCTCAAGCTGCGACAAGCAGAGACGAGTTCCGAGTCGGATTGGATCAATCTGACGAAATTGGCGCCGGTGGCCTTTGCCAATGAAGTCGCGGCTTTCTATGCGTGTCGGCGCATACAACGGACCGAACTGACCAGCGATCGCTTTGCCGGAGCCGCGCTTTCGCCGCGCTTTCTTAAAGAGGAGCGGCTCTTTCCTTTCGAGGATGCGCAAGGCCAATTAACATTGGCAATTGCCCGGCCTGTTGATGAAGAAATGATCCGCGCCGTCGAGGTTGCACTTGGCCGCAAGGTCGTAATTGTGGTCGCAACCGCCGATGATCTTGAAGCAGCTTTGACGACGACGCTTGAGACAGCTGCCGCCTCCTTCGCTCAATCGTCATCGGAGGCGGGTGCAGCGACGGCCGATGATCTTGATGATCTGCGCGATCTCGCGCGTGGTGCACCGGTCGTGCGCGCACTCGACGAACTTCTGCGTCTCGCAGTGGAACAGCGCGCGACGGATCTGCACATCGAGCCATTTTCCGGGACGCTACAGGTGCGGCTGCGCGTCGACGGGCTGTTGAAAGCTGTTCCTGCGCCACCCTTGAGCATGGCAAAGGGCCTTCTCTCGCGGCTTAAAATTATGGCCGCCCTCAACATCACCGAGCGCCGACTGCCCCAGGATGGCCGCATGCGCATCACCGTCGCTGGAGTCGAATTCGATCTCCGTGTCGCGACCATGCCGACGCAGCACGGAGAAAGCGCTGTGATCCGCCTATTGCGCAAGGGCGGGGGTGCCGCAGTCCTGGATCAGATCGGGCTTTTGCCGCGCGACGAGAAGAGCTTACGCAATTCGCTGGCCATGCCTTTCGGCTTGATCATCGTGACCGGGCCAACGGGCTCAGGTAAGACGACGACGCTCGCAGCCTCCCTCGCGGAACTCAACAAGCCTGGTCGCAAGATTCTGACGATCGAGGACCCGGTCGAATATCAAATCTCCGGCGTCAATCAGACGCAAGTGCACCCTGCCATCGGACTGACTTTCGCGTCGGCGCTGCGGGCTTTTCTGCGGCAGGATCCCGATGTGATCATGGTCGGCGAAATGCGTGATGCGGAGACAGCGCATATGGGCGTCCACGCGGCCTTGACGGGCCATCTCGTCCTCACGACGCTTCATACCAACACAGCGGCAGGTGCGATTGCTCGCCTCATCGACATGGGGATCGAGAGCTTTCTCCTGGCATCGAGCGTTAAGGTCATTGTTGGCCAACGTCTCGTCCGCATCCTCTGTGCCGACTGCAAAGTGCCGCATAGACTCACTGAAAATGATCTCGCCCCGGACCATCGATATGAAAGCCTCGGCTTTTGCGAAGGCGAGCCGGTCTATCGTCCAAAAGGCTGCGAACTTTGTGGCTTCAGCGGATTTCGCGGCCGCCGGGGGCTTTTTGAAGTGCTCGAAGTGACTCCGGCCATTCGCAACGCGATCGGCCCGCAAACGGATTCGGCGGATATTGAAAAAATCGCTCGCCGTGAGGGCATGACGACAATGGCCGAAGACGGCATCGCCAAATGTCGGCAAGGCCTCACCACGATAGACGAAGTCTTCCGCGTCACCATGAGCGTTTAGCACATGCCGCAGTTTCGCTTCCGTGCTATGACCGCATCCGGAGAACTTGTCACTGGCGAGGTCGAGGCGCCCACGCGCGATGAAGTCGCGCGGCGTGTTGAATATCTCGGTCATTTGCTGATCGATGCGGACATCAATGGTGGTCGCTCTGCCGTCGGCAGCAAGAAACGCCCCAACGCCCACGCGGTTACGCTTTTCTTGCGGCAACTATCCTTGCTGATCGGCGCTGGATTGACGCTTGAGGCGGCTTTGCAGACGCTAAGCGAAGACACGAATAAGGCCGTGGTATGGTTCGCCAGCGACTTGCGCGCGCGGATCGTGACCGGAGAGAGCCTCGCCGAAGCATTGGAGCGCCATCCGACCATTATCGAACCGACCTATATCGCGATGATGCGCGCGGGCGAGGCCGCCGGCAAACTCGACTCCGTTCTGAACGCGATTGTCGATGACCGTACGCGGCGCGAGCTTCTTTCAGAGCGTCTTAACTCGGCTACTCGCTATCCACTGTTTTTGGTCGGCTCGGCCGTGGTGATCCTGTTTTTCTTTCTTCTTTATGTCGTGCCGCAGTTCGAACCCGTGTTCAAGGATCTCGGCAGCCGCCTCAACAGCGGCGCGGCGTTCGTGCTGCAGGCTTCAGTCTGGCTGCGGACCAATCTCCAGGTTTTTGTGGCGTTCTGGGTTGCCTTTGCGGCTTCGGCCTGGGCTCTTCTGCGGCGACGCGACGTACAAGGCGGGATCATCGCATTTATTGGATCGATCCCAGGCATCGCCGGACCGATGCGCGACCGGCGTACGGCACGGATCATTGGAACGCTTGGCCTGCTCATCGAAAATGGTGTCGCGCTGCCCGCTGCGTTGAAGATCTTGCGCGACATCGTCAGCACGGCGCCGTTGACGGCGGCGATCGATCAGCTGCACGAGCAAGTCCGCCACGGGCGGCGTTTCGCAGATGCCTTGGCAGACACCGATCTGTTGCCGTCGCTCGCTGTGCGCATGTTGCGGGTAGGCGAGGAGACGGGCGACATCGGGTCGATCGCCGGACACGCAGCGCAATTCTACGAGCATAGGGCTGGCGTTGGCATCGATCGGATCATGGGTGTCATTGGGCCAGCGACGATTATTGCGGTGAGTTTCATCGTCGGTGCACTCATCATTTCGATCATGAGTGCGCTTCTCAGCATGACAGATCTCGCGACTTAAGCGCGTTTATTCGACGGGGGATCCATGCAGCTTGGCCAGAGTCTTACAAATTGGACGGCGGTCCTGGCTGAAATCGCGGTCGAAGGGCTCTCCGCTTTTCAGGCGCGTCGATCGATTGTTGTGAGTCAACGTGATGGCCGGTTCATTATTCGCCGCTCGGTAGGCAAAGGCGAGGCGGTTCTCGCCGAGCTGCCGTTGGGCGCTGTCATGCCGCGCGAACTCTCCGAGTCCCTACGCAATTTGCGGATCGATTTCGAGGTTGCGCCCGAGACGACCGTCATTCGTCGCTTGAACGTTCCGGCGAAGGCGCAAGAATTCCTCCCGGGAATTGTACGCAATCAGATTGAACGTCTTTCGCCTTGGCCAATATCTCAGGCGGCCTATGGATTTGCCCCGGTGTCGAGTCGCAATGATGCGCAAATGCTCGATGTGCAGGTCCACATCATTGCTCGTTCCACGATAAACGTCATTTGCGATCAGTTGAAGACCATCGCACTTGTACCGGATCGATTTATCGCGTCCCACGATGACACCAGCAAGGCGGCGCCGATCGTGATTTGGACGCGCCCGTCCCTGGAGGCGGAGGACCAGCTGAAAAAGCTGCCGCGCATGATCGCGATTGGCCTGGGAGCCACACTCGCGATAAGCGTGCTGCTGAGTGCGTGGGCCTTCTATGCGGCCAATGCAGCTTGGCAAGAATACGATGATGTCGCCTTACGCGTGAGCGACATTGAGAAACATGATCAGCACGCAAATAAATCGGCAGCTCTGAAATCACGCGATCCAAGCGAGCGTGCCTGGGCTCTGAAGGAACAAACGCCGGCGGCCGTACTCATGCTCGACGCTTTGGCGCGGGCACTGCCCGACAGCGCCTTTCTGAGCGAATTGCATTTCGAAAAAGCGACATTGCGTATTATTGGTCTGGCCACCGATCCGCCGCCGCTTATTGGCGCCCTAGAGCAATCCAAGCGCTTTTCGTCGGTCCATTTCTTTGCTCCGACGACCAAAGAATCGGACGGTGGCCGTTACCGGTTTTATATCGAGGCGCATGTTCCTGATAATCTCGTGGCGCTCGGAGATTAAGTCTTGCTGAAATTCAACCGACAGAAATCGATCGCTCTTGGCGTATTGGGCTCGCTTTTACTCGTTTGCGCGACTGTGCCCGTCATAGCATTGAGGCTTCGCGCCGACGCTATTGATGCATTGTCGGATAAACAACAATCGCTAGCGAAACTTGTGGCTGCGCATCGGCGGCCTACTGGCAAAGGTGCAAATGATCAAATTGGCAAGGCGCCCGCATCCGCTTTTGTGGCGGCGCCCACTATTGGGCTGGCGAGCGCGCAGCTTGAAAGCTATCTCTCGAAATTAGTTTTGACTGAACACGGCAGTCTCGTGTCTTCAGGCGTGCAACAAACCGACCGTGCTGCGGCAGGGGAGAGCGTGCGCGTCCAGATGATCGTCGACATAGCCTATGAGGCGCTGCAGAAATTTCTCTACGAAGCGGAGACGGGAACTCCCTATGTCTTTGTGGATTCAATGGCGGTCAAGGCGCAAAAGAAATCGACGCCAGCGCTGGGCGCCCAGTCGCCGAATATGCGGGTCACGATCAATTTTCAGGCTTTCTGGCGCCGTAGGCTCGACTGAGCATCTCTCGTGACGGCTTCGTCGAGCCTTGGCCTATGCGCTCAGACGCGGCGTGCACGCAAATCTAAAGGAAGCCTATCAATGGCTGGCGCTTGCCGAGGCGGCCTTTGCGAGCGCGGAAGCAAAGCGAGGTGCACATCGCGCGGCGGTTGGTCGCGATGAGAATGACGGGCCGTCAAGTCGCAGAAGCGGAACAGGAAATCCGCTCTTGGACCCCTTCAATGGTCCGCTCACCTGCTGACACGTGAACCGATAATTTCTGCAAACCGCGGGTTTCTAGCGCGATGTTGCTAAACTTGCGGCCGGCAATGGCGGCGGTGAGCTGGTGCTGTTCAAGAATCTGGCGTCGGCATTGAACGTGCGAATGGAAAAGCTAGTCGCGGATTGAGCTACGGGGCGATTGTTCGATCAGAATACAACATCAGTTGTGAAGGTGAACTTTTCCCTCCAACTCGAGGAACTTGGTTGTCAGGTCCTGAATTGATCGCTCAAATCTGGCCTTTGACTTGGCGGTTGGGCGATGAATTTCGGTTTCATAGTGGGCGCAATAGTTCTGGCGATTGTCGCTTTCATGGTTGCTGAGTCCAATGAGGAAATAACCGCCAATATGCCTCACTCGTCAGTCCACTTTGCTTCATTTCATTCCAGAAAAAAACATCAGATCAAAACGCTTTCCCAGCCCAGGGAGGTCTTTGCAAGCTCCGCTGCCGTGGCTGCCCTTCATAGCGATACTGGGCCGGCCCTTCCCTGAGTTTGCGGCGCCACAACGATCACTATGCAACGCGACGCTGACTTAGCGCGGGCGAAACTCGAGCTCGGAAATTGAACTCGAGACGCTTCCAATCTTAAAAGGCGACGGGGAAGTGACGATAGCAGATCGAAGGCATAATAGACGAGATGGACCTTGTCGGCCCATCGGTCGCGGCCTGCGTCAAAGCGAAAGTTGGAATGCCGTTCGGCCTTGCGCCGCACAGTTCGCCGTCAATATAGGCTGAGTGAACCGCAGCTTCTTGAAGGCCGATACGACCGAGGGATACTTGGCTGTCCAATCGAGCCGGATCGCGTGAGTAAGGTGACCTTGCCGTCAGAAATCCAGGCTGCCATCCGATAGCCATCGAACTTGATCTGGTGGAGCCGACCGGGCCCGGAAGGTGCCTCTCGACCAGCTTGCAAAGCTGTGGCTCGACCCATGTCGGGAGCGCGCTGCCGAACGCCTTTGTCGGCTTTGCCCGCTGTTTGGTTGTCGCCGCGGTTTGCCCCAGATGCGCGGGCCATAGCCACCTCCTACGGCCCACAGCAATCGGCCGCGTGAAACTCTACGCGAGCGCAGAGACTTAATGTTCCGCAGAACAGCAGGTTTCCGTGGAGTTTGAAGATGGTTCAGGCAGGGATCGATGCCCGTCATCGGGACAAGAACGGGCGCATTGGCCGCAAGCACGGAAATACGCTTATCAAAACGCTGCGGCGCATCTACGGAGAGAACTTCGGCACCGGATTCCACGACTCTGAAAAGCTCGAGGATGCACTCCCAGAGCTGGATGAACCGTCTCTCTCTGCCATGTTACGAGACGAAGAATCCGGCCAGCTCGACGGGAAGATCGCCCAGGCAAAAGCAGAATGACGGAATGACACGGTCGCGGCTATCCAAACAATCTTATTTCGACCTGAGCCAAATAAGCTCGCCATTCGGCTCCGTTCCTAAATTTTCTTGTTAAAATAAGGGTTTCGATGGTGGGCGCACAAGGGCTCGAACCTTGGACCCGCTGATTAAGAGTCAGCTGCTCTACCAACTGAGCTATGCGCCCGAACCTGTCGTTGCGACGGTCCGATTTCATCGAACATTTGGAGCCGGCTCCGCAGAACGGAACAGCACTCCGCGCGAAGGAGCGGCAGGCGCCGATCGCTTCGCGAGGGGAGGGATGTAACCGAGACGGGCCGTTTTCGCAAGCGAAGATCACGCATTCCTTGCCGCTCGTCGCGGCCCGCCGAAAACACGGAATTCCACCGCCGGACTCGCCAGCATGGCGCGAAAAAACGCCCATGCGCCGGGATATTCTTGCGGGCGGCTATAACCAGCGTGGCGGCGACGATGGAGCGGAGGTCGGTCACCCCAAACGCGTGGTGCGTCTAGCACTGCGGTCCCGCAAATGCCGGGGAAACCCAGCTGGCAGGGCAAAGGTCCAAGCCTGGCGGCGAAAGGCCCGAAGCGGGGGATCGCAGGCGGATCAAGGTGATCGCGATGAGATTAGGCGCCGGACAGCACCAACCTAGAACAGAACCAGAATCGCTGGCGGTGGGGGTCGCCGCCCGTCCGGCATAATCGAGCGGAGCAGCTGAACCGATGGCTGTATTTGGTATGCCACACCTTGCCTTGGCTCAGTTTGGCGGTTAATTCCCATCTCGAAGCCGAAAAGCTTCGATTACTCCAAGGAGATTTCGATGACCGCCCGGACCGGGACCGCAGGCGGCGGCGAACCGCCGCTGGTCGCCTTTGAAGATGAACTGGCCGCTCTCTGCCGTCAGGACAAGTATCGCGATATGGCCGAGAGCTTCGCCAGTTTCGTGAAGACCCACGCGGGCACGGATTATCTGGCTTTCGAGCCGATCCCGGAATGTATCCGTGCTCACCTCGTCGAAAAAACTCAGGCGCCGTCCGCCGTGGTGACGCTGACGCTGCGCAAGCCGAATTGGGTGACGGAACTGCACAGCAAGCTCCACGACCCAACAGCCTTCGCGAGCTTTATCGCCGCCCTCGAAGCGGATGTTACGGAGATCGCCAAGATGACGAAGAAGCTCCACTAGCGCAAGTGCGTTTTAGAGAAGCGCGTTCTGGAAACGATGACGGCCGCCGAACATCTCCGGCGGCAGTTTTTTTCGAGTGAGGGCGGCTGTTTCAGCCCGCCATGATCTCCGGCTTGGTCTTGCCGCGCTTCACCATCAGCTTGTTGAGCGCCGAAATATAGGCGCGCGCCGAGGCGACGAGCGTATCGGGATCGGCGCCGCGCGCCGTCACCGATTTGCCTTCCTCAGCGAGCCGCACCGAGACTTCCGCCTGCGCATCGGTCCCTTCTGTCACCGCATGGACCTGATAGAGTTCGAGTGTCGCGTGATGCGGCACCAGCGCCTGGATGGCGTTGAAGATGGCATCGACGGGCCCGTTGCCGGTCGCCTGATGCGTCAGCTTCTCGCCATCGACCTCGATCGTCAGCGCCGCCGACTGCGGGCCGCCAGTGCCGGCAATGACAGTCAGCGCCAGGAGCTTGATGCGCTCATGCGCATGCATGATTTCATTGTCGACGAGGGCGATCAGATCTTCGTCGTAGATGACCTTCTTGCGGTCGGCGAGATCCTTGAAACGGATGAAGGAATCTTCCAGCGCGTTTTCGCCGAGCTCAAAGCCCAATTCCTTCAGTTTCTCCTTGAAGGCATGGCGGCCCGAATGTTTGCCCATGACGAGCGAGGTCTTGGCGACGCCGACGCTCTCGGGTGTCATGATCTCATAGGTCTGCGCGTGCTTCAGCATTCCATCCTGATGGATGCCGCTTTCGTGCGCGAAGGCATTCCGGCCGACGATCGCCTTATTGTACTGCACCGGGAAAGATGAAACCGCTGAGACGAGCTTCGAAGCGCGCGTCAGCATGGTCGAGTCGATCGGGCTACGATAGGGCAGGCGGTCGCCACGCACGCGCAAAGCCATCACCACTTCTTCGAGCGCTGCATTGCCGGCGCGCTCTCCGAGCCCATTGATCGTGCATTCGACCTGGCGTGCGCCGCCCTTGACGCCGGCCAGCGAATTAGCGACGGCGAGGCCGAGATCATTGTGGCAATGGACCGAGAAGATCGCCTTGTCGGCGTTCGGTACGCGGCTGCGGACCGTTTCGAAGAGCGCCTGATATTCCTCCGGCACCGTATAGCCGACCGTGTCGGGAATATTGATCGTCGTGGCGCCGGCCTTAATCGCTGTTTCGACGCAGCGGCAGAGAAAGTCGATCTCCGAGCGCGTGCCGTCTTCCGCCGACCATTCGACGTCTTCGACATAATTGCGGGCGCGCGAGACGCTTGCCGTGATCATATCGAGAACTTCCGACGGCTCCTTTTGGAGCTTGTACTTCATATGGAGCGGCGACGTCGAAATGAACGTATGGATGCGCGGGCGCACAGCGTTACGCACCGCTTCGCCGCAGCGGTCGATGTCCTTCGCGGAGGAGCGCGCGAGGCCCGCAACCGTCGCACGCTTCACAATGCGGGCGACTTCCGTGACGGATTCGAAATCGCCTTCCGAGGCGATAGGGAAACCCGCTTCAATGATGTCGACTCCCATCTGGTCGAGCAGTTCGGCGACTTGGAGCTTCTCCTCGAGCGTCATCGAAGCGCCGGGCGATTGCTCGCCGTCGCGCAAAGTGGTGTCGAAAATAAAGACGCGTTCGCTATTGGCGATAGCGTCGCCGTTATTGGTATTTTGATCGGTCATTATCTAGATCCGGCTTCGTCGTTGGTCTTGGCTGGTTCGCGCATCCCCTGAGCGCCCAGGCAAAGCCCGGCCGGCCCTCAGGGGCGGGTAAGGAGCAGAAGACCGGACTGAAGAGCGAGGCCATAAGCAGACAAAAGCGCAGCCGCAGGCGACGAGACCGTCTGCCCGCTCATGGCCCCATCTTGGGACGCTTGCGCATTTACCAGCCGAAAACGCACGAAAACCTCGGATTTGAGCGTTCTTTGGAATAATTAAACGAAGCGGCTGCCAAGGGCAAGTCCGTGCAAGCCCGCGGCCGGCTGTCCGCTGGGGAACTCCCCTTGAGATCGCGAATTGGCCGGTCAGGCCAAGGCCCCGCAAGCGAGGCCGGCTGGCCTATTCTCGAAGAGGGAACCAGAAATGCTCAAGAAAATTATCGGCCTCCTCGGCACGGCCGCCATTTTCGGCGTGCCGCAAATTGCTCAGGCGGCTCCCTTGACGCCCAGCACCCACGAAGCACTCAAAGCGGAGTCCTATGGCGATCTTCTCGAGCCCATCCCGAATGCGACGACAGTTTTAGCTTCGGTGGACGAGACGACCGCCCAAAACCCGCTCCCAGTGGAGAAGGTGCAATGGCACCATCACCATCACCATTGGTGGCGCCGCCACTTCTATTACCATCATCACCACCACCACCACTGGTGGTATCATCACCATCACCATCATCATCACCATCACCACTACTACTGAGCCGCTTCAGAGGTTCAGCATGCACACGCAGCCCGGACGTGCGTCCGGGCTGTTTCAATTCCGACACGCGGCATTGGCGGAGGTGACGAACAGGCAGTCGAGGCTGTGGGCTTAAAAATGCGCTGGTGGGGCGCTTTAGGTAACAGGGCGTCGCTTGACAGCACACTATTCCAGGATGAGTCGCAATTATGTTCGCGCTCGGCCCGCTTCCTGGCATGCCACCGTCCAGGAGAGAAATCGTTATGAAGAGGTCGGAAAACAGGCCTGCGCAGCCAGTGTGACACTAGGGAGTCCGAGCGACGGCGCGAACGATGGAAAAATATAATGTGCGGCGACTTGGTTGCCACAGGAAGCTTGAGTCACCGAAAAAATTGAGGCTTGGACATTCATACCGAGCGCCTGTTGCGCCGCGTAGTTTTGAACGGCCCCCGTTGTCCCACACAACGTGCTGTTGATACTCGCACAGCGAGCCGCCATCTCTGCGGCATGCTGGAGAGCAAATTGCGTCCATATCCAAAGGCCGCACTGCAGCAGACCGAAAACGATAAGCATGAACGGTATCGCGGTCAGCGCGAATTCAATGCTCGTAGCGCCTTTCGTGTCACGAAGGATTGGCGTGATTTTCATTTTATTCGCACCGTCGATCGCGCGGATAGCGCAAAGCTATTGGGGAAGAGTCCTGAAGAAAAAAGTGTCGGATGATAAGTCGCTGAAGCGGCCACACTGACATAGGTTCCTGCTGGCGCGCCACTGGCGCAGGATGATCCGCATGAAGTATTGGTGATGCCTGTTGTTGTGGCGCAGCCACAGAATTGCTGGGGTGCAGGCGATGCTGAAATCGCGGAATAAGACGTAGCGTTCAGCACTGCGGTTTGAATGCTGGCAGGGTTGAAGCCGTTCGCGACGGCATATTGCGCGCCGGCCTGCGCAGCGTCATGCACTTGCATATTGCGATATACGCCTATGCCCAAATCGACGGCGCCAATGAAGCCGAGCAAAAGAAAAGGCACTATGATGGCAAATTCAATGCCCGCAGCAGCCGAAGTGCCTCGCCGACTCACGTCGACGAAAGCTTTGGCCGAAAGAACGGCTGCACGGACGGCGTCTGAAATGGAACTGCCCATCAGGGTTACTCAACCAGGGTTGCGGCAGAAAGGCCAAGCGGCTTGGTTCCATAGCCGGAGCAATTGATTGCAAAACCTGAATTGCCGGCGAAGGTGATCGTATCGGCAATCAATTGCGTACAGCCATTGCCTGTTCCTGAACCACCTGCGAAGGATACGGAAGCTTTGGGTACATAGATGGCACCGCCGAAGGTTTGCGATCCGCCACCGGCAAATTTGAGGCTCGTGCCGCTTGGCATGTTTCGATCGCCGAAAATAACAATGCCGGCTGTGGCGCCCGTAGTCGGCGCTGTCAGATTGATCGTCGCGCCGCCTGCGATCGTGGCAGTCGCATAGTTCGAGCCTGTGCTGGAGGTGAAGACGAGCGTGACGCCGCTTCCCTGCAGGGTCGCGCTTCCGTTTACTGTCAGGCTGCCTTGATCGAGGTAGTATACGCCGGGATTGAGCGTCACGTTGGCACCGGCGTTGAATTGCATACCGCCGCAATAGACGCCCGGGTTGAGCGTTACGGTCGATTTCGCGCTGTAATTCGTTTGATTGCAGCCAGAAAAACTTCCGGGATTCACATTTGCGTAAGGATCGGAAATGGCATTCGCGTTTTTGATCACGCCCTGAGTTGTGGTGATATTTGAAGTATTCGATACGCTTCCGACAACATCTACGCTCAGGGCGCTCAAGGTCGAAGAGCCGCCGACCACCAATCCGTTACTGCTGTTCGAATTGTCATAGAGGCTGCAGCCCTGGAGATTGATCGCGCTGCTGCCTTGCGTCGTCGTTGCGCCGCTTGCAGTCGGATCGAGTGAGAGCACGCAACCCAGGCCATTGTTCGCGGCCACCGCAACTGCACGGGCATAAATGGTGACGGGAGTCGTGTTCCAAATGGATGAAAAGATCCGCTTTTGTGGTTGAGCGATGATGACTTCGATGGCGCCCGAAGTCGAAACATGCGAGCCGGACTTCGGCGGCATGTTCAAAATAAGGGTCGTTCCGTTAGTTCCAGGCACAAAATTGTAAAGCGAGGCGACGCCGTCAGCTTCCGTCGGCAAATTGGTCGAGTTGACGCCTGACGAATAAGCGACCGCTGCACTAATCGCCGATGAGTCAGCTGCGCCCTGCATGGACAAATGTGTGGAATACCAAAGACCGCTCTCGGTCCCGAGCCCTATCACACCGACAATCACCGGTAAGAGGATTGCGACGATCAGCGTATACGAGCCGCGGTCGTCACGGCGGAACGACTTTATGATTCGAAAAAATGCATCAAACTGACCCCGCCTTGGATGTCGGCTTGTAAATTGATGTTGGCAGAACATGATCATGAAGCATGCTTTTGGTGACGCCGCTATCTTATAATCTTTGCAATTTAAATCTGACTAACAATGGAGCCGAAGTTTTTAGCTATTCCTCGTTCGATAGAGCTCAACGTCGGCCTTTCTTACTGAGAATCATCGAACGTCCGGTGCCTGAGCTGGCGAGTTCGAAAAAGCCATTCCCTTTTGTATATCGTAGCTCCCAATGCACCGCTTCGGTCGAATGTGCGAAGTTTGATCTTGGCCGGGCTTCTTCTTGAATCTCACAATAACTGGATATGTTTGCGCACGGCGTATCATCACCACCACTGGTATCATCCCACCATTATGCCGGGCGATGTAGCATTAAAAGAAATGCCCGCATTCCGATGCGGGCATTTTGTGTGGCATGTCTGCGGATAAAAGAGGACGAGGTCTCTCGGCTCTTATTTTGTCTTTGCTTTCTCCTTCACCGCGGCCGCGCTCAGAATATGCCGATAGGTGCCGTCGAAGACCGTATTGGTCGAAGACGTCCATTGCGTCTTCTGGCCGAGAGTCGCGCGGCTTTCCTGGATGCGGCGCGCCTGCAATTCGCGTTCGGCTGCTTCTTCTTCTGGCATCGGGATGAGTTCGATGTTGGGATCGGTCGGGACGACGATAATCTGGGCCATCGGCTCGCCCGGCCGGAAGATATGCGTGCGGCCTTCCGCCGGCGATTTGAAGACCATGAAGAACATCATAGGCCACCAATTCCGCAACAGCGCCGGAACGGCGATCGGCACGGTGTCGGTCGGATCGGTGTAAAGCCGCGGATGCGGCTCGGTGCGGATCGCGAAGCCCGGCTCGACTTTCAGATCGAGCAGCACCTGATAGGTGTAATATGTGTCGCCGAAATTGCGGAAGGGCGGCCATTGCACGCCGGTCTGCGGATCGGGACCGAAGTCGCCGTCAAGAATGATCTTGCCCTTCTTGGTGCGGACGTGCAGCTCGTTGGAATACGGATAGAAGATCTCGATACCGTAGCGGGCGCTTTCCGTGAAAGGCACGCAATGCCAAGGCTGCTCGCGTTCGCCAGTGGTGCGAGGGACGGATTGGCCGCCCCAGCCGGGCACCTCCAGTTTGGTGCGTTGGGGACGCAGACCATCGATCATCGTACGATATTTCACCTGCATATTCGTCACTTCCTCTGCCGACCAAGCGCGGATTTTATTCTCTTTGCGGACTTTTCTCATTAACGTGGCTTGCTCACGAGCGCTGGCGCGCACGGCAAAGCTCCCGCCAGGCTAAGGCCCGGCTTTCTGTTAAGTCACAAACCGGCAGATCGTTGCGCGGCTCACACCGTCGCACAAGCGGCCGCGCCTTGACCGAATCAGCGTTCCCGCCATGATGACGCAGGGCTGCTGATCGGAGGGGACGCTTCATGCATCATCGATTGACCTGGTGCGGCGTCGGGCTCGCCGCGCTTTTGCTGGGCGGCTGCAATCAAGGATCGCCGGTTGCCTCCGCCACGGCGCCTGCCGCCGGAGCACCTGCGACGGCGCAATTCGCCAACCTGCCGGGGGGCGCCCCTTGCACCGAGAAGATCAATCGCTATCAGGCCGTGCTGTCAGACGATGTCAGGACCGGCAATGTCGAGCGCCCGGTCTATAACCAGATCCAGACGGAACTCTCGAAAGCCGCAGATGCTTGCGCGGCCGGCCGTGGACACGAGGCGCTCGGCCTGGTCAAAGCCTCGGAAGAGCGCCACGGCTACCACGTCTAAGGCTCAGCGCCGTTTGCGCCACACGTCTTCGAGATAGGCGCACATGAACACGGGCATGCGCTCGCGGATGAAATCGGCGGGCGACGACATGGCAATCACGCGCACAAGTTCGGGGCTCTTCTCCTGCGCGATGAACCGATCAACCCGCGCGACCGCTTCTGCTGCCGGATAGGGGAGGCGCATCACCTTCAGGCAAGCGACATAGGCACCCTCGGACACGACCGTCCATCCTTCATCAGCTGCGACATCTTCAAGCGTGAATCCCGTCTCCTCGGTCAATTCCCGCCGGGCGCTGCCTTCGAGATCAAGCTGGCCGTCGATGAGATCTGTGTGATCCGGTGTTCCGGCCGGAAAATAGATGCGCCCGGCGCTCGCAGTCTTCGCACCCATTTCGCCGAGCAGAAAAGCACCGTCCGACGTCCGCAGCGCCGCCATGGCAAAGAGATTGACGCGGGAGCGATCAGGAAAGCCCAAATCGCGCCATGCGGTGAAGGATTTGAAATCGACGCTGAAGCAGGTTCCTTCGAACCCGCGTCCGTCCGCTGAGCGCTGCGGCGGATGCATCAGCAGAACGCGGCCATTGTAGAGATGCGGATTTTTCGCAAGACGTTTCTGCCAATGCGCCTCGATCTCGGCGGCGTGGTCGCGCGCGTAAGGCCAGACGTCACCTTCGATGAAGCGATAGGAGATTGCGTCGATCGTCTCGATCCGCACCGGCTCGGGCGGCGTCATAGATCGAGCGTGCCTTCGGCGAGGAAGACGGCGGCGCCGCTGATCCCCGCTTCCACGAGCACGGACTGCTCGATATCGAGCGTCAACGTAATGAGGCTCGGGCGGCCGATTTCATAGCCTTGCTCGATCGCCAGCGCGTGACTGCCGTCCTTCAGCTTTTCGAAGGCCATGACGACGCCGCCAAAGGCTGCAACCGCCGAGCCCGTTGCCGGATCTTCGCTGACGCCGAAGGCGGGCGCGAACATGCGGGCATGGAAATCGCGACCAGCCTCTGCCGTCTCGCGCGTGTAGACATAGGCCGGCATATTGGCGCCGAAGGCGGCCTCGAAAACTTCGGTGCGGGGCTTGGCCCGGGCGATGGCGTCGAGGCTCGCGAGGGGCACGAAAGTGAAAGGAACGCCGGCCGAATAGACGGTCGGTATATGCTTATCGAAGCCGATGTCGCTGACAGCAAGCCCCAGAGCCGCGGCGATGGCGCCGTTGTCCTTCGGCGGCGTGAGGCGCGACGGCAGTTTCGGCATGGTGAAATGGGCGCGATGCGCCTGGTTCGGCCGATGGCTGACCGTGCAAACGATCGAGCCGATCGGCTCTTCGAGCACGACACGCAAATCCTGGCTGCGCAGCAAAGCCGCGGCCCGGAGTTCGGCCACAAGAACGGCGGCGCCGACGGTCGGATGGCCGGCAAAAGGCAGTTCCTTCTGCGGCGTGAAGATCTGCAGCCGCGCCGTGTTGACCGGATCCAGCGGCGAACAGACGAAAACTGTTTCGGAGAGGTTGAATTCGCCGGCGATCTTTTGCATCGACGCCGTGTCGAGCCCGTCGCAATCGATGACGGCGGCGAGCGGATTGCCGCCGAGCGCCCGATCGGTAAAGACGTCCAGCACATAATATCTGCGGCGCAAGCTTGGCTCCCGTGTCGGCGAGGGCGTCTCCGCGAAGAGCCCCCTCATGCCCCGCTGGCCTGCGGCACGTCAAGCGACTCGACCTTATTGCGTCACTTGTCTGGCAAAGACGTAACGCTTATTGCTCACAGGGAAAAATCGAAATCCGCCGATATGGTGTAGATTTCGGTCCGAATGCCCGTTCGCTGGGGCGTCGGGGCAGGGATTTTGGCGATGAGCGCACAGGGCAAAACCATGGTTGAGAACGTCAGCATCGAAGAGTTGAAGCAGGGCCTCGCCGACGGCTCGATCGTCCTCGTCGATGTCCGCGAGCCGCATGAATATGCGATGGGCCGTATTCCCGGCTCGATCCTCAATCCGCTGCAGTCCTTCGATCCGCAGGCAATCCCGAAAGTCGAAGGCAAGCGGATCGTGCTGTCCTGCCGCTCTGGCAACCGTTCGCTGCGTGCGATCGAGATGGCGCATGCCGCCGGCCGCACCGATGTCACGGCGCATTATCCCGGCGGCATGCTGGGCTGGCAGGCCGCCGGCGAGCCCGTCGAGCTCTGAAGACCGGGCCTCGCCGTTCGGGTCAGTCGCAGCGATTTTCACTCGGTGCATTGCATATCGAGCTCAGCACGGTCGAAGCGCCGCGCCAGGAAGTCTTGTTCGCTGATCGTGAAATAAACGAGACCGCCTGGGCCCCAGTGATGCCAGTCGCGGCCGTCGTGATAATCGCCGAGCTGCAGCAGCAATTTCTGCGCCTCGCCGCGGTGAAAATCCGTTGCAAGCGGGCCTTGGATGAGATGCGGCCAGCCGAAGAGTTTGCTGCGCCCATCCGCCGACGCCAATATATCGAAGACGAGGCCGTGTTCCGACAGATCTTGGAAGACGAGGCCGGAAATGGTGGCCGCGAGCTCATAGAAGGAGTCATGTTCCTCTTGGGTAAAATTCAGCGGCACGACCGTTTCGGAAGCCGGGTGCGGCAGTTCGCAGTTTTCGTAAAATCCCATGCCACAAGAAAGGCTCGGGACGAAATTATCGAGCGGCAGCACGGCTTCGCGAAGCGACTCCACTTCGGGAAAATAATAGACCACGCCGCGTCCGCATGAATCGCAGCCATTGACGTCGTCGTGGTCGCCGAAAAAACTTAGCAAGCCTTTGTCGGGCAGGCCGTAAGCCTTGGCGAGCGGACCAAGTTCACGGCAATTGATCTGCGCGAGAAACCAAAAAGGTTCCTGCTCATCGAAGGGCCACGCGAAATCTGTGGGAACGGCGGGCATGCCGCCAAAGTGTGAGGATGTCAGCTCTTTCGCGCTTGCCGCGGGCCAAAGGCCTATGCAGGGACGCAACAGCGCGACGAGTTCGTCGCCGCGATGGCGGAGCGGGCTGCTGCGGATGATTTGCGCAGCGATAGATTTGCTGCATCGGCCAGGCAGAGGCAGAAATGGAAGGTCCCGCGCGCTTGCGGTTGGGCGCGTGTCGTTCTGCACAGGGCTTTCGAAGGATGAGCGCGCGTCACGACCGATGTCGTCTGCGCGTTGCGCGAGACGGCGCAAAGTCGCGAACGACGCATCCGCGATAACTTCGATGGAGCGGCACTTTCGTGCAGCAGCGAGCTGCACCCTGGGGTCGGCGTGGTCCATCAGGGCGAGCAATATCGTCGTGCCCTCCGGTGCGTCCGCAATGTCTTTGAAAAGGAGTTCTTGCCTATCAAAGAGCCGATTGTAGCGGCCCGAGTGACGCGTTGCATCCATCTCTTTCGTCAATTCGATAAAGGCGACGACACGCTTTTCGAGATCAAAATCGCTCGACATAAAAACCAACTCCAGCTCGAACGGTGGAACAATACGGAAACGATATTCACGTTTTGTTCTTTACCGCAAGCCCCAAGTCGCCAACTGAAGCGGCCTATTTGTTGGAAAATGTTCTGTTGATCTTTGCGAGAAGTTCTCGCGAGCGATCGATTGTTTCGCGGCCAAACGCGACAGACGCATTCAATTCGCAACTTAGGCGCCTGATGCGATGGATGCTTTCCTGAATGGAAGCAAAAACCTCGCGATTGTTCCGAAATTGACCTGGCCGGACTTCCATTGTCGCGCTCCAAATAGGCGGGAGCGCAACGGGTCTCTCAGCCACCGACGCCCGAGGATCGCTGTCAGTGATGGTCCTTCTCTACGCTTGCGCGGAATGAAAAGCGAGTGTGGATTAGGACAACGCGCATTTATTGAGGACACTCAGCTTCATGAAGCCGCCGATCGAAATGGCGTCGCGTCGAAGTTGCCGCGTGTACGTTGACGGTGTTGCAGGAAATGGAACCGTTCCCGCACGGGGCGGTTTGAGCCGCGTAAGTTGATCTGCATTCTGTGGTGATCAATATGAAACGCCATTCCTTTCCAATAACGGCCGGGCTTGTCTTTCTCGTTTTTGCATATCCGTTAGGCTCAAGTTTCGCGATTGCGGGCGCGCCGGGTGACCCGGCGGCGACGCAGCAGAAAGACGGCAAATATCTCGACAAAGACGGCAATCCGACTTTCAAGGTCGAGAAAGACGGCACTGTCGATTGGTACACCAGCGTCGGCGCTTTGCAGTATGGCGGCAATTGCATGCGGTGCCATGGCCCCGACGGGCTGGGATCCACCGAGGGGCCCAATCTGGTCGATGCTTTGAAGAAGCTCAGCTACCAGGAGTTTACGGCAACGGTTTCTGGCGGCAAGAAATCGACCGGCGCCGGAAAAGAGCTTGTGATGCCGGCGCTTGGCACGGACAAGAACGTCATGTGCAATCTCGACGCGATCTACATTTATCTGCGCGCCCGATCAGCCGGCGCTGTCGACCGTGGAAAGCCGGCGAAGCATGCGGCAAAGCCTGCGAATTTCGACAAGCAGCAGGACGCTTGTTTGGGCTGACGTTAACGAGCTCGTAGCCGGCCCATGCAAACGGGCCGGCATTTGTTTTTTAGCGTTCGCGCAAGGCGACCCAGAACCGCCGCTTATCGGAGCGCCGCAGCACATCCAGAGGGATGGTGCGGCCGATCTTATCCGCATCGAGCAGGCGGACGAGATCATCGGCGCCGGTAACCGCGGTGCCATCGACAGCGAGCAGAATGTCGCCCGTCAGCAAGCCCGCTTCATCGGCGGGACCGCCGGCTTCGACCGCGGTCAGCGTAGCGCCCGTCGGCTGCGTCAGGCCGAGCCGCAAAGCGATCCGGCGCGGCACTGTTATCGTGCCCGCGCCGACACCGAGATAGGCGCGCCGCACGCGTCCGTGCCGGATGATTTCGCCGAGCACGAAGCGAGCAGTGTTCGCCGCGACCGCAAAGCAGATGCCCTGCGCGCCGGCGATCATCGCGGTGTTGATGCCGATGACTTCGCCGCGCGACGAGACGAGCGGTCCGCCCGAGTTGCCGGGGTTGAGCGCGGCATCGGTCTGAATGACATCATCGATCAGCCGGCCGGATGTCGAGCGTAGCGAGCGGCCGAGCGCCGAAACGACACCAGCGGTCACAGTCGCATCGAAGCCGAGTGGATTGCCGATCGCGATAGCGATCTCGCCGCGCTTCAGGAGCTTGGAATCTCCCAAGCGCGCATGCGGCAGCGTGACGTTGTCGTCGACGCGCAGCAACGCGAGATCGGTATCGGGATCGTCGCCGAGCACACGCGCGGCAAGGCTCCGGCCGTCGAGCGTCGTGACTTCGGCGCGCCTTGCGCCTTGCACGACATGGCTGTTGGTCAGGATGAGCCCGTCAGGCGAGACGATGACGCCCGAGCCGGAGCCGGCGCGACGTCCATCCGCATGATGGATGTCGAGGCGGACGACGCTCGGACCGACGCTCTCGACGACATCCGAAACGCTCTTCGAATAGACGTCGAGCAGAACCGCATCGGAGACCGGGATGACAGCTGCGGCTTCCTCTGCAAGCTCTTGGGACGGCGCGTCCGGCCGCTCGTCGAGGACGTAAGTGGGTGTGGAATCGAACATGAAGGTCTGTGCCTCCGAGCATGCGGCAAAGCCCATGCTCGTAAATGTGCGGCGCATTTGCCGCGGAGTTGAATTTGATATGGGGGGAGAGCGGCGCAGTTGTAAGAGCTTCGTGAGAAGGCCACGCGCCGCTTGAGCTTATGGCGCGTCTGCCGCTATTGAGTGTCCAGAGACAAACCGGATGGGGGCGGCCAAATGGAGAGGGCGATGAATCGGATTTGGACGGACCGCGCTTTGAGCGTGCTGCGGATCGTGACGGCGCTCGTCTTCTTCCAACATGGGACGACGAAATTCTTCAATATTCCGCCGTCGCCTTATCCGCCGCTGCACAATTTGTTCACCCTGTTCGGCGGCAGCGCCATCCTCGAATTGGTCGGCGGCTTTCTGTTGCTGATCGGCCTCTTCACGCGGCCTGTCGCTTTCATTCTGGCCGGCGAGATGGCGGTTGCCTATTTCCTCGTGCATGCGCCGAAGAATTTCTTCCCGGTCTTGAACGGCGGCGACAGCGCTATCCAATTCTGCTTCGTCTTTCTCTTCCTCGTCTTTGCCGGCGGCGGCCCGTGGAGCGTGGATGCGCTGTTGCAGAAGCGCTTTAAGTCCGCTTGATTTTGTCTCTGGGCCGCGCAGACTGAAAAGAGTGATTCGCGCGGCAGAGTGATCGATCGGCAGGGCATGACCAACTATCCGCCCGAAGGCATCAGCGAAGACGATTATGAGGCGATCGAAGCCGCGGTCATGGAAACTGTCCGTGGCCGCTGGTTTCTTGCCGAATATGCGCGGCGCAGCCGTGCCGGCGAGATGCGCCAGCTTCTCGATGCGGTCGGGCGGCTCGAACAAGTCGTCACCGAACAGAAGGCGATGCCGGCAGATCCGGCAATCCGGCTTCTCGTGCAGCGGCTGAAAGAGGTCGGCGGACAGCTCAACGGCATTGCCGCCGAGATGCGCTTGCTGGGCACGGATGCTGAACTCTGCGCAAGGATCGAGGCGCAGGCGCGCGCGCTCGGCGGGCTGCTCCGGCTCAATGGCCAAGGATCGGGCCAAGGATCGGGCCAAGGATCGGGCCAAGCGCCGCAAGCCGCTGCGCCCAAACCGCAGCCCGCCCAGCAACCTTTGCCGCAGCCTGCGCCCCACCCGGCCCTTGCGGCCGCGCCGCAGCCCATGCAGCAGCCCGTCCCGGCCTCGCAACCCTTGGCCATGGCGCCGATGCGCGCCCCGCATGTCGAGCTCGCCGCCACTCCGCGTCCGGTCCCGCTCGCTGCGGCACTCGATGACCAAAGCCGCGAGGAAATCCGTCTCACGGCGCTCGCGCGGCTCGATTCCCTGCCGCTGGCCGAGAAGCTGGCTCTCTTCAACTGACAATTTCGACGTATTCGGCCGAAGTGCCGTTCGATATTTCAAACGAATTCGTATATTATAGCGCTCTAGAGCATGTCCCGGAAAGTTTCGACTTTTCCGCCGAAGGACATGCTCCAAGATTTTGAATCGAGCCGGTTTGTCCCGATCAAATGGACCGCGAGGCAATCCATTTAATCGGGATCGGCTCTAGGGATCGTTTTGGATCAGATCGCCATGGGCATCGAAGGGCGCGACAAGGTCAAAGCATTGGAGGCGGGCGCGCTCGCCGTCTCCGGCCAGCTCGGCAAGACCGTCCAGCGCCTACGCAAGACTTATAATCTCTCGTTGTCGGAACTCTCCGAACAAGCGGGCGTCGCCAAATCGATCATCAGCCAGATCGAGCGCAATGAGACCAATCCGACGCTTTCGACGATCTGGCGGCTGGCGCAGGCACTCGATGTATCGATCGAGCGGGTGCTGCAAGTCAGCGAGGACGAGCCTTTTCTCGAAAAATGCTCAAAGGGTGATACGCCGATCCTCGTCTCCGACGACGGCAAATGCCGCCTGTCGATCATCGGCTGGATCAAGACGGTCGAGTGGCTGCAGTGGTACGGTTTCGCTGCGGAAGCGGGCGGCGTGCTCGAATCCGATCCGCATCAGCGCGGGTCGGTCGAATGTCTCTCGGTCACCGACGGCGAATTGCAGGTCGAGGTCGCGGGCGTCGTCGAGACGGCACGCGCCGGCGAGACGCTGCGCTATCGCTGCGACCGGCCGCATGTGATCCGCAATGTCTCAGCGGCACCGGCCTCGGCGATGATGGTCTGCATCCTCAAGGCTGCGGTGATGGATTAGCGCATCGGCGCAAAAGTGTGCACGGTTTTGCGCGCCAGACGATGCTCTCATTTTGAACTAGGAGCATCCGGGTTGCGCTTTCAGGCCATCCTGCCGGAGGGCGAGGTGCTCCAGCTTGCCCATTGTGTGTGGCGTCCGCATGCGCCGCAGTATTCACAATGAAACTGCCGCCGCAATGCGGGCAGATGGCATGTGTCGCCGCATGAACATGGCCGTTAGGCACATGATGGCCGTTCGGATAGTCTTTTGATCGGGGCGGCGTGATGCTGCTCGCGCCGGACGCGCAGCTGGTTGAGATAGCTCACCGTGATAAGGCCCGAGAACAGGGCCAGCGTGCCGATGCCGACCACCGAAATGATGCCGCCGAGAATGCGGCGCAACTGTTCGACGGATTCGAGAATGACGGCGGCAACATTCACGAGGATGAGGACTGCCGGCAGAATGTTGACGACATGTGCCAGCGTGCTCTGCGGCACGTCATCATCGAAGAGCGCCGCGATGCGCTGGCGAATGAAATCTCCTGGCTCAAGGCGCTGCCTTCTGCGTTTTTTCTCTAAAAAACCTAGGGACGGCGGATGAAGCATTTTTGACTGCCTGTGCCTCGCAAGCTATTGCGGGGGCCGTCCGCGGGCGGCGCGCCGGGGCGCCGATGAAGCCCTTGGGTTGCGGATTCGACAAATGACGGAAACCCACGCTGCGGCGCGGCAGATCGAGCAGACGCGCTATTGGCGGCTCGCTGCTTTGAGCGCCGCCCTCTGGCTGCCCTATGGGCTGCATCTGCCCTATTTTCCGGTCTGGCTTTCCGCCCGCGGCCTCACCGATTTCGAGATCGCCGCGACGCTCGCCACGCCGCTGATCCTGCGCGTGCTGCTGATGCCGCTTATCGCTTATGCTGCCGATCATCGCGGCATCGCGGCGACCCTCGCCTTTTGTGCCTGCACCATGGCGGTCGGCTATTTCGGTCTCGGCTTCGCCAATGGCTTCGTCCCGATCTTCATCGGTTCGCTCATCACCATTGTCGCGCAAGGCAGCATGCCGGCGCTGGCCGATGCTTTGGCGCTCGCCGAAATCCGTAGGCTGCAAAAGGCCGGCCTGCGGCTCCTGCAATTCGGCCGGATCCGCGTCGGCGCGTCGATCAGCACGCTTGTCATGATGCTGCTCTCCGGCCTGATCGCGGCGGGGTTTCCGGGCGGCAAGCTCATTTTCGCGTTGGCGCTGCTTGCCGTAGTCCCGGCGGCCGCGACGCTCGCGATGGCGCGTCGGGCTGGGAAGCTGCGGTTGCGGCGCGAGGCGCAAACCGGTCTCACCGAAAATCCGCGCGCCTTGCCGCTTGCGATTGTGACAATTCTTGCCTCCGCGCTGGTGCAGGGAAGCCACGCCGAGATTTACGCGTTCGGCACGTTGCAATGGAAGCTCAATGGTTTCGGCGGGCTTATCATCAGCCTTGCCTGGGCGCTCGGCGTAACGGCCGAATGTGTGCTGCTGATCTTCGCCGGCCGGCATGTCCAGAATGTCCGTAACGCGCTGCGGCTTCTGTTGCTTGGCGCTGCTGGCGGCATGCTGCGCTGGTCCGTGATGAGCTTCAATCCGCCCGCCGCGCTCGTTTTGCCGTTGCAGACGCTGCATGCCTTCAGTTTCGCCGCGACCTATATGGGATCGGTGCTGGTTCTCGGCTGGCTGGCGGGGCCGCATCACCGTGCCCGTATCCAGGGGTGGTCATCGACGGCCATGGCGCTCAGCATGGCGCTGTCGACCGTGGCGTGCGGGCGGCTGACACAGCTTTACGGCGCGCGTGCATATCTTGCCATGGCAGCGCTTGCAGCGGCCGGGTTTGGCCTCACTTTTGTTGCGATGTATTTGCGCCGGCGGCTCGCCCTTTCCATATAAAGGGGGTGGGCGTCATTCGCCGGTCATGAAGAAGCGATCCATTCGCGAACCAATGAGGTTAGCCATGGCTCTCACCCGCGAACAGGTCACATCGGTTCTCGGCCCGATCGACGATGTACTGGCTGCCGAAGTTTTAGCGACCGGCGCCACGCTCGAGGAGCTGGAAGCGGCTTTTGCGTGGCTTCACTCCGATGAAGCGCTGGTGAACGATCACCAGCCCCTGCCGACCGGCCGCGTTGCGCAGCTGATCGAAATTCTCTCCGGTCCAGATGACGAGCAATAGGGCTCAGCCGGTTTTGAGACGCCGCCGCAGCCGCTTTGCAATAAGTGCGATGATGAGAGTCGCGATAATCCCGGCGATGCCGCAGGCGATGTCCCAATAGGCACTATGAGTGATCGGGAAACGCTCGAAGAGGTCTTCGGAGCCGATCAGATCCCCCGCAACATAGCCGAGCACGGCGGCACCCAGCCAAATCAGAATCGGAAAGCGCGATAAAAGCGCGAGAAACAGGCTCGCGCCGAAAATGATGAAAGGTATGGATAGAGCAAGGCCGAAGACGACGAGCAGCAAAGAGTCTCTCGCTGCCGCTGCGATCGCCATCACATTGTCGAGCGACATGATCGCATCGGCAACAACGATGATCCTGACCGCCGTGAAGATCGATGTTGCGGCCGGGATTTTGTGCTCGTCTTCTTCTTCGATTGCGAGGCCGACCGCGATCCACAACAACAGAAGGCCACCGACAAGCCGCACAAACGGCAAATGCAGAATTTCGACGACGACGACCGTCAACAAGACACGCAGCGCGATGGCAGCAGCCGAGCCGAGGATAATCCCCCAGAAACGCTGCTTGCCGGCCAAGCCGCGGCAGGCAAGTGCGATGACCACTGCATTGTCGCCCGAGAGCACCAAATCGATCCAGATGATCTGAAGGATCGGCGCCCATAGTTCGGCAAATGAAAGCGTCACCTTGGTCTCTAGCTCGCGCGTCGAAAGAGTTTGGTCCGAAATGGCGTTTGTGCTTGCATTGCTCTTTTTATCTGCTGGCCGGATCGTGTCGTTTCCATCACTGCGACTTCGGCGGCCGTTATGAGATGCGAAAGTGACGGTCGTTTGTCTTGCCGGACCGTCTTGGGACGTGCGGCGCACGGATAAGGAATATGAATGAAGCCGACAGTTTCAATATCAGCGCGCGCAAGCGATTGATAGAAACACGCATTACAGAGATAATCGCCGGCACCGCGTGACACATGTCCGGAAATGCCGGCTTTCTGCCAAGCGGCGATGATCTGCATAAGCGGTGCGCGCGCGCTCAGACGATCGAGATTATTTTTTTGTAACGTTGGCGCAGTTGGGCATGCGCCATCCGCGTCGGGATGTAAAATATTGGCGCGATTGCGCGCAAACCGTTCGATGGTGATGCGCTTGCGCCGCCCAGCGAGGCCAAAGTGCAGGATCGCGTCGGGCTGCGTCTCACTGATGAGTCGCGCGAGCTGCGGCGCGAGACGGACATAGGCGACGGGCAGGGCATAGAGCTCAAGCGCGATGCCGAGTCTTGCAAAGCGCGATCGGCGGTGATCGAGCGCCTTCAGGAGTGCCAGGGTCGGATTGCGGCGCACCCCTGGAAAGGCTCCGAAGCCCGTGACGAGCAATTTGATCATCGAACGAAAGACGTCTCCCGCCGCTGCAGCGCGGATATCATCCATAGCATGATCGTCGATCCGAGCCTGCGGTGCATTTAGACTTTGGAAAGGCTAATTGCGGAAAAGCCGCGCCCGTCAGCCTTTAACGCTGCAGCGCGCGGAGAACGTAAACGACTAACCTCTATGCCAGACTTGTGGCGTGTTGCGCGGCAGCGCCCGCGCGCAGCCATCCCGCAAAGGCGGTGGAGTTCCGGCCTCGGCCGACATGGAGTGGTGAGTAACGATGCAAACCAACGCCAGGACCTACAAGCTTTCCGAAGTGCTCGACATCAAGGCGACTGTCCCTCTGGCCGAAAGCCTTTTGGCGCAGCGTGGCTCCGAACTGCTGATCGATGCCTCGAAAGTGGAACGGCTTGGCGCACAATCGCTGCAGATCCTTCTTTCGGCAATTTCGACCTGGCACGCGGACGGGCTGTCGATCGAGTTCATCGACCCGTCGGAACGCTTCGTTCAAGGCCTTGCGCATTTGGGCATCGATCCGGAGCAATTCCTGAACGCGTCCCCGCCGGCCGAGGCCTGAGCTAACTCTTTCGCGCGCTCGAACAGCCGCCGCCTTCATTCTCAAAAGCCAGCTCGGCTTCGAGCGCCGCACGGTCGCGTCCGACGGTGACGACGGCCATCTTCTGCCCTGCCTGCACAAATGTTGCGGTGAAATCCTGCGCCGCGCCCCTGCCGTTCATGTCGATGTTGTCCCATGCCTCGGCGTGACCGACATAGTTGATCGCCATATCGTAGTGCTGGCTCCAGAAGAAAGGCACAGCGTCGAAGCGCTCGCGCTTGCCGAGCATATTGCGTGCGGCGGTCTGGCCTTGCCGCTCGGCAACAACCCAATGCTCGACGCGGATGCGTTTGCCGCTGCGCGGATCGGGCCAGCGCGCAATATCGCCCGCCGCATAGATGCCCTTAACCGAGGTTTCGAGATAATCGTCGACGAGCACGCCTTTGTCGACATCGAGGCCGGCGGCTTCGGCCAGCGCAAGCGAGGGGCGCACGCCAATACCGACGACAATGAGATCGGCCGGAATTGTTTGGCCGTCATCGAGCATCACCGCATCGGCTGAAATTGAAGCCGGTTTGCGTTCGAGATGGAAGATGACGCCCTTCGACGTGTGAAGATCGCGCACCATCTTCCCGATATCGTCGCCCATGATGCGGGCCATTGGAATTTTGTCGGGCGCAACGACATGCACAATCTTGTCGCGTTGCCTGAGAGAGGCGGCAACTTCGAGGCCAATGAAGCTTGCGCCGATGACGACGCAAGTCTTGGCATTGGCTGCGCCTGCGATCAGCGCTTTGGCGTCGGCGAGGCTCCGCAGGACATGCACATGCGGAAGATCGGCGCCCGGAATGTCGAGCCGCACCGGCGTCGCGCCCATTGCGAGGAGAAGCGCGCTATAAGCGAGGCTCTCGCCATTGGCGAGATTGATCTTATGTTCCTTCGCATCGATCGAAGCGACGTTGGCGCCGATTTTCAGATCGATCTGACGTTCGGCATAGAACTCGGGGCCGTGCAAGGGCACCCAATCGGGTTGCGCCTTTCCCGCGAGAAAATCCTTCGAGAGAGTGGGGCGGTCGTAGGGCGCATCCTGATCGGCGCTGACCACTGTAATGGGGCCTTCATATCCCTCACGCCGAAGGGTTTCCGCCGCCACATTGCCGGCCGCGCCGCCGCCGATGATGACAATGGATTCGGGCAGTCCTACTGAGGAGAGATGCGGACGCTGCGGCGCTGGCAGGCGTTCGCCGACCGTGATCTTTCCGTTTTTCTCTTCGACCTTCCAGCAGGCGAGATCGTTGAGCGCGGGTGGCCGTGCTGCGGCTCCGGTCTTCAGATCGAAACAGGCGTGATGCCAGGGGCAGCGGATTGAATTTTCGACAAGCAGTCCGTCGATGAGGGGACCGCCATAATGGCTGCAGGTCGCGCCGATCGCGTAAAGGGCAGTCCCGCGCCGGACAAGAAGAACGTCATCTTCGCCGACATGACCGACGAGCATGCCGCCATCCGGCAGATTAGCGCTTGGCACGCCGCGGCTCAGGTCGGGTTTGTCGTTTGACCCGGTATCGCCCATGTCTGGCTCCCTTGATCCGCGCTGGCGTTCAAGCGCAACAGCAAACACCATCCGTTGGTTGCGTTCAACGGAAGGGAAGCGTGCCGGTTTCCAGTGTAGCGGGATTTTTAGGGCGCGATCAGAATGGCGCGGAAATCATTCACATTGGTCAGCGTCGGACCGGTGATGACGCTATCGCCCAAGGCGCTGAAGAAGCCGTGCCCGTCATTGGCGGCAAGCGCCTCCGGCGGCTTGATGCCCTTCGCCCAGGCGCGTGCCAGCGTGTCGGGGCCGACGTAGGCACCGGCAATTTCTTCGGCGCCATCGACCCCGTCCGTATCGCCGGCGATTGCATGAACGCCGGGATGGCCGTCGAGCGTGATCGCCAGCGACAGGAGAAATTCGACATTGCGGCCGCCGCGGCCTTTGCCGCGCACGGTCACCGTTGTTTCGCCGCCCGATAAGATCACGCAAGGCGCCGTGAAAGGCTCGTTGCGTCCGGCGACCTGCACGGCGATCGCCGCCAGCATCTTGCCGACATCGCGGGATTCACCTTCGATACGGTCACTCAGTATGTAGGCGGGAATGCCCTTCTCGCGGGCAAGTTTTGCGGCGGCATCGAGCGCCATCTGCGGCGTCGTGATCATCCGCGCTTCGGAGTTCGCGAGAAGCGGATCGCCGGGCTTTACCGACTCGCCGCGGCCGCTTTCGAGAATGCTGCGCACGGTCGGCGAAATGGCGATCTCATAGCGGTTGATGATGGCAAGCGCATCGGCGCAGGTCGTCGGATCGGCGATGGTCGGGCCCGAACCGATGTCGGCCGGATTGTCGCCGGGAATATCCGAAATCAGCAACGTGACGAGACGAGCAGGGTGACAGGCGCGCGCCAAACGGCCGCCCTTGATCCCCGACAAATGCCGGCGCACGCAATTCATCTCGGCGATCGTCGCACCGCATTTGAGCAGCGCCTGGCTCAACGCCTGTTCGTCGGCGAGATCGAGACCCTCGAGCGGTAAGGGCAGCAGCGCGGAGGCGCCGCCCGAGATCAGGCAAATGACGAGGTCATCCGCCGTCAGGCCTTTGACGCGTTCGAAAAGTTTGCGCGATCCTTCGAGACCGGCCGCATCCGGCACCGGATGCGCGGCCTCGATCACGTCGATCTTCTTGGTCGGAATGCTATAGCCATAGCGCGTGACGACGAGACCGGAATAATCCGCGGGCCACGCCGCTTCCACTGCGCGGGCCATAGCGGCAGCAGCCTTGCCGGCGCCGATGACGATGGTGCGGCCCTTTGGCGGCGGCGGAAGATAGTGCGCCAAGACGCGGGCGGGATCGGCGGCGGCGATCGCTGCATCGAACAAGGAACGCAGCAATGTGCGCGGATCTTCCATCATCGTCTTGCCGAAATCCCATCATGCGCCGGCACAGGGATGGAGCCGGCAATTTCTCGGGCGACCCCATACACCAGTCCACCGGCTGCGCCTAGAGCCGATCCAGATCGAATGGGATCGCTTTGCGATCCATTTGATCGCGACAAATCGGCTCGATTCAAAATCTTGGAGCATGTCCTTTGTCGGAAAAGTCGATCAACTTTTCCGGGACATGCTCCTAGACAGAGGCGCTGCGCATGCGGTCGCACCGGTGGTTTTCTGCCGGGGATCTAAGGTCTGGGATACCTTTAGATCACGTAACTGAGGACGAGTTCGTCGCTCTCGGCCACGGCGCGCATTTCGGCAAGCGTCCGGTTGTCGAGGACGGTCGCCAGCGCCTCGCGGGCTTCCACCATCAAGAGGCGGACGCCGCAATGCTTCTCGTCCTCGCAATCATCGCAGCGGCGGTAGGAGCTTTTGCTGGCGCATTGGATCGGCGCGAGCGGCCCGTCGAGCACGCGGATGATGTGGCCGACGCGGATCTGCTGCGCCGGCTTGGCGAGCGTGTAGCCGCCGCCCTTGCCCTTCTTGGAATTGACGAAACCGGCGTTGCGCAGTTCGCCGAGAATGGTGTCGAGAAATTTCTTCGGGATATCGTTGGCTTCGGCGATGTCGCTCACAAGCGAGGGCTCGCCCGGCGGATAGGCGGCCAGATGCAACATGGCTTTCAGTCCATACTTGCCCTTTTTCGTCAGCATATCGTGCTCAAATCAATCGATTCGATCTAAGTCGCGCTTAGATAAGAATTGTGCCGCCAAATGTCTATCATTTTGATGGAAAAGCCCCGGAAAGCCTGCGGGATACAAGGATATGGCGGAAATGGCACGGGTTAAGACCGCGCCATGAGCTCCACTGCCAAGCCATAGATGCGAAAGCGGGCCGGCTCCGGCAGGGCTGCCAGGCTGTCGAGATAGATTTCGCCGACTTGGCACATGCGGGTGTCGGGGATTGGCGGCGACGGCGTCTTGCCGTCGAGAATGGCGGAAATCTCGACCGGCGTGAGTTGCTTGGCCTTGAGCGCATCTTCGAGAAGGGTGAAATCTGCGTCGCTTGGCGGCGGCCGTTCGATCCGGTTCTTGCGGCCATTGCCGATCGCATCGAGCCCGGCGATCGCCATGTCGGCGACGAGGGCGCGGTTCTTTGACGAGAAATCGAAGAAGGCGGGGCTGGCGCCGCCATAAAGGAAATCGACGCACAGCTTCGGCGACTTCGCCGCCAGCGCATGCATCATGGCCGATTGCATGGCGAAGATGCGGCTCAGCGACGGGCCGTCGGATTTCGCCGCCAGCGCGCCGTTCGACAGGCGCAGCGCCCGCACCGCGTCCGAGAGCAGCGAGTCGACATTGCTCATGTCGGCGCCTTCAAGCGATTGCTGCGCGAAACCAGTGATGATCGTGTCGTATTCAGCCGGCAGCATCTGCTTCAGATGACTGAAGAAGCGCATGTAGTCGGGGGCTTCGGCCGCGATATGCGCCTCGATCTTGCTGCGCGCAGCCACCAGCTCGGTGTCGCGCGACGCCTCGGGATTTTGCACCATCTGAGGCGGATTATCCCTGAGGCCATGATCCGCTTCGAAAAGCAGGCTGGCACCGAAGATGACGGCGATGGCAGCGGCGAGGCTCAACAGCGCGAGCCGCAAAATGTCCATTTGAGTCCTCTGGCGGGTGCCGGGCGCGTAAAACGTCATTTGCCTGCAACATTGCGCTCCGAAATGCCTGCCGCAAGCCCGAAAGCGCTACGATCTTAATGGCCTATCAGCCGGCATCGCGTCTGCGAAGGACGTCTTGCGGTGGCAAAACGCAGATAAATCAGTCATCTGAAAAGATTAAATGTCGGTTTCAGGGCAATGTTCCCGAGCGGATTGCCGCCTGCGCGCATATGCGCGTCTGCGTCGCGCATGGCGATTACGGCCCGATCGCAGGCTTCATTTTGTTGCGGCGAGGCGGGCGAAGCCCGCTTCGAGGTCGGCTTTCAGATCGTCGGGATCTTCGAGGCCGATCGAGAACCGCAGCGCCGGACCCTCGGGCGCCCATGTCGTCGCGGTGCGATAGGTTCGGCAATCGAAGGGGATGACGAGGCTTTCGAAGCCGCCCCAGGAATAACCCATGCCGAAGAGCTGTAGACCGTCGAGCAACGCTGCGACGGCCGCCTGCGAAGAGGGTTTCAAAACGATCGAGAAAAGCCCCGAGGCGCCGGTGAAGTCGCGTTTCCAGATCGCATGGCCGGGGCAGGTGGGCAGTGCGGGATGCAGCACCTGCGCGACCTCGGGCCGGCCGGCGAGCCATTCGGCGATTGCGAGGCCTTGCCGTTGCGCCTCTTTGAGCCGGAGTTCCATGCTGCGCAGGCCGCGCAAGGCGAGGAAGACGTCCTCGGGGCCGGGACACATGGCGAAAGCGTCATAGGTTGCGCGCAAGCGCGGATACCATTCGGCAGTGCCTGCCACCAGGCCGAGAAGAAGATCGGAATGGCCGGAGAGATATTTCGTGCCGGCTTCGAGCGATATGTCGACGCCGAGCGCAAAGGCATCGAGAAACAGCGGCGTCGCCCAGGTGTTGTCGAGAATGGTGCAGATGTTCTTCGCTTTGGCGATACCGACGATGGCCGGCACATCCTGCACTTCAAAGCTTTGCGAGCCCGGCGTCTCGAGAAAGATGACCCGCGTTTTCTCGGTGGTGAGCTTGTCGATGCCGCCGCCGATCAGCGGATCATAATAGGTCGTCGTAACGCCCATCCGCTTTAAGATCGTGTCGCAGAAATGGCGGTTCGGACGATAGACGGAGTCGGACACGAGAATATGGTCGCCGGCCGCAGCCGCGGTCACCAAGGCAAGCGCGATGGCCGCGAGGCCCGACGGGGCGAGCACGGTGCCGGCTGCGCCGGTGAGTTCCGTCCAAGCGGCTTCAAGTGATTCCGTCGTCGGGGTGCCGACTGTGCCGTAACTGTAGCGCGCATTGCGCGCCATGAGATCGGCATAGGTGGGGAAGAGTACCGTCGAGCCGCGATAGACCGGCGTGTTGATGAAACCATACTGGTCGAAAGGCTGGCGGCCGGCGTGAACGAGCTTGGTCCGGCTTTTGAAGGTCTTGCGACCTTCCGGCGTCGTCTTCGTCATCGTGCCTTCCAACGTTTCGAGATTTCAACGTTTGAGATTTGCGAGCTTCGCCGTGTCGAAGGCCTCAAGGCAATGCGGCAACTGTAGATTAGCCGATTCGTGCTGCGCGCGGCGAATCGCGCCGTGCGCGGTTGGGCAAACCAGCCTGTCATGTTGACGCATCGATCATGGAATCGTGAAGCCCATATCAGGGGCGCATGTGTGCCGCCACACGTTATGTCTACAGCAAAGAGCTTAGCCGTCTTTTTGTCAGCTGGCGTTCAGGTCGTTTGTGTCATCCTGAAAATGCCATCTCCAAATCTGTCGGAGGAGAACATATGAACGGTACAGTCAAATTGGCCCTCGTCGCCGGCATCGCGCTTGGCGGCTTAGGTTTCGTGGCAGAATCTGCGTCGGCGCTCCCGGCGCAGGGCCTCGATAACGCCGTCGCCCATAAGGGCGATCTGCAGCTTGGCGTTCAAAATGTGCGCTATATCTGCGGCTATTGGGGATGCCGTTGGGTGCCTGGCTATTGGGGTTACCGCGGCTATGGTGGTTATTATGGCGGCTACGGCTGGCATCGGTGGCACCGCTGGCACCATTGGCATCACTACTGGTGATCCTATGCTCGGCGCTCGTCGCCGAGGCTGCAGATCCCCCCTCTGCAGCGGATTGCGCGGATCCCACAAGGATCCGCGCAATCTCATTTTTGCGAAGCCTTTTCCGGTTCGAACAGGACATAGGCCGCGAGCTTCAGAAAGCTCTCCCGGCGTTTGCGGTCGCCGAACAAATTTCTGATCCGGAACAGAAGCCGCATATAGAACGGTAGCACCGGCCAGCGCTTCAGCTTGATCGCTTCCTCGCCGACATAGCGCACCTCTTTGGCTTCCCATCCATTGCTCGTGAAAAACGCGAAATAATCGCCGGGATCGAACAGAAACGGCGCATTCTGCATCTTCATCTTCTTTTCCATCTTCTGCCGGTAGCGGCGCGCATCCGGCGAGAGATAGTCGACGACCCAATAGCGAAAGCTGCTGCTGCTTTTGAGTTCGCCGGCAAGTTCCGACACCGCTTCGACCGTCAGATAAGGAATGACGCCCTCTGTCAGGACGAAGACCTTATTGGAGCGCGCCGCGATATCGGCGAGAAGGGCGCGCCGCTTCTCGACATCGGCGAGATCGAGGCTGACCCGCTCCAGACGGCAGTGCGGCGCCGCATCGGCGAGGCGGGTTTCCTTCCACTCGATCATGTGCGGAAAGTCGACCTCGATCCAATTGATCGCGGCGGGCAGCGCCATGCGATAGGGCCGCGTATCGAGGCCGGCGCCGAGATTGACGATCGTGTCGATGCCTTCGGCGATCGCCATCTCGATGAAATCATCGATGATGCGGGTCCGGATGACGACGAGCCATTGGCCGTAGAAGGCGGTGCGGTGCAATTGCGCGACGATCTCACGGCCGCGTGTACCGGCGAGCCTGTCGGCCAAGGGATCGCGAAAGAGCGCATCGGGCCGTTCCGTCTCGATCGCCCGATAGGCGGCGACCATGAAGGCTGTGTCGGAGACATTCTGGATCAGCAAATCATTCATCTGCGCTGCGGCCCCTGACGGAAATATCCGTTCGTCCTTGCCCGTGAGATTCCGATTTCTTTCAGCCTCAATTATGGTGGTGCAGAGTGATCGCGACGAGCGAGGATATGCAATGATCTTTTCTTGGCTGGCGCTGCCAGTGCCGCTGATGGTCGCCGTTATGGGCCTGGGCTTCGTCGCGATCGCCGCCCTTCTGTTTTTCCTGTCCTTCGTCCTGCCGTCACGCGAAACAGTGCGCAGTTTTCGCGGCGTCGTCGCGCCCTTCGTCGGCACGGTCGCCGTCATCTTCGGCATATTGCTCGGCTTCCTTGCCAATGACGTCTGGGACCGGGAGCGCCGTGCCTCTGCCGCAGTGCGTAACGAGGCAGAGAATCTATTGGCGATTTCCAAGCTTTCCGAAACCTTCGGCTTGCCGCATGACCCCTTAAAGGGTGCGCTGCAGGCCTATATCGAGACCGTCGTGCGTGACGAATGGCCGAGCATGCGGCGGGGCGACAGCACCGATTCGGCAGAAGTGGCGCTCGACCAATTACTGCGGACGATCGCCAGCACTGATATGGAGAAAATCGCCGGCGGCACGGATCTGCATCGCCTATTGATCGATGCGGGACTGGGGTTGCGCGCGGCGCGTAGCGAACGCTTGCGTTTATCGCGCGATGGGTCGGCGGAGCTGAAGTGGTTTTTGGTCTTGGCACTCGCCGTCACGAGCCAAATCGCCGTCGCCGTTGTCCATCTCGAAACGCCGCGGCCGCAAATTGCGGCGCTGACGCTTTGGACTGCGAGCCTGATCTTTGTGATCGGGCTCTTGGCTGCGAATGAGCAGCCTTTCGCCTCGGTCAATGCGATCGAACCGGAGCCTTTGCTGTGGGTTCTGGGGCGGCTCGATGCACCGGAAGGTCCCCCGGAGCTTCCCGCGGAAAGATCCGTGAACCGCGCCGGGCCAAATCCCGTCAAGCAATAGGTGGGCGACGGGCCTGCAATCGGGCGGAAAAGAGGGGCGCCTCATCACTTTTCAAACTGTCCCCATTTTCCCCACTCTCAACACGGGGAATGAAAAAAGAACAATTCTTGTCGCGATTTAGGCCGTTGATTCGATTCACACTTTCCGGCTGATTTGCAGAAATGTCATGAATTTACGTGGGCTGTTGCTGAAAACACCCTTGCTTTAGAACATAATGAGAATATAATGCGTACAAAGTTAGTTCGGAGGGCGTATCATGCTGGGTTTCTTTGGCGATATCGCTGAAATTGGCTCTTTGGGCGCTTTCGTTGCCTTTATCATGCTTTTTGCCAAGGCCGTCACCGGCTGAGGCTTTCTGTCCGCCATTTGGCTGTTGAGAGCGTCGGCAGGCGCTTCTGGTGCGCCGAAGCGGTCGCTAGATTGCGGCCTGAGGGGTGCCGTTGACGTGGCTGTCTGGTGGTTTGCGGCGCCCTGGCACAGCGCGAGCGTAACCGCAGGGACAGATGATGGCGGCATTGGACGAAGGGGCGATTTTGCAGGCCGACGGCGCTGTGACGCTCAGGCAGGAAAGTCCTGCCGCGCTCGACCCCTCTGGTCCACCGTCTTTTCTGCGCGAAGCGCAGGCCGCCGTCGGTTTCGTCCACCTCCACGTCCACACCTCCTTTTCGCTCCGCGAAGGGGCGCTGACGATCGGCCGGCTGACCAAGCTGGCCGCTGCCGACGCCATGCCGGCGCTGGCGATCACCGACACCAACAATCTTTTCGGCGCGCTCGAATTTTCCGAAAAACTGGCGAAAGAGGGCGTCCAGCCGATCATCGGCCTGCAGCTCACCGTCGATTTTGGCGATAGCGGGGATATGTCGCCACGCGGCGATAGCGCCGGTCGTGCGGCGCTCGTTCTCCTCGCCAAGGACGAGACGGGCTACCGCAATCTGATGCATCTTGCCTCGCGCGCCTGGCTCGATCCGGTGCCGGGCGAGCTGCCACATGTGGGCTTCGAACGGCTGGCGAGCCGCAGCGATGGGCTGATCGCCTTGTCAGGCGGCCCGACGGGCCCGATTGACCGCAGCCTCGCGCTCGGTCGCATGGAACACGCCGAGCGCCGGCTTACGTCTTTGGCGTCGCTGTTTTCCGGCCGTTTCTATGTCGAGCTCCAGCGGCACGGGCTCCCCAAAGAGCGTGCCGTCGAGCCGGCCTTGCTCGATCTCGCCGATCGCCATGCGCTGCCGCTCGTTGCGACGAATGAAGCCTATTTCGACGGCGAGAATGATTACGAAGCGCATGACGCGCTTCTCTGCATCGCCGAAGGCACGGTGATCGGCGATCAGAACCGCCGCCGTCTTTCGTCGGAACATCGCTTCAAGACGCGCGCCGAGATGATGGCGGTCTTCGCCGATCTGCCCGAAGCGCTGGCCAACACGGTCGAGATCGCCATGCGCTGCGCCTACCGGCCGCTGACGCGCAAACCGATCCTGCCGCGTTTCGGCGCCGAGGACGAGGCGGGCCAATTGGTGCGCGAGGCGGAAGAGGGGCTTGCCGCGCGGCTCGCCGCGCATGGCACGGCGCCGGGGCTGACGGAGAAGGACTATCGCGGCCGGCTTGCCTTCGAGCTCGCGGTCATCGCGAAGATGCAGTTCCCCGGCTATTTCCTCATCGTTTCGGACTTCATCAAATATGCCAAGGCGCAAGGCATTCCGGTCGGCCCGGGGCGCGGCTCGGGCGCGGGCTCGCTCGTCGCTTATGCGCTGACGATCACCGATCTCGATCCGTTGCGTTTCGGCCTTCTGTTCGAGCGTTTTCTCAATCCTGAACGCGTTTCGATGCCGGACTTCGACATCGACTTCTGCCAGGACCGGCGCGACGAAGTCATCCGCTATGTCCGCGAACGCTATGGCGTGGACCGCGTCGCACAGATCATCACCTTCGGCTCCTTCCTCGCTCGCGGCGTGATGCGCAATGTCGGCCGCGTGCTCGAAATGCCGCTCGGCCAGGTCGATAAGCTCGCCAAGCTCGTGCCGCAGAATCCGGCGGCGCCCGTCAATCTCAAACAGGCGCTCGCCAGCGAGCCGCGCCTGCAGGAAGCCGTCGCCGCCGATCCGAAGGTCGGCAAGATGGTGAAGATCGCCGAGACGCTGGAAGGGCTTTATTCCAACGCCTCGACCCATGCCGCCGGCATCGTCATCGGCGACCGGCCGCTCGAAGAGCTCGTGCCACTCTATCGCGATCCGAAATCCGATATGCCGGCGACGCAGTTCAATATGAAGTGGGTCGAGCCGGCAGGCCTCGTCAAATTCGACTTTCTCGGCCTCAAGACGCTCACCACCCTCTCGACCTGCGTGAAGCTTTTGGCGAAGCGCGGAATCGTCATCGATCTCGCTAAAATTCCGCTCGATGACGCCAAGACCTATGCCATGCTCGGCCGCGGCGAGACGGTTGGCGTGTTCCAATTGGAAAGTGCCGGCATGCGCAAAGCGCTTGTCGAAATGCATGCTGACCGTTTCGAGGACATTATCGCGCTCGTCGCGCTCTACCGGCCGGGCCCGATGGCGAACATCCCGACCTATTGCGCGGTGAAGGCCGGCGAACAGGACCCCGACTACATCGATCCGCAGCTCGAACCGATCCTCAAGGAAACGTTCGGCGTCATCATCTATCAGGAGCAGGTGATGCAGATTGCCCAGCTCCTCTCCGGCTATTCACTCGGCGAAGCCGATCTTCTGCGCCGCGCCATGGGCAAGAAGATCAAGGCGGAGATGGATGCGCAGCGCGATCGTTTCGTCACCGGCGCAATCGAGCGCGGCCTGAGCAAAGGGCGCGCGAATGAAATCTTCGACCTTCTCGCCAAATTCGCCGACTATGGCTTCAACAAGAGCCATGCTGCGGCCTATGCGCTGATCGCCTATCAGACCGCCTGGTTTAAGGCGAACTACCCGGTTGAATTTTTGGCTGCGTCGATGACGCTCGACAAATCCAACACCGACAAGCTCGCCGAATTCGCCAATGAAGCGCGTCGTCTCGGCATTAAGGTCGAGCCGCCCTCCATCCTGCGCTCGGATGTGGATTTCGAAGTATGTGTCAATTCCGAGTCGGGCGCGGCATCGATCGTCTATGCGCTTTCCGCGATCAAGGGCGTCGGCGAAGGCCAGGCGGCGGCGCTCGTGTCGGCGCTCCGCACCGCTCCTGTTACCGATCTCGGCGACCTCGCGGCGCGACTCAATCCGCGCGAACTCAACAAGCGCATGGTCGAGAGCCTTGTCGCGGCGGGCGCCTTCGATGCATTCGAACCCGACCGTGCCCGGGTCTTCGCTGGGATCGAAGCGCTGCTCGGCATTGCGCATCATCGTCAGGAAGAACGGCTCGCTGGCCAGTCGGGCCTCTTTGCCGATGAGAAGCAGGATCCGCTTGCCAATGTGAAAGTGCCGAGCTGGTCGCTCGCCGAAAGGCTGCGGCGCGAATTCGATGCGGTCGGCTTCTTCCTCTCGGGCCATCCGCTCGATGCCTATGAAAAGGTGCTGAAACGCTTGCAGGTGCGGCGCTGGAGCGATTTTGCCCGCGCCGTCAAACAGGGCGCGACCGCGGGGCGCCTCGCAGCCACCGTGCTCGACCGGCAGGAGCGGCGCACGAAATCGGGCACGAAGATGGGCATTGTGCAGCTTTCCGATCCGAGCGGCCAATATGAAGCCATTCTGTTTCAAGAAGGGCTCAATCAATATCGCGATCTGTTGGAGAAGGGCGCGCCGGTCCTCTTGCAGCTCCAGGCCAATATCGACGGCGAAGATGTGCGTGCCCGCATCGTCTCGGTGGAGCCTCTGGACGAGGCGGCGAGCCGCATTCAGAAAGGTCTGCGCGTCTTCCTGCGCAACGACGATCCATTATCGTCGCTGGCGCGGCATCTCTCCGCGCGCGGCGACGGCGAAGTGTCGCTCATTCTTTTAACTGAGGAAGGCGAAATCGAAATGCGGCTGCCGGGCAAATATCAGACTGGTCCGCAAATCGCCGCGGCGCTGAAGGCGATTCCGGGGATCATGTCCGTCGAACATGTGTAGAACGCGCGACATATCGTTTCTGTCCTAATTGCTCCGTCGATTGAAAATATGAATTCTAGCCCCGTTCGTTTGGAAGTCCGATGCCGTTTCTAAGTCTGATTATTCTTGCTTCGGCGCGCACAGGCCCTGGGGCTATGTCGTCATCTTCCTGCCAGGCTTTGGTGCTGCCGCCTATTTCCTGTTCGAGATTCTACCCGAGTGGCGGCACGGCCCAAGGCGCGCAAGGCACAGGCGCAACTGGTGCAGGCGATCGATCCGGGCCGCCGCTATCGCGCGCTGCGCGAAGAACTCGATTTCACCGACACGATCGGCAATCGCGCCAATCTCGCCGAGGAATGTCTCACGCTCGGCAAATTTGACGAAGCGCTGGCGCTCTATGAAGGCATCATCAAGCTGCCGCAAGGCGATGAGCCGATCTATTTTCTCGGCAAGGCAAGAGCGCAGTTCGGCCTGGGTCAGTTTGAGGAGGCGATCGCCACGCTCGATGCATTAAAGGCTCAATGGCCGAATTTCCGCTCGCAGGAGGGGCATCTTCTCTATGCGCGGTCGCTCGAAGCTGCCGGTCGCTTCGACGAAGCCCTCAAGGCATATGCGTCGCTTTCAGCCTATTATGCCGGGGCCGAGGCGCGGGTGCGGCAGATGCTGCTGCTCGACCGCATGGGGCGTGGCGCCGAAGCCAAACAGATTCGCGACGAAGTCGTCAAGCAATTCAAACGGAGTCCCAGTTTTGCCCGCAAGCAGCAGGCAGAGTGGATTTCGCGCGCACAAGCTTATTTGAAAGGGTAGGGTTAGGCAATTCGGGCGCAGACGCCCGCCTTCACCAATCTCCCCAGCATCTCCACCGCTTTCGCGCGCGGATATTTTTGCCGCGAGACCAGCCTGATCTGCCGCTTCATTGCCGGGTCTTTCAATTTCCGGATCACCAGATTTTTCGGCAGTATTTTGCCTTCCGCCAAGGCAAGCGCCGGGATCAGCGTCATTCCGTAACCCGCCGCCGTCATCTGCATCAGCGTTTCGAGGCTCGCTGCACGGATATCGGCGCCGACCTCGCTCGAAAGTCCGGCGGCGCCGCAGAGCGTCAAGGCCTGATCGCGCAGACAATGGCCGTCGGTCAGCAGCAGCAGCGATTGCGGATCGATGTCTTTCGTCGCGATGGCTGTCTGTTTTGCGAGACGATGATTAGCCGGCAAGGCGAGCCGGAAAACTTCGTCGAAAAGGATGTCGCTGACGAGACCGGGCGCTTGCGGCTCCGAGGCGATGAGCGCCGCATCGAGCCGTCCATTTGTGACACCCTCGACAAGCCGTTCGGTCAGATCCTCGGTGAGGACGAGCGGCATTTTCGGCAACTCTTCCGCCATGCGCGGCAGAATAAAGGGCATCAGATAGGGGCAGAGCGTCGGAATGACGCCGAGATTGAGCGGTCCTGCGAGGGGGTCGCGGCTCGCCTTGGCGATCGCCTGAATTTCATCGGCTTCCGCGATGGCGCGGCGCGCATGCGCGAGAATATCGGCGCCCACCGCCGTGACTTTTACCGAACGGCCCGAACGCTCGAAGATGGTGATGCCGAGCTCTTCCTCGAGCTTCAGAATTTGCCCCGAAAGCGTCGGCTGGCTCGCATGGCAGGCCTCAGCCGCCTTGCCGAAATGTCCGTGTTCGGCAAGCGCCACGATATAGCGAAGATCGCGCAGGTTCATGCGAGCGCCATTTAGAGCATCGTGCGCAAAAGTGTGTGCGGTTTTGCGCGTGAACGATGCTCTACATTTTTGAATTTAGATCATCTTTTCCGCATTCAAATGATCTCATTTGAACGCGAGATGATCTAGAGCGATTGGCTCTGCCGATCAAGTCCAACGGAACAATCGATTTGCTCAATTCTCCCTGAGAGCCGATCTTCCCGTCGGTATTGACCGGCGCGGCCGCCGCGCCTCAGCGGAGAACGATATGGCTTCCGAAAAACTCACGACGACGGCCGGAGCGCCGGTTGTCGACAATCAGAACGTCGTCACGGCGGGTGCGCGCGGTCCCGTGCTCTTGCAGGACTATCAGCTCCTCGAAAAGCTCGCGCATCAGAACCGCGAGCGCATCCCCGAACGCGTCGTTCATGCGAAAGGCTGGGGCGCCTTCGGCACGCTGACGGTGACACATGACATCAGCCGCTTTACGCGCGCCGCGGTCTTTTCGAAGATGGGCAAGACAACCGATCTCCTGATCCGCTTTTCGACCGTGGCGGGCGAATTGGGTGCGGCCGATGCCGAACGCGACGTGCGCGGCTTCGCGGTCAAGTTTTATACGGAGGAAGGCAATTGGGATGTCGTCGGCAACAACACGCCGGTCTTCTTCATCCGCGATCCGTTAAAGTTCCCGGATTTCATTCATACGCAGAAACGCCACCCGAAGACGCATCTGCGCTCGCCGACGGCCCAATGGGATTTCTGGTCGCTGTCGCCGGAATGCCTGCATCAGCTGACGATCCTTTTCTCGGATCGCGGCCTGCCGGTCGCGCCGATGTATATGAACGGCTATGGCTCGCACACCTATTCCTTCTGGAATCGCGACGGCGAGCGCTTCTGGGTGAAATTCCACTTCAAAACGATGCAGGGCCACCGCCATTACACCAATGAGGAGGCGGGGCAAGTCGTCGCGAAATCGCGTGAGAGCTATCAGGAAGAACTCTTCGGCGGCATCGAACGCGGCGAATTTCCGCGCTGGGCCTTCAAGGTGCAGATCATGCCGGAGCGCGATGCCGAAAAGACCTCATATAATCCCTTCGATCTCACCAAGGTCTGGCCACACGGTGACTATCCGCTGCTCGATGTCGGTGTGATCGAACTGAACCGCAATGCGGAGAATTATTTCGCCGAGATCGAGCAGGCCGCCTTCTCGCCTTCGAATGTCGTGCCGGGCATCGGCTTCTCGCCCGACAAGATGCTGCAAGCGCGCATCTTCTCTTACGCCGATGCGCATCGCCACCGGCTCGGTACACATTATGAGGCGCTGCCGGTCAATGCGCCGCGCTGCCCTGTCCATCATTATCATCAGGACGGCGCCATGCGCTTCTTCCCGAACAATCCCAATCCGGACGCCTATTACGAGCCGAATTCCTTCGGTGGACCGGTGCAGGACCCGTCGGTGAAGGAGCCGCCGCTGAAAATCTCAGGCGATGTGGCGCGCTACGATCACCGCGAAGGCAATGATGACTACAGCCAGGCCCGCGTGCTCTTCCTGCGCTTCGACACGGGGCAGCGGCAACGGCTCTTCGGCAATATCGCAGCCTCGATGCATGGCGTGCCATCCTTCATCATCGAGCGGGCGCTCGGCCATTTCGACGCGATTCACCCCGACTATGCCAGAGGCATTGCCGCGGCTTTGCGCGGCCAGGAGTTGCAGAAAGCTGCCGAATAGGTTTGCGCCTGGTGGAGCGGCGGCTCCCAGCGCCGCTCTGTTGCCGCCGGGGTCCGCCCCGGCGGCCTTTTGCGGGCCGGCCGCATCGGGATTTACCGCCATCGCAGGATGCGCGATATGAGAGGGCATGATCCGCTGCAAGCGCATCTATGATCCGAGCGAGCGGGGCGACGGCTACCGAGTGCTGGTCGACCGTCTCTGGCCGCGCGGCCTCACGAAGGAAGAGGCGGACTACGACCTCTGGGTCAAGGACATCGCGCCGAGCGCGGAACTGCGCAAATGGTACGGCCATCGTCCGGAGCTCTGGCCGGAATTCCAGCAGCGTTACCGGCAGGAGCTGAAACGACCCGAGGCGGCGCCGGAGCTTGAGAAGCTGCGCGAGATCGCCGCGAAGCGGCCGCTGACCCTGCTGACCGCCACAAAGGAGCTGGCCGAAAGTCACGCGGCCGTCCTGAAGGCTGTGTTGGGCCATCACTGACGGGCCCTTCACCAGGGCATCTTGCAGAGCTTAGGGCGGCATCCCAGATAAGACAGGTGGCCGAGAGGCCGGAAAAGGCCGATAGTTTCGGCCTGATGCCTTGCAATTGCGGGCGCCCGCCTCTATAAGCCCGCCCATTCCACACGCGGAACGCGCGGCCCTGCTTCAAGGGTTCGCAACCGGTGCCGTCTCGCCGAAACCCGGCTGGGCGGTCAAATTCGTTCCGCGGCGGCTTGAACCGGAGAAACGAACATATGGCTTTGCCAGACTTTAGCATGCGCGGCCTCCTCGAGGCCGGCGCCCATTTCGGCCATCAGTCCCATCGCTGGAACCCGAAAATGGCGCCCTATATTTTCGGCACGCGCAACAATATCCATGTCATCGACCTCGCCCAGACGGTGCCGCTGATGCACCAGGCGCTGAAGGCGGTCTCGGACACCGTTGCCAAAGGCGGCCGCATCCTCTTCGTCGGCACCAAACGGCAGGCGCAGGATTCGATTGCCGATGCGGCGAAGCGCTCGGCGCAGTATTTCATCAATTCGCGCTGGCTCGGCGGCACGCTGACCAATTGGAAGACGATCTCGGGCTCGATCCAGCGGCTGCGCAAGCTGCAGGAGACGCTCGATGCGGGCGGCCAGGGTCTGACCAAGAAAGAGCGCCTGATGATGTCACGCGAGCGCGAGAAGCTCGACAAGGCGCTGGGCGGCATCAAGGACATGGGTGGCCTGCCGGACCTCATCTTCGTGATTGACACGAATAAGGAGCAGCTCGCGATCCAGGAGGCCGCGCGCCTGCACATTCCGGTGGCGGCGATCCTCGACACCAATTGCGATCCGGACGGCATCACCTTTCCGATCCCCGCCAATGACGATGCCGGCCGTGCGATCAGCCTCTACTGCGATCTGATCGCGCGCGCCGCGATCGACGGCATTTCGCGCAGCCAGGGTTCGATGGGTGTCGATGCCGGCGAAATGGAAAAGCCGGTCGAGGAAGTTCTGCCTGAGCCGACTGCCGCCGCCCATGCGGAGGATGCGCAGGAGCATCAGGAGCATTTCGAACTGTTGACCGCGCCGCGCGGCGCGCCGGACGATCTCGCGAAACTGCATGGCGTCGGCCCGCAGATCATCAAGAAGCTCAATGATGCCGGTATCTTCCATTATTGGCAGTTCGCCGCGATGACGCCGGAAGACGTGGCAAATGTCGATCGCGATCTGAAGCTCGGCGGCCGTATCGAGCGTGACGGCTGGATTGCCCAGGCCCGCACGCTGATGGGCGTCTAATCAATAGTTTTCGGAGGCCGGCGCGGCCGGCCTCCCTTCAAAGCAAAGGAATGCGCAATGGCGAACGTCACGGCCGCAATGGTGAAAGATCTTCGCGAGAAGACCGGCGCTGGCATGATGGATTGCAAGAATGCGCTGGCCGAATCGGACGGCGACATCGAAACCGCAGTCGATTGGCTGCGCAAGAAGGGCCTGTCGAAGGCTGCTAAGAAGTCCGGCCGCGTCGCTGCGGAAGGCTTGATCGCGGTTGCGACCTCGGCCACCAGCGGCGTTGCGATCGAAGTCAATTCCGAGACCGATTTCGTCGCTCGCAACGACGACTTCCAGGCGCTTGTTCGCGCGATCTCGCGTGTGGCCTTGGAGAAGGGCATCGACGACGTCGAGGCGGTCAAGGCCGCGGCCTATCCGGGCGGCACGGTCGCCGATGCGCTGGCCAATGCAATCGCCACGATTGGCGAGAATATGAACCTGCGCCGTGTCGCATTCGTGCATGTCGATGCCGGCGCGATCGGCTCTTATGTCCATAATTCCGTCGGCGAGGGCCTCGGCAAGATCGGCGTGCTCGTCGCGCTCGAATCGAAGGGCAATGTCGATGTGCTGGCGCCACTCGCCAAACAGATCGCGCTGCATGTCGCGGCCGCCAGTCCGGCGGCGCTCGATCCGAGCGGCCTCGACGCCAATATGCTCGAGCGCGAGAAGGCGGTGCTGGCCGAGAAGAACGCCGGCAAGCCGGCACATGTGCTCGAGAAGATCGTCGATTCGGGCCTGAAGACTTATTACAAGGAAGTCTGCCTCATCGAACAGCCGTCGATCCATGCCGAACATGCCGGCAAATCCATCGGCCAGGTGCTGAAGGATACGGAAAAGGCGGCGGGTGCGCCGATCGTGCTCAAGGCATTTGTGCGCTATGGGCTCGGTGAAGGCATCGAGAAACCGCCGGAAGCCGATTTCGCTGCGGAAGTCGCGGCGGCGGCGGGCCAGACCGGCCACTAATACGGCCGGTCATTGATCGTCAGGGGCACGAAAGCGCTAGCTTTCGTGCCCTTTTCATTTGCGGCTCAGCCCCACAAATCCGGCGTCGGCGGATGCACGCGCGCGCCGTCGTAGCGCAGCCCTTCGGCGCGATCGCGTTCCAACAACAATGGCCCGTCGAGATCGACGAAATTGGCCCGCTGCGCCAGCAATAGGGCCGGTGCCATGGCGAGCGATGATGCCACCATACAGCCGATCATCACGCTAAAGCCGAGCCGCTCCGCCTCGGCCTGCAAGGCCAGAGCCTCGGTCAGTCCGCCGGCCTTATCGAGCTTGATATTGATCGCATCATAGCGGCCGCACAGCGCCGCGAGATCGCGGCGGTCGTGCAGGCTCTCATCGGCGCAGATCGGCAGAGGATGGTCGATGCCGGCAAGCGCCGCATCGGCGCCTGCCGGCAGCGGCTGCTCGATGAGTGCGACGCCATGGCGGGCGCAAGCGTCGAGATTGTCCTGCAGATTGTCGTCGCGCCAGGCCTCATTGGCATCGATGATCAGCCTGGCGTGGGGCGCAGCTTCGCGCACGGCGGCAAGACGCTCGGCATCGCCTGCGCCCGCCAGCTTCAATTTGAGCAGCGGATAGGCCTCTGCCGCCGTGGCGGCTGCAGCCATTTCCTCAGGCGTGCCGAGCGAGAGCGTGTAAGCGGTCGCGACGGCCTGCATCGCAGGAAGACCCGCGAGCCGGCAGGCCGGCGTGTTCTGTTGCTTGGCTTCAAGGTCCCAGAGGGCGCAATCGAGGGCATTGCGGGCTGCGCCAGCGGGCAGGAGACTTTGCAGAGCAATGCGATCGGCGCCCGTTTCGATCGCGGCGCGAATCGTTTCGATTTGCGCAGCGACGCTCTCGACGCTTTCGCCATAGCGGGCATAGGGGACGCATTCGCCGCGCCCGCGCAGGCCGTCTTCGACGATGGTTGTGGTGACGACGACCGCCTCGGTCTTGCTGCCGCGCGAGATGACGAAGGCTTGGGCGAGCGGAAACCGCTCGATGCCGACGCTCAACTGCCGCATCGGTCGCTGCATGCGGCTAATCCATGGATGCGATCAGTCGGCTGCTGCTGCCGGGGCAGCAGCGCGGCGGCGGTGATGGCGGGCGGACGCGTCCGCCGATTTGGCGCCGGCCGTGTCGAAGCCGACCCGGACTGTATAATCGTACTGTGCCTTGCGGTGCGGATAGGGGACCTCAAAGGGCTCGGTGACGAGCGAGAAGGCGCCTTCCGATTGACCGGCGGGGATGGCGACGGCCACCGAGTAGAGCTTGCTCAGGGCGACCGACTGATCGTTGTTGTTGACGACCGCGACCCGCACCGGGCCGGTGAAGTTGCCGGGAGCGCCGGCCGGTCCGAGCAGAATCTTGCCGGCGACGCCGACCTTCATGACGAGCCTCTCGCCAGAGACTTGGCAATCGCGCGCGATGTCGGTGATCGAGAACTGATACCGCAGATTGGCATTCGATTGATCACCGGCCGAAGCATAGACGCGATCGTCGGCGGTGCCATCTTGAATGACGACGTCGGGGCACTTGACTGGGTCGGCCGGGTCCACTGCGGGTTTGGTCTTTTTGAACTGGACCATGTCCATCAGGTCGGTCAGCTTGCTCTGGCCCGATTCCTCGACGTCGAAACTGCCGGGGTGAGAGCCGCCGCAACCCGCCAGGGAGAGCGCAGCGAAAAGGACAGCCGGCCAAGCGCGCGTCTGCGCAGCAAAACACCGCGCCGCGGTCGGCGATGTGGACTTATTCCCCCGTTTCACCACTTGAATCCTGATCTTTTACACAAATTACATGGGCCGCTTTGGCCTTGAGACTGTGCCGGTCAAGCGTCGAATTTGCAACAAATACCTAGGGCAGGGCAGCGAACCCGTCTGCGAAGCCATTGAGGCCGAGCGGGATGCCTATGCCTTCCTCAGGTGTTTGAAAGATGATGAAGGTGGCATTGTGGCCATTTTTCAGCGCCTGTATCAGCTTATCCTCCATCACCACTTCGGCGATGCAGCCGGTGGGGAGGCAGCGGACAAAACCGGCTCGGCCAACATCGGCATTGTCGATCTTCAGGCCAAGGCCCGAAGGCAGGAGGACGCCGAGCGGCGCGATGACCCGCAGCAGGCGGTTCTTGCCGTCCGCCGTCTTCAGGATGATCACCACCAGATTGACGTTCGGCCGGTCTTCTGCGGCCACGCTCTGTAAGAGAGCGCATTGCTCATGCTGCGCGCCAGGCGGCGTTTCGCAGCGCAGCTCCCAATCCCCGTGTTTCGATTTGACGGCGCCTTGCGCCTGCGCAAATCCGGTTCCGCCGCAAAGGAAAATCGCCGCGAGGGCGAAGAAAATAAAACGATACGACATGTTGGATTTTGTCACCGCGGTCTGATTTTCTGGCAATTGCGTGCAAAGGACGTGCGCTCTGTGCTGCCGCATCATGTTCTGCCTTGCAAAATGGCGGCTGAACATGCCGCCACGCTTGCTGTCGCTACTTCGCCAAAGCGAGGCGATTATGACGCAAACTCATCGACATCATGGCGAAAGTCATGGCGAATCATCCATCTATCAGGGTGGGTAGCAAATGCATCTTGCCTGTCAAGCAGTCTTGACCCAGGCATACCAAGAGATCGCCGAACGCTGCAATCAGCGCAGATCGAATTCGCTGCGCTGCGAAAGGCGGAAGTGTTGGAAATGATCGCGCTTTTATGCCGCAAGCGCCTCAGAACAAGGGCTTGTTGCACGATAACGCGCTTTGTGATTGGAACGATTTTGTGTCAGGAGTGCGCCCGGCGCTCAGGCGCCCTGCGAATAAATGATTCCACTAATATCGGATGAGGTGAGGGCCGTGGCGGGGGAAGCGACGAAATCAAAAATGCCAGCTTTTGTCGGCGGCCTGCGGAACTGCGCCGGACGCTTCCTTGCGGGCGGTGCGCTGTTTCTGGCTGCTGCGGCGCCGGCTTTGGCCGCCGCGGGACATGCCGATTCAGGCCAAATCACCATGCAAACGCCGGTCACGCCGATCGCGCATGAGATCAGTTTCTTCTACAACGACATTCTGACACCGATCATCATCGTCATCAGCTTGTTCGTTCTGGCGCTGCTGATCTGGGTGATGGTCAAGTTCAACGAAAATGCCAATCCCAATCCGTCGCGCTTGACGCACCACACTGGGCTTGAGCTCGCCTGGACGATCATCCCGGTGCTGATTCTCATCGTGATTGCGGTGCCGTCATTCCGCCTTCTCAATCATCAGCTGGTCCTGCCGAAGGCGGACATCACGGTGAAGGTTACGGGCCATCAGTGGTACTGGACCTATGAATATCCGAAGGATCAGGGTGGCGGCTTCAGCTTCGACTCCTATTTGAAGACGGGCGATGACCTAAAGCCCGGCGATTTGCGCCAGCTCGCGGTCGACAATGAAGTGGTCGTGCCGGTCAATAAGGTGATCATCATGCAGGTCGCCTCGTCGGACGTGATCCATTCCTTCACGGTTCCCTCCTTCGGCATTCGTATCGATGCCGTGCCGGGCCGGTTGAACGAGACTTGGTTCAAGGCTGAGCGCGAAGGCGTCTATTACGGCCAGTGCTCGAAGCTGTGCGGCCAGAACCACGCTTATATGCCGATCGCCTTCCGTGTTGTGAGCCAGGAGCAATATACGGCGTGGCTCGCCCAGGCGAAGAAGAAGTTCGCGTCGACCTCGCCGGCGGTTCATCTCGCCGACAACGACGTCGCGCCGGCTCACTAACTGGCAGGCGGAGCCCGCCGAATGGCGCGGCGCGCTGCGGCGGCCGCGTCAGTGAGAAGGCTCTAATCAAGGACAACGGCCCGTCCGTGGCGGATGCGGCCCAAAGGATAGATCGAGGGACCCCGAGATGGCGACGAACGCGACTGCCCATCACGATGAGGCGCATCATGCCAACCCGACCGGTTGGCGGCGCTACATGTTCTCCACCAATCACAAGGACATTGGCACGCTCTATATAATCTTCGCGCTTTGCGCGGGCATTATCGGCGGCGCGCTGTCAATCGCGATGCGCATGGAGTTGCAGGAGCCGGGCCTGCAGATCTTCCCCTTCCTCGCCAAGATCTTAAGCCATGCCGCGCCGGGCACCGAAATCGACGCGGCAAAGAACCTCTACAACGTGTTCATCACTGCGCACGGCCTCATCATGATCTTCTTCATGGTCATGCCGGCGCTCATCGGTGGTTTCGGCAATTGGTTCGTGCCGCTGATGATCGGCGCGCCCGACATGGCCTTCCCGCGGATGAACAACATCTCCTTCTGGTTGCTGCCCGCGTCCTTTACGCTGCTGCTCATCTCAATGTTCGTCGATGGCGCGCCTGGCATGAAGGGCTTCGGGGGCGGCTGGGTCATGTATCCGCCGTTCTCATCGCTGATCGGCACGCCTGGACCGTCGATGGATTTCGCCATCCTGGCGCTGCATCTCGCCGGTGCG
>CAZXXA010000002.1:0-176185 GCA_964644615.1 uncultured Methylovirgula sp. | reverse complement strand
ACCAGGTCGCCCACATCTACGGCAAGACCGCGACCTTCATGCCGAAGCCGGTCTACGGCGACAACGGCTCGGGCATGCACGTGCACCAGTCGATCTGGAAGGGCGGCAAGCCGCTGTTCGCCGGCAACAAGTACTCGGATCTCTCGGACGAATGCCTGTGGTACATCGGCGGCATCATCAAGCATGCGAGGACGTTGAACGCCTTCACCAACCCGTCGACCAACTCCTATAAGCGTCTGGTCCCGGGCTTCGAAGCGCCGGTTCTGCTCGCCTATTCGGCGCGCAACCGTTCGGCCTCTTGCCGCATCCCCTATTCGTCGAACCCGAAGGCGAAGCGCGTTGAGGTCCGGTTCCCCGACCCGACCGCCAATCCTTACCTCGCCTTCTCGGCCCTGCTGATGGCCGGCCTCGACGGCATCCTGAACAAGATCGATCCAGGCCAGCCCATGGACAAGGATCTGTACGATCTGCCGCCGGCGGAACTGAAGCAGATCCCGACTGTCTGCGGCTCGTTGCGCGAAGCCCTGATGCATCTCGACAAGGACCGCGCCTTCCTCAAGGCCGGCGGCGTCTTCGACGACGACTTCATCGACAGCTATATCGAGCTGAAAATGGGCGAGGTGCTGCGCTTCGAAATGACCCCGCACCCGATCGAATTCGACATGTACTATTCGGTCTAAGGTGCCGCTTCGAGCCGATCCCCATCAAATGAATCGCGAAGCGATTCCATTTGATCGGGACAAATCGGCTCGATTCAAAACCTTAGAGCATGTCCTTTGTCGGAAGAGCCGATCAACTTTTCCGGGACATGCTCGAAGCTCTCCGAATACAACACAGATCATGCGGCCTCCGGGCCGCATTTTCTTTTGGAAGCCTAGAGTGGCGCCCGGCTCAACCGCGCGCCCAGCCACCGCCGCAGCACAGGATTCAGCAGACTGCGCAATTGCGCGACATTAAGTGCCCAAATAATAGGCAGATAGATCAAAATACCGGCACACGCCTGCAACAGCAGGGTCAGGACCGATGGCTGCATGTTGCGCAGCGGCAAAACGGCCGCGACCATGGCGAGCGCTGCGGCGAGCGTGCCGCCGATATCCCGCAGGCTCGGCCAGATCGGCGCAATGATGGCAAGTACGCCGGTCATGACGATGAGCGCCGAAGTCGACGCGAGCGACTGCGCGATGGCAAAGCTCGACGCATCGGCCGACTGCGGCAGCAGCGCGATGGCGAGCGCATCGACCGCGAGGGCGACACAGCCGCCAAGGATCAGCGGAAAGGTCCTGTGCGCGATCTGGAAGGCCGGCCCGAGCCCGTAGTTCAGCAGCGCGAAAGCGAGCATCGCTGGCATCGTCAGGGTCAGATAGTGGCCGAAGGCGCCGCGGAACTGCTCCGGGATGAGAAGCTGCTGAAAGCTCGGGAGAACCAGCCAGCAGCCGCAGATGACTGGCAAAACGATGGCGAAGACCATGCCCATATTGTTGGAAATCTGCTTCTTGGCCGCCGCCGGGCCATGCTGCTTTTCGGCAACGACCGCGAGCTGGAATAACAGCACGTCGAGCGGCGCGCCGACAGCGCCCATCATGCGAATGCCGGTATCAAAGGCGAGCGCGAGCTGACCGGCTTCTGCAAAGCTATGGACATGCGCCACCAGCGCGCGATTGAGCACCGGGACCGCTTGATACAGCACATTGGCCAGCACGATCGGCAGGCCGTAGGTCGCATAGCGCAACGCCAGCTGTTTCTTGGCGCGCTTCGGCGTCGCCAATTTGTCGCTGGTGACTTTCTGATTCAGGACGAGCGATCCGACAAAGCTCAGGATGAACCCAGTAAGCGCCGCTTGCGCCGAACCGACGTACCAGGCTCCCCCAACCGTCAAAACGATCGCCAGAAGATTTTTTGTGACGATCAGTGCCGCATAGGCACGATCCAGAAAGCGCGCCCGCACCAGCGCGGCCGAGAAATCGAACAGGCCATTGGCCACAGCAGCGCCGATCGTCAACGCCAGCAAGCCGTCCGTCAGCGGCAGCTCGACGCCTGAGAGACACAGAGCGATTGCTACGAGCATTGCAAGGCCGGCGACAACGCCCAAGATCACATTGAGCGTGGCGCGGATTTCCGGCCGGATCGAACGGTCCTGTTCGGAATAGAAGCGCGTCGCGGCAAGTCGCAGCCAATCGAGCCCCAAAGTTTGAAGAACCAGCGCGGTCGAGATCGCCAGCGCGTAGCGCCCGAATTCGGCCGGCCCCAGGAACTTCGCCACCAGCAGGCTGATGATGAAGTTGAAGAGGCTATTGAGGACGAAGGGAAAGGCGATCATGGCCGATCACGCCGATGCTTCGAGCACGAGGCTTGGCGCGGATTGCGTCTGCATCCCGCACATGCCGCGATAGACCGCGAGGAGACCGGCGACATGCCGGTCGAGCGTATAGGGCGATGACCAATAGCTATCGTAGGCGGCGCGCGACATCGACGCGACGCGCGTGTCATCGCCCATCTCTTGCAAGGCGCGGGCGAGATCACCGGCGTCGCCGCTCTTGAACCAGAGGCCTGTTACGCCGTCCTCGACCTCGTCGCGCGCGGCGCAATTGTCGGCGACGATGGCTGGCAGGCCGAGGGCCTTGCCTTCGAGGACTGTGAGCCCCGCCGTCTCATACCAGAGCGAGGGAAAGACGATCGCGCGTGCGGCGCGCATGCGTTTGAGCACTTCCGCTGCCGGCTGCCAGCCGAGAAGCTGCGCCTCGGGATAACGCGCCGCGAGTTCGCCCGCGATGTGGCCGTCGCCGATGAGGACCGGCGCAAGGCCGATTTTGCGTGCCGCTTCGGCAAAGAGGAACGCGCCCTTCTCCGGCGATAGGCGGCCGACGAAAATGATATCGCCGCTCGCCGGATCGGCTTTCGGCCCGAGATCTTCGACATTGACCGGATTCGGCACGCGATGGCGACGCGCAGTGACCGGGATATAGGGATCGACGATCTTCTCTTCGAAAGCCGAGATGGTGATGTAGTCGGAGAAGACGTCGGGCAGATGCGCGACATGTTCGGCGTAAGCTTGCCGGGCCGTGCGCCATAATTTGTGGCCGTAGTTGCGCGTATCGCAATGCGACCGCCAGCAGTCGAGCGACAAGGGCTTCAGCGTGCAGACGGTCGAGGTCTGATAGTTGAAGAAGCCGCCGTTCGGGCAGAACATGAAATATTCATGCAGCGTGTAGACGGCCGGCAGCCCCGATCGCGCGATCGGCCCAGCGATATAGGGCGACAGCGCCTTCGCCCAGCCATGCACATGGATGACCGTGTTAGCGCGCGGCAGGCCGGCGAGCAGTTTCTCAAGCGCCGCTGCAGCGTCCGTGTTCCGGATGCCCTGAATGGCGGCGCCGAGCGCCGAGGGATGGCTCAGAATGTCGTGCTGGCCGAGGCAATGGATCTCGATTTCGGCCTCGCTCAAGCTTGGGTCAGGCTTCGCCGTTGCGGCAAAGAAGATCACACGGTGGCCTTGCTTTTTGAGGCCAACCGCGCTTTCGATGGCGACCTTCGCCTGCCCTCCGGTGATCGCGGCAAAGTCTGAACAGATCACGATCGTGAGCGGCGTTTGCTGATCGGTCACTCCAGTCTCCCGCACCCAGCGTTTCCAGGGTGTTTTAACTGGATGCGCGTTAACCGCCCGTTGCGGCGATCTCCTATTGTGCAGCGAAGCTGCGAGCAAAGATTTGTTCTTTGTTCGTTCGTATCTATCTTAGGCTAAAATCAAAGCGACGAATCAGGTCAGACGAGGCGTTGAATGGCGAAAACCCAGGATCTCTTTGGTCAAACGGCGGCGCGCAAACCCGCAGCCGCTCCGGCCAAGGCGAAGGCTCCAGCCAAGGCTCCCGCTCCTGCCCCGCGGGCTGCAGTGCCCAAAACCCCAGGGGAAGTCGCCTATACCGCCGCCTCGATTGAAGTTCTGGAAGGCCTCGAACCCGTCCGCCGCCGCCCCGGCATGTACATCGGCGGCACGGATGAGGCGGCACTTCACCACCTCTTCGCCGAAGTGCTCGACAATGCCATGGACGAGGCGGTCGCCGGCCATGCGAGCTTCATTGACGTCACTTTGGAAGCCGACGGCTTTCTGTCGGTGATCGACAATGGCCGCGGCATTCCGATCGACCCGCATCCGAAATTTCCAAAAAAGTCGGCGCTCGAAGTCATCATGACGACGCTGCATGCCGGCGGCAAATTCGATTCCGGCGCGTACCAGACCTCGGGCGGCCTGCACGGCGTCGGCGTCTCGGTCGTCAATGCGCTGGCCGAGCGGCTTGAAGTTGAAGTGGCACGCGAGCAAACCCTCTATCGCCAGGTCTTCGAGCGCGGCCATCCGAAGAGCAAGCTCGAGACGGTCGGCAAAGCGCCTAACCGGCGCGGCACCAAAGTGCGCTTCAAGCCCGACCCGGACATTTTCGGCAAGGCTGCCAAATTCAAGCCGGCGCGGCTGTTCCGCATGGCCCGCTCGAAGGCCTATCTCTTCGGCGGCGTCGAAATCCGCTGGCACTGCGCGCCGAGCCTGCTCGAGAGCGGCAGCGAAACGCCGGCCGAGGCGGTCTTTCATTTCCCCGGCGGCCTTAAGGACTATCTTGCCCAAGATATTGAAGGCAAAGACACTGTCGCCGAGCAGAGCTTCACCGGCAAGGTCGAGAAGCCGGGCGGTCATGGGTCGCTCGAATGGGCCGTCACCTGGCTCTCGGAGGACGAGGGCTTCGTCCACTCCTACTGCAACACGATCCCGACCCCGGACGGCGGCACGCATGAGGCTGGCTTACGCGCCGCCCTGCTGCGCGGCCTGAAGGATCACGCCGAACGCATCGGCCAGACGAAGCGTGCTGCGGTCCTGACCGGCGACGACGTCATGACCTCCTGCGCCGCGCTGATCTCGGTCTTCTTGCGCGAGCCGGAATTCCAGGGCCAGAACAAAAGCCGGCTAATGACTCAGGAAGCCTCGCGCCTCGTCGAGACGACGATCCGCGATGCCTTCGATCATTGGCTCGCCGCCTCTCCGTCGGCAGCTCTGAAACTACTCGATTTCACCATCGACCGCGCCGAGGAGCGGCTGCGCCGCAGAGCCGAAAAGGACGTCGCCCGCAAGACCGCCGGGCGCAAATTGCGTCTGCCGGGAAAGCTCGCAGATTGCTCGAACACGGCAGCGCAAGGCTCTGAATTATTTATTGTAGAGGGCGATTCCGCGGGCGGCTCTGCAAAGCAGGCGCGCGACCGCGCCAGCCAGGCAGTCCTACCGCTGCGCGGCAAGATCTTGAACGTCGCCAGCGCGACGCGTGACAAGCTCGCCGCCAATCAGCAGATTTCCGATCTTGTCCAGGCGCTCGGCTGCGGTACGGGCTCGCAATACAAGGGTGCCGAGCTCCGCTACGAGAAGGTCATCATCATGACCGACGCCGACGTCGACGGCGCCCATATCGCGTCGCTCCTCATCACCTTCTTTTACCGGCAGATGCCGAAACTGATCGAGGATGGGCATCTCTATCTCGCCGTACCGCCACTCTACCGGCTGACACAGGGCGCGACCCATGCCTATGCGCGCAATGACGCGCATCGCGAGGAGATCGTCCGCACGAAGCTGACGGGGCGCGGCAAGATTGAAGTGAGCCGATTCAAAGGTCTCGGCGAAATGCTTCCGGCGCAACTCAAAGAGACGACGATGGATGCGCGCTCGCGTTCGCTTCTGCGCGTCATGGTCGCCACCGACGACAAGAAAGCGACCGATGATTCCGTCGAGCGGCTGATGGGCAACAAGCCGGAGCCGCGCTTCGCTTTCATCCAGGAACGCGCGCCCTTCGCGGGGGATCTCGACGTCGTGTAACGTTTCCGCAACCCTACTCGCTTAAGTGTTATTTTGCGCAGTTCATCAACTTCTCATTAACCCTCGACCGGCATCCTCAAGGCCGTGAAAACAAGGGTAGAGACATGACGGTCCTGCGGCGCTTTTGGCGGCAAAACAGCGGTTCGAGCTTTGAGAGTCTCGCTCTCGTGCTGTCGGTCATCGCCGTCATTTCTGTCGGCGCCGCGGACCTGCTGCGCTACACGACAAAGAAGGATGGCTTCCTCGCCCATGTCGTCGACCATATGCGCACGCAGATCGCGCAGATCAGTCACGACAAGATCGATCACGCCGCGGTCGATTATACGCCAACGGGCTCTATCATCGGGCTTCGCCGCAGTTCGGCGATGCTCAGCCCCTGCAGCGCCACCGGCACGGCGGAAAAGTAAGGTCTTGGCGGATGGCTCGCCAGGCACGGACCGTTCAGCTATGAAGCCCTCGGCCTGACGGCGGTGCAGCCCTTCTCAGCGGCGCTGTCGGCCAAAATGGCTTTGTCCTATTCCTTCCCAGCAAAATGATTTGCGAAACTGCCGAATTGGCGCCAATGCGCTAACCACAATCTGGCCGTCTCAGCCGGCTAGGTTTACGGTATGAGCGGTTGGGCGCCTTAAGACGAAACTCAGGCCGCACGAAAAAAGCCCAGAATTTCAATGGAGTCGCGATTAATGGCCCGCCTCACTGCCCTGAAGTGCCTCGCTATCGCCGCTGGTCTCTGCGCGCTTGTCGCCGGCCCCGCCGCCTTCGCCGATGGCCAATTTTCGCCGCCGCAAAAGACCGAGATCGAACAGATCATCAAAGACTATTTGATGAAGAACCCCGAGGTTCTGCGCGACGCGATCACCGAGCTCGAACTCAAGGAAAAGACCGCCGAGGCCGATGCGCGGCGCAAGATCATCGCCGATCAGCAAGGCCCGCTCTACACGGCGCCGCTGCAGGAAGTCGTCGGCAATCCGTCCGGCAAGCTCACTCTCATCGAATTCTTCGACTACAACTGCGGCTATTGCCGCAAGACGCTCGGCGACATCGCGCGCTTGATGAAGGAATATCCGGACCTCAAGGTCATCTTGAAGGATTATCCGATCCTCTCCGACAAATCGATCGAGGCGGCCGCCGTGGCGCTTGCCCTGCGCGAACAGTTCGACGGCGCGAAGTTTTGGGAATTCCATCAGCGCTTGCTGTCCTCGCACGGCGCGGTCGGCCGCGAAGAGGCGCTCGCCATCGCCAAGGATATGGGCGCCGACATGGACAGGCTGACCAAGGATGCCGCGTCGCCTGACATCAAGAAAGACCTCGAAACCAACGACCGCATCGGCCAGAAGCTGGCGCTCAACGGCACGCCGTCCTTCGTCATCGGCGACGAGGCCGTCGTCGGTGCCGTCGGCTACAACGCCATGAAGGCGAAGCTCGACAATCTCCGGAAATGCGGCAAGGCGGCATGTTCTTGAGGCGTTCTGGTCACGATGACGCCGAGACGACATTGCGCGCGCTGAATCCGATGTTGGAACACGGTATTGACGACGATCGGCGCACGCCTCGGCGGAATGCTTTCTTTGCAGCGCGAACCCGGGTAAGGAAGACCTCGCCGCCACCGCTCTTCCCGTGCCGATGATCACCGCCGTCCACGTCCTTAACGGTCCCAATCTCAACCTGCTTGGCCAGCGGGAACCGGAGATCTATGGGCGACAGACACTTGCGGAGGTCGAAGCCGGCCTCGCCACCACCTGCAAGGCGCGCGGCATCTCTCTGAGCTTCCGGCAGAGCAATCATGAGGGCGAGCTCGTAACCTGGATTCAGGAAGCGGGGCTTGCCGGCATACCCGTCATCCTCAATGCGGGGGCCTACAGCCATACCTCAATCGCGCTTCATGATGCGATCAAGGCGAGTAAGGCTGAGGTGATCGAGGTTCATCTTTCCAACATCCATGCCCGCGAACATTTCCGGCATCGATCCCTGATTTCATCCGTTGCGCGCGGCGTCATCCTCGGCTTCGGCGCCGCCTCTTATGATCTTGCGCTTGCCGCGCTCCTGGCCGAGTCAAGCGTTCCGAAGAGTTGAGAAATGGCAGACAAGAAAACCGCCGGCGACGACCCCAAATCCGATAAAAGTATCGACCCCAAGCTCGTCGAGCGTCTGGGCGAGATCGCGACCCGGCTCGATCTCAGCGAGATCGAAGTTGCGCAGGGCGAACTGAAGATCCGCGTTGCCCGGCAATTCGGTGTCGCGACCATGCCGGTCGCGGCCGTTCCGGCCCCGATGGTTGCTACGGCTGCCGTTGCTGCGCCGGTGGTGCACAGCCCGGGGGTGGCGGAAAATCCTGCCAATCATCCGGGCGCCATCATGTCGCCGATGGTCGGTACTGCTTATCTACGGCCCTCGCCCGAAGCGCAGCGCTTCGTCGAGACCGGCGCTCAGGTCAAAGCCGGCGACACGCTGATGCTGATCGAAGCAATGAAGACCTTCAATGAAATCACCGCGCCGCGCGCCGGCACGGTCGGCACCATATTCGTCGATGACGGCCAGCCCGTCGAATTCGGCCAGCCGCTCATCGTGATCGAGTGAGCGGCATGGAAAACGTGACGGACAGTCTTGTGCGGCCGGCGGCGCTCCGGCCTTGGTAGCAAAAATGTTCGACAAGATCCTGATTGCCAATCGTGGCGAAATCGCCTTGCGGATTCTCCGTGCGGCGAAGGAGCTCGGCATTGCAACGGTCGCCGTGCATTCGACCGCCGATGCGGATGCGATGCATGTGAAGCTCGCCGATGAATCCGTCTGCGTCGGCCCGCCGCCGGCGCGCGATTCCTATCTCAATGTCCCGGCGCTGCTCGCGGCCTGCGAAATCACCGGCGCCGAGGCGGTGCATCCAGGCTATGGCTTCCTCGCCGAAAACGCCCGCTTCGCCGAAATCTTGACCGAGCATCAGATCGAATTCATCGGCCCGAAGCCCGAACATATCCGCCTGATGGGCGATAAGATCGAGGCGAAGCGGACCGCCAAGCGCCTCGGCATTCCCTGCGTGCCGGGCTCGGACGGTGCGATCGGCGAAGGCGACGACGCGCTCGCCATTGCCAATAGCATCGGCTTTCCGGTGCTCGTCAAAGCCGCCGCGGGCGGCGGCGGACGCGGCATGAAGGTCGCGCGCAAGCCGGAAGATCTTCTCACTGCCATCGCCATGGCAAAGAGCGAAGCCAAGGCCGCTTTCGGCGACGACGCTGTCTATCTTGAGAAATTCCTCGATAAGCCGCGCCATATCGAAGTCCAGATCCTCGGCGACGGCCGCGGCCGCGCCATTCATCTGGGCGAACGCGACTGCTCGCTACAGCGGCGGCATCAGAAGGTTTTCGAAGAAGGCCCCTCGCCTGCGCTCAACACCGCGCAGCGGCTCGAAATCGGCGATATCTGTGCCACCGCGATGCGGGAGCTCAATTACAAGGGCGTCGGAACGATCGAATTCCTCTACGAGGACGGCCGCTTCTATTTCATCGAGATGAATACTCGCATTCAGGTCGAGCATCCGGTGACGGAGATGATCACCGGCTTCGATCTGGTGAATGAGCAGATCAAGATCGCTGCCGGCTCGCCGCTCTGCATCACGCAGCAGGAGGTCGTTCTGTCCGGCCATGCGATCGAATGCCGGGTCAATGCCGAGCACCCGACGACCTTCCGGCCATCGCCGGGCAAGATCGCCTATTATCATCCACCAGGCGGTCTCGGCGTCCGCGTCGATAGCGCCGCCTATGCCGGCTACGTGATCCCGCCCTATTACGACTCCCTCGTCGGCAAGCTGATCGTGCATGGCCGCAGCCGCACGGAAGCCTTGATGCGGTTGCGCCGGGCGCTTGACGAATTCATCGTCGATGGGATCGAGACAACCATTCCGCTCTTCCGCGCACTGGTGCGCAACGCCGATATTCAAAACGGCGATTACGACATCCACTGGCTCGAGAAGTTTCTGGCGACCGACAGCGCCGACAACATCTAGCCGCTATCTCGCCTCTTCACTGCGGAAATCCGGCGGTTTCGGCGCGAAATAGTCTTTGACCGACGTGGGGCCATTGGCCACCGTCTGGGGACTGACATCGGTCCTGTTCCACCAGCCGCCGCCCAAAGCCTGAAACAGCGCTGCCGTATCGGCAAGCCGGGCGGCCTGCGCTTGGACACGCACCAGCGAGGCCTGCAGATAGGTCTGCTGTGCATTCAACAGGACGATCGAGCTGACCTGCCCCGCCGACAATTGCTTGCGGGTGATGTCGAGGCTTTTGAATGCTGCGGTCTCGGCGGCGATCGCCGCCTTATAGGTGCGCGCATCGGCTTCCAGTGCGCGTAGCACGTCGGCGACGTTCTGGAACGCCGTGATGACCGTGCTGCGATATTGCGCATCGGCTTGCGCGAAAGCCGCCTGCGCCGCCTTCTGCTTGTGATAGAGCGTGAAGCCGTCGAACAGCGGCTGGGCGACGCTGCCACCGACTTGCCAGGCGATCGTCTGCGGCGCGAACATCGTCGAAAGACGCTCGGCGGCGTTGCCGTAGCTGGCGGTCAGGCTGACGAGCGGCAGGCGACGAGCGGTGGCAATGCCGATGTCCGCACTCGCGGCATGCAGATTAGCCTCCGCCGCCTTGATATCGGGCCGCTGCTCGACAAGCTGCGACGGCAGGCTCACCGGCAGCTTTGCCGGAAGATGCAGGCTGCCGGTCGTGAATGTCTCGTTGATCTCATCGCTCGGAAAACGGCCGGCCAAAGCCGTCAGCAGATCGCGCTGCTGCGCCAATTGCCGCTCGAGCGGCGGCAAGGTCTGCTCCACCTGGGCGAGCGCCGCCTCCTGCAGCAAAACGTCGGAATTGCCGATCTGGCCGAGATCGCGCTGATGCCGCAGCACGCCGAGATTGGCCTCCGAGATTTTGATGATCTCTTTCGTCGCTTTGATCTGGCCGCGCAGCGACGCTTCTTGAATGGCACTTGTGACGACATTCGACGTCAAAGTGAGATAGGTCGCTTCCAGTCTGTAGCGCTGCAGTTCGGCCAATGCGTCGAGGTTTTCGGTCTCGCGGCGAACGAGGCCGAAGACGTCGGGCGTGTAGGAAACCGACACCTGCGGCGTGAGCAGCGTATAATTCGGCGCATTGTTGGCCAGTGGCGAAGAGGCTTCGGAACCGACATTGCCGCCAACGCCGGAAAAACTGCCCGACAATTGCGGATAGAATCCACCCCGTTGTGCGGCAGCGTTCTCGCGCGCAACACGCAGAGCCGCCTGCGCCGCCTGCAGGTCGGGGTTATGGGCCATCGCATCTTCGATGAGCCGGTTGAGCGCGGTAGAATGATAGATTGCCCACCACTGGCCCGGAATATCGAGATCTTGGACGATACTTGCGTTCGAATGATGATCCGGAACACCGGCGTCGATGCCGCCGCTGTGCGGCGCGCGCGCATAGCCGTCGACCGGCGGTGGCGGCGGTTTCACGAAATCGGGGCCGACCGTGCAGCCGGGGAGCAGTGCGAGAACAAGAGCGGCGCCGAGGCATGCAGCCGGCGCCCGGCCGCCGTGGCGGACAGCGCTTAATGCGACCAGCACTCTGGCGCGCCAGCGAACCCGCAAATCTTCCCCCTCGTGCTCTCATCCGCAGCGCGGATTATCTTTGGCAGTTCATCTTGGCCGGTCATAAGCGCTGCCGGAAGCCGCGGGAAGCGAATCTCAAGCCCGCGCAACCGCAAAGCAAGCCCTGGCACCTGATTTCCCGAGAAAGCTGCTTTCGGGCAACTTGCGCCCGCCCGCACCATTGGGCATGCTCAACCCATGAGCCGCGCTCGTACACAATTCGAAATCACGCCGGACATTCTGCTGCGGGCTTATTCGATCGGCCTCTTTCCGATGGCCGAGAGCGCCGACGACCAAAATCTCTTTTGGGTGGATCCGGAAGCGCGCGGCATTTTTCCGCTCGACCGCATGAAAGTGAGCCGCAAGCTGGCGCGCACGATCCGTTCGGACGAATTCGAGGTCCGCGCCGATAGCGATTTCAACGGCGTTATCAGTGCTTGCGCGGCAGTCGCCATCGGCCGCGAGAAGACTTGGATCAATCAGCGCATTCGCACGCTGTATGGCGCCTTGTTCGAGCTCGGCCATGTCCATACAGTCGAGTGCTGGCAGGACGGCGAGCTGATCGGTGGCCTTTATGGCGTCTCGCTCGGCGCGGCATTTTTCGGCGAGAGCATGTTCCATCGCCGCACCGACGCGTCAAAAGTCGCGCTCATCCATCTCGCGGCGCGGCTCTACGCCGGCGGCTATCAATTGCTCGACACGCAATTCATCACGCCGCATCTCGAAAGCCTCGGGGCGGTCGAGGTGAGCAAAGAGACCTACCGCAATCTTCTGGCCGATGCCGTGTCGCAGAAGGCGAATTTCTGGGTCTGGCCGAAAGGCGAAAAGGTCAGCGGCGAACAAGCGCTCGCTGCTTTGCCTCACTAATTTTCGCTCATTAATGATCATCGTCAGGACCAGGCGCGGGCTGAGCCGGCGCGAAAGCCGGCGGCTGACCTTGCTGCTGGTCCCGCGGCGGCGTGGTGAAGCCCGGCGGCGGCCCGACTTCGATCGGACCGCTGTCGATCGGCGGTGCGGCAGCAGCCGGTTGTGCCTGAGTGGCTGGCGCGGCCGGCGGCTTTGGTTTTTGTGCCGGTGGCGCGCTCTCGGCAGGGCGGAGCGGTGGCGGCGCGGCCGGCGCCTCGGCCGTCTCGGGTGGAGTCGAGATTAGCTGGCCCGGACCTTTACAGCGCAGAAGCCAGATATCGTAGACGGGATGTTCGAGCGGATGCAGACTCGGACTGCCAGCGAACATCCAGCCGGTGAAAATACGCTTCGATTGCTTATCGGCATCGACATTATCGACTTCAATAAATGTATCCGTCTGCGGCGCCTCGGTCGGCGGCCGCGAATAGCAGACACGTTCGGTGATCTGCAAAGAGCCGAATTGCACCGTCTCATTGGCGGCGACTTCGAAGATGATGATACGGCCGGTGATTTTGTCGAGGCCGGAGAAAACCGCGATCGGCTGTTTGATCTTATCGGCAGCAGCCGGCGCCGACGTCAGGCCCGCGCTAAGGCCCATAAACGCGCCGATAATGGCGAGGCCGGGAAAACGGCGGCGGCTGGCGCGGTAAGGCGGATTCGCATCAATCCGCCGGCAAAGAGAGGGTTCGATCATAAAGTGTCCGGCTGCTTTCCAAAAAGCTGAGCATGAAAGTCCGGCTGGATTAGGGCCGTCATTTCATGCGCCGGCATGGGCAGATACATCGAATTCAATCGATGATGTCATTGCCCGCGAAGAATTGCGCGATCTCGATCGCCGCCGTCTCCGGCGCGTCCGATCCATGGGCGGAATTCTCGCCCACCGAGAGCGCGTATTCCTTGCGAATCGTGCCAGGCGCCGCCTTCGCGGGATCGGTCGCGCCGAGCACTTCGCGGTATGTCTTGATCGCGTCTTCGCCCTGCAACACCTGCACGACGACCGGACCCGACGTCATCGTCTCGACGAGTTCGCCAAAGAACGGCCGCGCCTTATGAACCGCATAGAAGGTCTCGGCTTGCGCGCGGGTCATCAGAATCCGCCGCTGCGCGACAATGCGCAGCCCAGTCTTTTCGATCAGCACATTGACAGCGCCCGTCAGATTGCGGCGCGTCACATCCGGCTTGAGGATAGAAAAGGTCTGTTCAATCGCCATGAGATCGCGGTCCTAGCTGAGAGCGGGCGGGAAGGAAGGTTGCCGGGCTTATAGCTGCGCCTTGGAGGCCGGGCAAGCCGACGATTGCGTTGAGGCTCGATAGCCTCGCACGATGTTACCGAGCACAAGCGGCTAACTTGCCGCGCTTTCATCGTGTTGGACTCGGCCGGCGCCGCCGCATGCGGACTGCAGGCGCGAAATTCATGCGCCAAACCCCGCGCTCCAAATACCGCAAAGGCGCACTGGACAAGCCGCGTCGCCTTCCTCTATAACCCCCGCCTCCGGTTCGAAGCCGGTTGCGCCAGCGGCGCGCCCAGGTAGCTCAGTTGGTAGAGCATGCGACTGAAAATCGCAGTGTCGGTGGTTCGATTCCGCCCCTGGGCACCATTCATTTCAATGCTTTTGCCGAAAATGCCCTAAGCGGTTGGACTAATCGGTTGGATTTTAAAGTCGCCAATTTGTTCCGCGTCGCCGTCTATGAGCGCGACCGGATTTATCTCGTCGGAGATGCAAATGGCCGAACGACAAGACCCTTATCAGGCCCGTGCTCGCGAGCTCGCCGCTGCCGCTGGGCTTGATCCAGATTCGCGAATTGGCGAGGGCCGCGGACAGCCGATTTGGTGCACGTTCCGAGATGCGGCGCGCAAAGAGCATCTAGCCCGCGAGGCCGAGGAAGTTGCCGCGCAGATCGGCGCCGTCACGACGCAAGACCCGAACTATGCCGGAAGCCCGCTTCAAATCTTCGGCGATCATGACGAAGCCACCGTGGCCCAGATGCGCAATTGCATGGGCATTGGGAACGTCGTCCGTGGCGTAATCTGCGCCGACGGTCATTTGGGCTATGCTCAGCCGGTCGGCGGCGTCATCGCTTATGAAGGCCAAATTAGCATCTCCGGCGTCGGCTTCGACATCGGATGCGGGAATATGGCTGTTCGGCTGGATACGCGTTTCAGCGATATCGCCCAGCACATTTCCCCGATCATCAAGGACGTCCAAAAGACCATCTCATTCGGAATTGGGCGATCCAATAATGAGCGCGTCGAGCACGCCATCTTCGATGAAGGCGACTCGTGGCGCGAGGCTGATCGCGAAGATTATCGCCAGAAAGCCATTAGCCAGCTGGGCACGGTCGGATCGGGCAATCACTACGTCGACTTGCTTCGCGATGAACACGGCTCTGTCTGGATTGGCGTGCACTTCGGAAGCCGTGGCCTCGGTCATTCGAGCGCGACCAAATATCTGAAAGCCGCAGGTGGCAAAGACGGGATGAACGTCCTGCCGACGGTCATTGACGAGAATAGCGAGTTGGGGCGCCGCTACATTGCTGCGATGGAGCTCGCTGGTCGCTACGCCTATGCGGGCCGCGAATGGGTTGTGGAGCGCGTTCGCAAGATCATCGGTGGCGAAGTAACTGAGATAGTGCACAACCATCATAACTACGCGTGGCGCGAGACGCACGATGGCCGCGACTTGTGGGTTGTTAGGAAAGGCGCCACGCCTGCAGCACCGGGTCAGAAAGGCTTTGTCGGAGGCTCTATGGGCGACGATGCCGTGATCCTTCAAGGTGTCGAAAGCTCCGAAGCGAAAGCCTCTCTCTATTCGACCGTGCATGGCGCCGGACGTCTCTTTGGCCGTAAGGAAGCTAAGCGCCGCTTTACCCGCCAAGAGATGGACAGTTGGCTTCATGAGCGCGGCGTCGTTCTTGTTGGCGGCGATCTAGATGAAAGCCCGATGGCTTATCGCCGCCTCCCGGATGTCCTCGACGCACATAAGGGTTCAGTTCGCGTCCTGCATACATTGCGCCCCTTCGCGGTCGCGATGGCGGGAGATAGCGAATTTGATCCTTGGAAGGACTAGCCAAGTCAGCTCGATGACGAAAATGCCTGCCCGGCCGTACCGGACCCTTGGCTTTATCGGCAATTGTCAGGCCGATCTGCTGCAGCGGCTGTTTCAGCGCACGACCGAAGGCCATCCATTCCGCAGCTTCTATCAATTCTATGAACTCACCGAGGCCGGACAGGCGAAGGCGCGTGACGAACTCGCGTCATGCGATGTGCTGTTCGTCCAAGACATCAAGAATTGCGAAGACTATCCGCTGCGCGATGCCATTCGCGCTGAGACCCGTGTCCTGCCCTTTCCGTTTCTCTGGTTCGCCGCCCCCTGGCCCTATGATGATTTCAACGGCATGCGCGATGGCCATGCGCGGAGCCAGGACGATCCAGCGCTCCACACAGTGACCTATTACGACGGCGCACTCGGGCGTCTGCGTAAGCACGTGCCCGATGCCGATGCGCGGCTCGCTGCTATCGCGCGCTCGATCTTTCAGGGCTCGTCAAGCCTGAACGCATTCTCGATTTCGAAGCGCGTCGTCTCGAAGCACAGGACCAAAAGTACGGCGGCGCGATCGGCCGCTATATTCTCGATCGGTTTCGCGACGAGCCGCTATTCAACACGGTCAATCGGCCCGACGGACCATTGCTCGTCATGCTCTTTCAGCAATTGCTGGATGCGCTCGACATCACACTCGCGCTACCGCCCCTGCCCGAGCTCGATGAACTGGCGGTCGTTCAAGTCCCCGTTCATCCGAAGATCGGCGAAGCGCTCGGCATGCGCTGGGTGACCGACAAGCGGCTCTACAATTTCGAAGGGCAGCGCCTCAACTGGGAGGCCTATGTCCGCGCCTATATCGCGCGCTATAGCTGAAACAGAATATCGAGCGCGTTATCCTGCCAGAGCTGCCGCGTCAGCCGACGCTGGATCTTGCCGCTCGTCGTCTTCGGCACAGTGCCCGGCCCGACGAGGACGACACGGAAGACAGACAGCTCATACACCTCCGCGACAGCTTCGCGGATATTACCGGCGACATCATTGAGATCGGTGCGGTTGCGCTGCGTGCGCTCGACCTCCTGCACAATGATCAACCGCTCAGGCCCATCGGCGTCTGAGATCGTGAAGGCAGCGCCGAAACCCTGCCGCAAAGTCGCATCCGCCATCTGTACAGTATGTTCGATATCCTGCGGATAATAATTGCGGCCGCGGATGATGATCACATCCTTGATGCGCCCCGCGATGTAGAGCTCGCCCTCCGTATCGAAAAAGCCCAGATCGCCGCTGCGCAGCCAGGCGAGTCCCGGCTTATTGGCGATCTCCGCGCCGAATATCTCCGCTGTTACCTCGGGCTTGCGCCAATAGCCTTGCGCAACATGCGGCCCTCGTGCCCAGACTTCGCCGATGTGCAGCGGCGGCAGTTCCTTGCGCGACTCCGGATCGACGATGGCGATGGTCGTTCCTGCCGCGGCTGCGCCGCAGCCGACAATCGGCTGCATGTCGCTCTTGTCCGTGGGCGGCTCGGCGCGCAGTTTCTGTAAGCTTGCTTTGCTGACTTTGCGGACGACCGCGCCGCGTCCGCGCGGGCCTGCCGACATCAGCACGGTCGCTTCCGCCATGCCATAGCAGGGATAAAAGGCACGCGCATCGAAGCCATACGGTGCAAAGGTTTCAGCGAAGCGCTTTAATGTGCCGGCGCGCACCGGCTCGGCCGCGTTGAAGGCGAGTTTCCATCCAGAAAGATCGACGCCCTCCATCTGGCTCGGCTGAAAGCGGGCGATACAATGATCGAAGGCGAAGTTCGGTCCGCCGGCCACCTCTGCTTTGAAATCGGCAATCGCGCGCAGCCACAGCAGCGGCCGCTGCAAAAAGGAAACCGGCGACATGAGGATCGTGGCCGCGCCTACATAGATGGCTTGCAGCACGTTCAGGATCAGACCCATGTCGTGATAAAGCGGCACCCAGCTCAGATAAGTCGAATGTTTGCTGTTGCCGAAGGCCTGCCGGATCATCTCAAGATTGGCGATGAGATTGGCATGGCTCACCATCACGCCCTTGGGGTCGGCGGTTGAGCCTGAGGTATACTGCAAAAAGGCGATGTCGCTCGGATCACAATGCGTCGGCGCCTCGCCTTCCGCCGCTGGCTCATTCAAGTCAATCATCAGCCAATCGAGATGAAAATCGGCGAAGCGTGCCACCATGTCTTCGCGGATGGTGGAGACGAATGACGTCGTCGTCAACGCAAAACGCGGATCGCAATCGGCGATGATCGCGGCGCTCGAATCGCGTCCGCCGGCGCGGCGCGGCGGCATCAAGGGCACGGCGATGACATTGGCATAGAGACAGCCGAACCAGGCGATCAAAAATTCAGGTCCTGGCGGAAACAGCAGCAAGGCACGATCTTGCGGCCGCGCGCCGCGCGCCGATAGCTCACGCGCAATAGCCGATGATTTTTTTTGCACATCGGCGAAGCTGAGCTCCGCTTCGAGCTTGCCACGATCCGACAGAAAGCGCAGCGCACAATCATTAGGTGCCAGTCGGGCTCGCTCCTCCAGCAACGCAACCATCGTGTTTGCGGCCGGAGGCGCCATCGGCCGTTCAGGCGCCTTGCTGAAGCGCGGCGAGATGCGTGCACAGACGCGCGATGCTCGGATAGGATTCGACGAGATCTGGACTGAGCTCGACCTGCAATTGCTCTTCGAGCGCCAGGATCAATTGCACGGACATGGCCGAATCGAAGCCAATCCGGCTGAATTTGTCATTGGGGTCGATGGCCTCAGCCGGCCGGTCCAAGAGCTCTGCGACGAAATCGACACAATATGTGATCAACTGCGCTGAATCGGGGCTAGACAATAATAAATCCCTCCCGTGACAGGGACATTCGTGCTTAATTCTGTCGATTTTAGGCAGGCTGTCGCCGATTTACAATCGATGAGCCGCCGAGATTTGCACTATAGTCTGGACGTTGAAAAGAGTCTTGCGCAGCAGTTTGCGATCTCATGACAAACATCAGTGTGGATAGCCAACCGGCGCCGCTTGGCGCGCAGCGGAAAGAGTTTTCGAGTGCCGCTTTCCATCGCGCGCAATTGCGTCACTTCATTTTGTTCGATGTCGGGCCTGCGCTCGGCACTGCGAGCGCATTCGCAACCCTGCCCTGGCTGCCGCTGAATGCATTGCAAGCTGCACTTTTCTTTGGTTTCTGGCTGATCACCGGTCTCGGCCTGACTGTCGGCTATCATCGCTATTTTTCGCATCGCGCTTTCGTCGCGCCGCCGTGGATCGCGCATATGCTGCTGATCTTCGGCGCCATGGCCGCGCGCGGTCCCATGGTGTCATGGACCGCCATGCATCGCCGCCATCACGAGCGCTCGGATCGCGATGGCGATCTTCATTCGCCCAATCTGCATGGCATGAATTTTTGGGGACGATTGCGTGGATTGCTGCATGCGCAGTTCACGTGGATGATCCGCCACAACTATCCGAATGTTGCGCATTACGTACCGGATCTTCTGAACGACAAAGGCCTCATGCGCTGGAACCGGCGCTATTATCTTTGCGTCGCGGCCGGCCTGCTTTTGCCGGCGCTGATCGCCGGCGTGCTGACCGTAAGCTGGCAAGGCGCGGTCACGGCTTTTCTTTGGGCCGGCGTGGTGCGGATCTTCGTTGTCGAACAGACGATGTCGATCATCAATTCACTCTGCCATGTCTTCGGCGCGAAGCGATATAGCCGCGATGACAACAGCCGCAACATGTCCTGGCTGGGGCTTTTGACCTGGGGCGAATCGCATCACAACAATCACCATGCTTTCTCGAATTCCGCGGCCTTCGGTTTGCATTGGTATGAATTCGATCCCGGCTTCTGGTTCATTCGCGCCTTAGAACGGCTGGGTTTTGTTTCGAATGTCCGCCGGCCGCAACGCGATGCGGCAGCGGCCGGCACGAAAGTGAAAGTGTAATCCCGCGCCCTCTCTTTGGGTGGAATTGATCTGAGGTCTTGAAGTGCTCGACGTCCAAAAACCGCTGACGAGAGCAATGGGCATATTCGGCCTCTGGCACGCCTATCGGGCGTCGCGGTCGCATCTGTTGAGCAACACAGACCGCGATCTGACGCAAATGCCGAAAGCAGAGATCGAGCAAGGGTTGCGCAATCTTCCTGCAGAAGCCTTCAAAGGCCGCCATATCAATCCGGCAGCTCAGCCACTGTGCCGGTCGCTTGTCGAGCAATTTCAGAGTCTTGGCCATAATTGCGAATTCGGATTCCTACAACGTTTCTTCGCTGCGGAGCCGCTCGATCTGTTCCGGTTTTCAGGCGCCACGCCCGACGGCATCGCCGCAGCGTTGGAGACGCGCTTCAGTGCCTTTCAGAACATCGAAAATCTGGCGATCGAATTCGAAGGCGAGTTCGAGAATGGCCAGCCGCAGATGGCCGTCGCGGTCAAATCTTATGGCTTCCGGTTCCATGCGGGCAACATGCCGGCGAATACGAGTTTCGACGACATCAAAGCGGCGCAGTGGAAGAAGCTGACGTTCCTCGCACGCAAATTCCGCGAAGATCTCATTGGCGGCGAACGCATCTTCGTCTGCAGGCATGGCGCGGAATTTGAGCAGGAGATCGTCCATCTGGCCGAAGTCATGCGGACGTATGGCCCAACGGATCTACTTTGGGTCTCACTCGAAGCGCCGGGCAAACCCGCCGGCACGGTCGAACGCATTTCCGATGGTTTACTGCGCGGCTATATTGACCGTTATGCTGAGCCGCGCGCCCTGAACCAGGCGATGATCTGCCGGCTGCGCCGGAGTTATCGCTCTTACGCCCCGCATTTTCAAAAGCTTGGTGGCCTTTCCGTACCCGCCTGGCTGGCTATATGTTGTAACGCCTTCCTTTTACACATCGCTCGGCCCGCGGCCGCATCGACCAATTGCGGCTCCAATTGATGGATCGATCTTCGGACATTCTCGACGCGCTGACGCAGATCTTCCGCGAGAATTTCGACGATGAAGAGCTCCTTCTCACGCCGACCACCACGGCGCACGATATCCGCGGGTGGGATTCAGCCAAAATGGTGATGCTGATCCTCGCGGTCGAAGACCGTTTCGACGTCAGGCTGCGCAGCCGCGAGATCGATTCGCTGCGCAACATTCAAGATTGGATCGATGTCATTGAAACGGCGCGCCTGCGTCAGGCGGGCTGATCACAAATCTCACTCAAGACCGCCATTCCGCAATCACGGTTCGGCTCAGGCTGACGCGAGGCAAACCGGCCGTAGCCCATGATTGCGCCATTCGCACCTCGGTCGCGCGTATAGGTTCAGCCGGCCTTTTTAAGCAGGCTGCCGAACCCCGACATGATCGCGTCATGGAAGCGGATCAGCCATTCCTCGGCTTCGCGTGCCTTGGTTTCGGTCATTTCGAGGCGTTTCTCAAGGGTCGCTATCTTGAGCTCGGACGCTTTGGCCTGCTCGGTATAATATTGCGCCAGCTCTTGTGAATAACGCTCGGCGGCATTGGCGCGCTCGTCGGCGAGCCGGACCGCTTCCGCCGCTTCATTGACGAGCTCGATCGCCGACGCCCAGTCGCGGCCCGCCGGCACCACTCCCGCCGCGGCCGGCTGAGGCGCTTTCGGTTTCGGCGAGACGATCCGAATCGCGGCCTGTACGCCCGCACTTTCCTTGGCCGGGGCGCTGCCGCGCGGGTCGGCCCGCACCAGCAGTTCCTGGAACGTTTTTTCGGTGGTCAGAGTCTCTTCGGCCATGGGCTTATTCCTTTACGAAATCGGGCGCTTCACTCGATGAAATCACACGCATGCCGGTGCCATTCTCCGTCTCGATCTCGGGCAGATCGAAGAGAATGTTGGTCGAACGGCCACGCTTCAAAGACTCGATCTGGACCGACATTTTCTCGCGGCTGGCGCGGGCGATTGTCAGCGCGCCCTGTGCCAAGGCGCGTTCGGCCTTTTCGGATTCGAGCATTTCCAGGAGACGCCGCTTGGCGGCCTCGTGCTGCAGATGGTCGTTCTCATGGGTCTGCAGCAGGCTGCCATAACGGCTCTCAAGGCTGCTGGCTTTGCTTTGCAGATGGCTGATCTGCGCATCCTTGGCAGCAATCGCCTTGCTCAGCATTTCATTGCGGGCCGTCATCTCGGAGAGCGACTGTTCGAATTCATTGCGCTGCGCTTCGAGCGCACGCAGCTGCTCCTCGGACAATTGCAGACGCCGCTCGCACGCTGCCAGAGCCGCCTGCGCCTGTTTGCAGGTGCGCTCCCATTGCTTTGACGCCTCGAAGCTATCGGCATGAGAGCCGCGTGCGTGATCGAGATGTTTCAACGTGATGGCGTGGCGGCTGTTGATTCCGTCCATCTGAAGATTGAGCGCCGCGATCGTGGTTTCAAACTCGTATTTATCGCGGTCGTATTTGTCGCGCGCGGTCTCGCGTTCCTTGATTTCATGCGCGATCTTTTCTTCTGCCGCCTTGGTCGCGAGTTCGGCCTTGTGGAGCGCCGTCTCCAATTCCGTCTGGCGCTGCTTGGCGCGCTGCAGCTCGGGCTGAATCTCGTCGATCAGCCCCTGCAGCCGGGCGATTTCGGCGTTCGCGCCGCTCGACGTATTGCGAAACTCGATCGTTTGTTTCTGATGATCGGACAATTGCTTGTCGAGATTGGAAATCTCGAGTTCCTTGGCGGTATTCGCTTCCTGCAAAGCCGTGCATTTGTCGATCGCGAAGACGAGCTGGCGCTCCAGCGAGGCGGCGCGCGAGGTCGCTTCCGTCGCCTCAAGCTTCAAGCCGTTGATCGTCTCGGCACTCGCATGCGCCTGTTGCTGCATGACCGATAATTCATGCCGCAGGCCGAGAACTTCGGCATCGGCCGCCGCCGCCTTGGCCTCGAGATCGGTCACCTCGCGCCGCAGCGAGGTCGAGGTGTTGAGATGCTGACTCAGCAGCGCCCCCTGTTCGGCCAAGCGGGTGCGTGCCTGCCGATGCGCCCCCATCAGCTCATCGAATGTATGGATGAAGCCGCCGAATTCGTCACGTAACGTCAGCACGTCTTCAAAGCGGCTCATGATCGAATGGACCTGCTGGGCCATCCGCTCGCCCTGCTCGCCGAGCTGATCGAAGGCGAAGCGCGCCGGTTCCTGCCCTGCCGCCGCCTTGCGCTCCGGTGTCACTTTGGTTTCGGCCGCCACCTTGGTTTCGGTCACGCTTTCGGGCGGCGGCGCTGACTCAAGCGGTCGCGGCGGCTCCTGCAGCAATGACTCATGCGGCTGCAATGTCGGTTCAGTCGGTGACAATCCGTTTTTCGGCTTACGGGAATTCGACCAGGAAAATCCGTTAGGCAGAATCATAAGACACCTCGCTTTGAGCCTGCTTCGGGCGCCGAACTGCTCAAAAGACTACCGCGCAGCTGATCGAGTTCCGCCTCGATGCTCTTGCACCGCTCCCAATAGCTATGGGCGCAGTGCTGCGCATATTCGAGATCGGACCGCAGCCGCATACGTTCTGATTCATAGGCCAGAATCCGCTTGCGCAGCTCCTCGATCAGGCGCGGATCGACGAGCGTCAGGCCAGCGTTCGGCTTGAGATCGGCAAAACGCTTGATGGCTTGATGAAGAAGATTGAGGGAGAGGCTGAGATCGACTGGCTGCAAGCGGCGCGACTCCGATGCGGTCGCATCCGGTTTCGTCTGGATCGCTTCGCGGCCAAAAACATCGCGCGTAACGGCAGCCGCAGCCGGCTCGTTAAGGGGCGATATTCTCGTCGGTTGAACGAGCTTGGTGAGCTGCCGAAACATCGAGGATGCCGCGCTAGAAACGGCGTGTATGTATTGTTTAGATTTATGCTTCGGTTACGCCTCCGTCAAAATCGTGGCAAAGAAAATGCGCGAGCTTTTAAAAAAGAATGCAGCGCCAGCGATTTAAGCCGTTTTTCGCTGTGGAAAAGCCGGTATTGAGGTGCCTTTTTTGAGCACAATCGGCGATTCATCCACTTGAGTATTTTGCCGGATGTTGCGCTTTTGATGCATTCGCGCGCGCAGGTGATCGCTGTCTCGTCTTGAGACGCCTAATGTTGCGCCGCGTTGATCTTAAGAACCGGTTCCGTCGCGCAAGAGCGGGTCAATAAAGCCCGTAGCCTGGCGCGCAGTTCAATGTTGGTCTTTCTATCACCGGGCATTATGCCAAACGCCCGCGCCTGCTCGGCGTCGAACACGGCGATGCGTGCATGGGTGGCGCACAGCGCTGCGATATTGGCCTCGGTCAGATAGGTCAGATCAAGAATTTTTGGCCGGTTACGCAGAAGAGGATCGTTCCGGACGAGGTCCTCGCCGAAAAGTACGCCGGATTCATCAACGATAACAACATCGGCAGGCGTTTGCATGATGGCCTGAACGGCCTTGCGATAGGGCCGTACAAAATCATGCGCTTCGATCGCGTGGATCGGCAGAAGAACGAGACAGGCGATCAGGCTGCTCGCAACGACGAAGGTCCGCGTCGCGGCCGTTTCGGCCGGGTTCGCTCGCTCAGACAGCGCGATCCAGCCATAAGCGCCGAGCAGCGCGACGCTGCCGAGCAATCCATGAATGTAGCGATATCCCCAGCCATGCCCTTGATAAGGCAGCAAGAGGAACATGGCGGCCAGGGTCAGCAGCAGCCCGGCCACAAGTTCGCGCACAATTCCGTCGCCGCGCTTGAGAGCCGGATAGGCGAGCGCCGCCAAAGGGAGAAGCGCCGGCCCCTGCCACGCGACAAAGCGCAGAATATTCTTCAGCATCAGATCGAGGCCGGCCACGTTGAAATTGGCCAGAAGCACCAGAATTCTCGCGGCGAAATAGCTGGAGCCGACATCGTCTGCGAGCGCCGGAGCCATTCCGCTCGCTTGCAGAGCCAGCTTCCAGTAGAAAATCCAGAAGAAGCCAAAGCCCGTATAAGCCATGATATAAACAAGAGCCAAAGGCCGCCGTCCCGAGACCCAGAGCCGGAAGACAAAGGGCGCGGCAAAGAGAGGATGAAAGATCAGCTGATGCAGGCCGCAAGCGAAGAAGCCGGTCGCTAGCGCGCCGGCGTGGCAGATTCTGTCATTGCGTAGGAAGAGCCAGAGCCAAATCAAGTTGAACGCCAGATGCGCCGTCATCGCATAACTTGTCATCGCCGTGACAAGCAGCTGCGATGAGGTTGCAAAAAGAAGAACGCTGACGAGCGCTGCACCCGGCCGCGCCGGCCATAGCCGCCGCCCGACGCTATAGGTTGCGAAGACGGATATGGCGGCCAGGATCGGGCTCGTCCAATTGCGGTCGCCAAAGAAGCCCACAATAACTCGCAAGGCAGCATTGACCGGCAGATAGGCCGATACGAAACCGGTTCCCTGTGCGACCGGTAGCATGAAGCGCGGTTCCAGCGCTTGGCTGAACGGGCGCCAGGCTGGATCGATTGGCGCCAATATTCTGCCCGCACGAAAGACAAGCGCATCGAAGTCGGCGAGGACCTCGTCTCGTGCGAGATGGTAGCCGCCGAAGACGAACTGTGTACCGACTATACAGATAATGGCCACCGCCAGAGCGGCGCAGAAGGCGATGATCCAAAATCGTCGTTCGGCACCCGGCTTGGGCGTCCACAACGGCCATGGCAAAACGGCGAGGCCAATGAGGAGAAGCGCGACGAGCATAAGGCAGTGCGCATCTTGAGCTCGAAAAAAATACGCCGTGAGCCCGACGAATTGCGGTCCACCTATGGTCGACAGAAGCTCCGTTTCGAAAAATGCAGAGACGACCGTCGCAGCTGCAATCGCAAGGCCGCTGGCGATGAGGCTGAGCCGCAGGTTCGGGGGCAATCGGGCCGTGATCCGGCGATGCGCCGCGACGGCTTCTATCGACGAGGAACTCTGCATCCCGGAAATCTAAGCGGCAGATTTTAAGAATTGGCCAAGAGGGGCTCCGGTCAGCCGTTGCCAGCCTGCGAGCGCGGCATCTCGGGCGGCATTTGGCGGCTTTCCAGTGTCGCGGGCCGCGCGTCGTCCGTCTTGAGGAAATCGGCTGCATGGCCACTGATAACGGCAAGCAAAAAGCCGCCCAGCGCATTTTGCGCGCCGACGACCATCAGTGTCGTTCCGATGACAGCCGGCAGCATATTCCTGATCGCGGCATAGCTGTGTTCAGACCAGTAGAAGAGAATGCCGACAAGGATGGCAAAGCCGGCCAGGATCGAGGCGCCTCCAGCCAGCAGCATCGTCTCGAGCGAGATCCAGGGCGCGATCTTGGCCTCCCATTGCGTCGGTCGCCGGTAACCTTCCCGGCAGCCGTAGAGATGTACAGCCGCGGCGAGCAGTGCCGCGATGTGACCGACACCTAGCATGGAGCCCGCCAGAATGACCCAGTAGTCGCCGAAGAAATTCGCTTCGCCGAGCCCGCGCCACGTGCCGATGGCAGCGGCCATCCAAATTGCGAGTGACGCGGCCACGGCAAGCGCCGCCGGCACGGCGAATATCCAGGGGCTCAGCATTAGGACATAGCGAAGATGCCGCCAGCCGTCGCGCCAGGGGCGCAGATGCGGCGGCCGATCACGTAGATCGCGCGACAACGTAACAGGCACTTCCGTGATCGCGAGCTGTTTCAAGGCCGCCTTGATGATGAGTTCGCTCGCGAACTCCATCCCCTCGCCCGTTAGATGCAAGGCGTCGAAACAGGCTTTGGTCAGGGCTCGCAGACCGCAATGCGCATCGCTGATGCCGGCTCGAAAAAACAGGTTCAAGGCGAAGGTCAGCGCCGGATTGCCGATGTGGCGGTTCTTCCACGGCATGGCACCCGGCACGATCTGGCCTTTGAACCGCGAACCCATGCAGAGATCGGCGCCGTTGCGCAATTTCGCGACCATCCCGACAGATTCACGGAAGTCGTAAGAGCCGTCGGCGTCGCCCATAACGAGAAAGCGGCCATTTGCAGCCCGCATGCCGCCAACTAGCGCTGCGCCATAGCCACGCCGCGGGACATCGACGACGCGGGCGCCATAGGCGCGGGCGACGAGCTGGCTGCCGTCGGTGCTGCCGTTGTCCGCAATAATGATTTCGCCGGAAAGGCCGAGGTCGCGATAGATATCGTCGAGCGCCGCCTTGGCGTTGCCGATGCAGGCGGGCAGCCAATTCGCCTCGTTGAGGCAGGGCATGACGATTGTCACATCAATATTCGCCGCTTCGACGGCGCCGATCATGGTCAGATTGGTCATAATGCGCTCTCGCTGGCCTAGCCTGAGATATGGCCTGAGAAGCGTTATCTTTCCTTTAATCAAAAGAGCGCCAATTCTACCTATTGCCGTCACTGACCTGCTTCGCTCATGGACGTCCCTATTCCCATATCCGTAGCTTGGCTGAGCGTGATCATGCCCGTTCACAATGGCGCGCAATGGATCGCGGCGGCGCTGCAATCGATCGCGGCGGAAAAAACAGATGGCATCGAAGTGCTGCTGCTCGACAGTAGCGCCGACGACGCCAGCCGGGACATCGCGGCGCGTTTTGCCGACCGCCTCCGTCTGCGGATATTTCCTCGGCCCGATCTCAAGAGCTGGCAGGCGAAGACCAATCTCGGGGTGGGCCTCGCCAGCGCGCCACATGTCTGCACATTGCATCAAGACGATCTCTGGCTGCCCGGCCGCGCCGCGGCACTCCACGATTGGATCACGACTGAGGGCGAAGCCCCCCTACATTTGGCGCCGAGCGTCATCGTTGACGAGACGGGCCGCGCTTTGGGCCTGTGGCGCTGCCCCTTGCCGAAAGATACCCCAATCGCGCCGGCGTTTGCCGCCAAGCGGCTTCTCATCCAGAATTTCATCTCTATCCCCGCGCCGCTTTTCCGCAAGGATGCTTGGCTCGCCTGCGGCGGTATGGATGAAAATCTTTGGTACACCGGCGATTGGGACCTCTGGCTGCGGCTGGCGGCGTTGGGTCCGATTTATTATCACGACAGGCCGACGACCGCCTTCCGCATTCACCGCGGTTCATTGACCGTTACCGGGAGCCGCGACACGGCAGATTTCAGCAATCAGCTGCAGATTGTCTTCGAGCGGCATTTGGCGCTAGCCAACCACGCCACGGATATCGAGCGCGCAGGTCGTGTTTCTATTCAGGTCAATACCGTCCTCGCGGCAGCAGCGGGCGGCGATTACAGTGATGTTATCTCGGGCTTGTTAGCGATTCTCCGGCTTAACCCAATCGGGATCATCCGATATTTCCGTGACTCGCGTCTCATGGATCGATTGCTGCCACGCCTGCGCGCTAAATTTGCAGGAAGACTATGATGCAAACGCCGGCCTCTAATCTCCCGCAATCGCAAGGCCAAGATATACCCCAAAGCGAACGCCCGAAGAATTGCAGTTTGTCCGGGCCATGCGATCTCGTGAGCCTAGGCCAATTTCATGACCAGAGTGGACTTATTGGTCCCGTCGAAGTCGTTCGTTGCCGCAATTGTGGTCTTGGCATCAGCCGCCCGCCTATCCCCGACGTGACGTTCCTTTACGCGGATCGCAACAGCCAAGACTTTCAACCTGACGCCAGCCGTCTAGCCCAATTCATCAAGACACTTGCTTTTCGCCTCGAGGCACATCGCCTACTAAAATCACTGCCCGTCCGCCCCGGTTGTGTCATCGATTTTGGCTGCGGAAGCGGGCTTTTCACGAGAAGTCTTGTCGAAGCGCTATCGGGTGGTCACGTTATTGGCATTGATTTCCATGAGGCTCCCCCCCTTTTTCTAGCTCGACATTCCTACTGCTCCTTTCGCGATGCCTCTAATCTCATCACAACGGCTGACGTTGTCTTGGCGATGCATGTCCTTGAGCATGACGAAGATGCGCCAGGCCTTCTCAAACGGATTGCCTCCTTCATTCGTCCGGGCGGCCAAATCATCGTAGAAGTCCCAAATATCGATTGTCGTTGGGCTAAAATATTTGGGCGAGCCTGGGATGCCTGGTATCTTCCCTATCATCGCTGCCACTTTAACAAGGTGAGCTTAAGGGCACTGTTGAAGGCCAGCGGATTCTCGATTGAGCGCGAAATTGACGTCTGCGTCCCGACAATGGGACGCAGCGTCGCCAACGTCCTTGGTTGTCGTAAATCCCTCGTCTTCCTTCTACTCGGTGTTGTCCTCCATCCGATCCAATGGTTTGGCGAACGCGTCACAAGTGAGCCTTCGGCGCTGCGTATCGTTGCCCGCAAAGCGGATTGAAAGACTTTAGACTGGCGCGGTTACGTATTAGCCGCGACCGGTCTCGCGGTTATCTCCTAGGCACAAATAAAAATCGCGGCATTCACTACTCGCCTGCCCAACAAATCGTTTGAATCTAGCGCGTGAAACTTCGTCCAAGCAGATTCCAATCATCCTGACATTCAGAAATAGCCGACGCTAGCGATACCTTGCAGCTTTAATTGAAAGAGCCTTTAGCATAAACTTGGCAATTGACTTCAGCCAGAGTTAAGGTCCGTCCGAGTTCGTAAAATGCTCAACCAAAGAGTCGCTGATTGACTCTGCTTCTTTGATAAATCATGCCATCAAGACCCGCCATCGCTTTTCCCTGCGCCGTTCTCTGCTCAATTGCGTTCTTTGCGGCTTTGCGCCTCGGAACATTTGACCAGATCTCCTTGAGCCTTGATGCCTCTTGGCAAGCAGCCGTAGGAGAGATGAGCCATTATGGCTACGTGTTTGGCCGCGATATAATCTTTACGGGCGGTCCCCTCACATCAATTTACACGCGTTATTTTGATGACGTGCAGTGGCCATACGCAATCCTTTGCGGGGTTGCCGCGACGCTTGTTGTGGGGTGGGCTGTCTTTAGGCTCGTCCGCAATTTGCCCGCAGCGATTACACTTCCCTTGGTCATGCTATTTAGCGCTCCTGACGCTCCTCTTTTGGCGCTGCCTTTGATTGGCGGACTGGCAATCCTCGAAAATCCACAGACGCCGTATATTGCAATTTTGTTTGTGGCACTCTGCGCAGCTGCTCTATCCCTCGCGAAATTCACTGTCGCTATCGTAGCGCTGCCAACATTTGCGGTCATTGACTTCGTTTGTTTGCATCGTCGGAAACTCCCGGTTTCATTAGCAGCCTTCTGCTTCTTCCTCTTTGTCTGCTTTGCTTTTCTGGAGAGAGACGTTGCATCTTTCCCGGATTATATCCATTACAGTATGGAAACAGCCGCGGGCTATTCCGGCGCAATGGGAACCGACGGAAGCCTCATCGAGCTGGTGGCGTTTCTGACGCTAGCTCTTATCGCGGCTGCGCTCGTTGTCAGGGATTTTTTGATTAACAAGCGTGATGGGCTCGTAAAGATATTCATCGGTGCTATTTTCGTTTTTATCGCATTCAAAGCTGGCTTCTGCCGGCAGGACATGCACTCGCTCATGGCTTGGAGTGGCCTTGCTATCGTCTTGGCTTTGTTCAGCGGGATGCAACTGAATCGATCCACCCAGATCGCTTTGGCTGCGATATCGATCGGGGCGATGGCTATAGATTTGCGCCAGCTGAGGGTTTCAGCAAACGTTAGCTATTACAATTCCGTAAACGAACGGATCGAAAGCATCGAAACCAATCTCAGTGGTCTTTTTCAAATAAGTACGAATACGGCTGCGTGGCTCCAAAACCAGAAAAGCGCCATGTCATCGGCAAAGGCAGCTGTGAGAGCGCTGATGCCCCTTCCAAAATTGCATGGATCCGTCGACGTTCTTTCGTCTGTTCAAAGCGCAATCATTGCAGCGGGTCTCGATTACCGGCCCCGTTTTACGCTTCAAGAATATACCACCTACACGCAATCCTTGATCGAACGTAACAGACAGTCATGGTTTGGCGCGAAGTCGCCCGAACATATTCTTTTTGGACTTTCGCCTATCGACAACAGATATCCTGCGTTGAGCGAAGGGCCTCTTTGGCCTGATTTGCTGCGGTTCTATGCGCCCTCACAATATCTGGAGAAACAACAGCTCTTGGTGCTGGATCGACGCCTCAAGCCGATCGGGGATGTCCTATCGCTAAAAACGAAACAGACGGTCGAATTCGGAAAGTCATTTCCAATTGGGAATGGGCCAATTTTTTTGAAAGCCGATATTCACATCAATACGTTTGGAAAGCTCATGACGGGCGCCTTGCGGGCTCCAAAGATTGAGCTCTTATTGGAATATAAGGATGACACGCGCCGGACCTATCGCATCATTCCGGCGATTGCGAAGGCAGGATTCATCATCTCGCCAACGATTGGAAGCGCTGCCGATTATCTAGCGCTCGCGGAAGGCGATCGGCAAAAAATCGAAAGAATGGCTCAGGTGTCGTCGGCGACGCTCCAAGCAAGAGGCCTCAGCGCGCTCGAAGTTGAAAAAGACGTGCCAATAACATTGGAGGTAATCAATCTCGATGTTCTTGCGCAGGGAGCGAATGCTTCCAGAGACAAGGCGGAAGATACGCGACGCTAACGATCGCCCCCGGGCTTAAGCAAGAAGCTCATTGAGCGATTTCAGAGCGCTTTGCAAATGTAAACCACTTATGCCCCACATAGCTCGCTGCCACGGGACTCAACACTCCAATTGTATGAGCAATCGTTTCCGCCTGCCATGTCCAGCCCACTGCCGGAAAGAGCAAACGCGCGAGCCCCTCGCTGACGAGCCAGACCTGACCAAGCGCTAAGAGATTGACGAGGCCGAACCTCATATATTCATGCGCTAAGGGTCTGCCTGACGCAGCAAAAACGAAAAGCCGCATCAAGAGATAGGCCGTTGACATGCCAATGAGATAGGCGATGACGATCGCCAGCCCGAAACTTATGAAATTCGATAAGATCATCCGCGCTAAAATATTGACCAGCGCGGCAATTCCGCCCGCAACTAGAAAGCGCGGAAAGGGCGACTTGGCAAAATCGGCGAGACGCTGGGTGATCATATAACTGCTTCCGCCATCATTCGGCCGAAACGGATGCTTTCGGCAATGCCTCGATCCTCCGGGTAGTAGTAGCAGGTGTCGGCGATTTGCAGCCCCATGATATGCGTTTTGACTGGGGGAAGGCAATCGCGGAAATTTGGGCTGCAGACGGGCTGCGCATAGCGTAAGCGGCCGACTGAGGTTTCGATCAAATCCATCATTTCGATAGTTGGATTTATCCGCCTGATATAGCCGAAGGCCTCGTCAACAAATTGCTGATCGCTCCAATTCCACTTCGGCTGACTTGCAGGCATGTAATAGGGCACGTAGACGATTGTCTCCGGCATCGGCCTCAAGTTGGAAAATTCGATCAGGCCTGGAATATTCATGTCGTGGTCGACGACGTTCAGCCAAAAATGTGGCGATACCGATTTTTTGAGTTTTAGTAGCAGACAGACCACGCCGATGTTTTCGATACGGTCGAATTTCAGTCTCCAGGCGGGTGATAGATCCGGCACGAGTTTCGAAACCAAAGGCGTCGGTATAGTGGAAATTATCGCGTCGGCGGGAAAGAACCGGCCACCCGCCGTCACGCCTTTAACACGCTTATCCGTTGTCTCGACTCTTTCGGCCCGCATTGAGAGATGAAGCCGACCGCCCTTGGCCTTGAACGCAGCAGCAAGCGCGTCGACAAGCGTCTGACTGCCGCCATCTATATAGCCCAACTCTTCCTGGAACATCGATCGCCGGGATGTCCCGACACGCTTGACACGCGTTGCAATCCAAGAGGCGGAAATGCCGTCCGCCAATTCATAGAATTTAAGTGCGAGCAATCGCTGCCAAAGCAGATCATAGACTTTTCGTCCCGATCCGCCAACGAGCCATTGACGTGCTGTCAGGCCTTCGATGGCATCAAAGTTCCGGCTTTTGGTAGTCAAGTACATCTGCAGTCCTGTTCGGAATTTGGAAACGAGACCGAGACGTGGAAATGCCAGCAGCGAGAAAGGATCGCCCCAGCGATGAATGCGTCCCCCGATGAAATAGGCCATCGACGTGGGGACCCACCGCATTTTGTTGCCGATGCCGAGTTCGTCCATCAGCGCAAATGTTGGCGCATCGGATTTGCAGACGAAATGATAATAGCGCTCGATTGACAGTCCGCCGAAATCGAAATGCGCAGCCATGCCGCCCGGCCGATCACTCGCCTCCAGAAGATCGACTTCATGGCCCAGCGTCACCGCGCGATGTGCCGCCGCAAGTCCCATGGGGCCGGCACCGATGACGACAACATGCGCCATTTTCTATCCTTAGAAGTCAAGAACGATCCCGGTATAGCTTGGATCGCAAAAGGTTTCTTCAAGAGCCGCACGCAAAGGCGTGGGTTCGACCCTAAATATTTGGGGCCAATCGATCACCGGAAAAGTTTCGGGAATGACCAGCGCCTCAAGCTGACTTGTCGTAAAGGGTGGCTTGCGATCGAACTTGCTGTAAACGAAGAGTAAGGCCCAGAACAGTTCATAAGGAATGTGAACGATCCGAGCTTTCGGTTTTACGATCGCATGAACGAGTTCGATGAGGGCGCCGTAATCAATCTTTTCGAGCCCGGAAATATCGTAAGTTCCCGTGAGGCGGCTTTCGAGACTCGCAACGATCAGCCGGACGAAATCGCCGACGTAGAGCGGCTGGCGGATAAATTTTCCATTGCCCGGAATCGGGAAAATTGGCGACTTATCCATGAACCGCCGCAGCCAGCCAAGATGCTTACGGTCGAACCAACCGAACATCAAAGTCGGCCTCAAAACAACATGGGGAATCTCGACCGTATCCACGTAGCGCTCCTGCGCAGTCTTGGTACGCGAATAAAAGTCATCGGCCTGCGATTTGACAACCGATGATGAGATATGGACGAAATAAGGAGTCTTGTACTCATTCATTGCAGCGACGATCAGCTCAGTCGCCGTGACATTATTATCGATAAATTCTTGCTCGATGAGGCCGCCGATTTGGGCCTGATTTAAAACCAGCGCATCCGCGCCTGCGAGAGCCTCTGTCCAGTTTCCCGGTTTGGCAAGATCGGCTTCGATCACCTCGATCTCTGGATGCATTTTACCCAGCAGCGTCGTATTCCTCGGATGTTTGTCGATCCCGACAATGTGAATATCCGGGTTCGGCTTCAGGCGCGCGACAAGGTTTTGGCCAACGAGTCCCGCCGCGCCCGTGACAATTATTTTGCGTGTCATAGATTCAACTTGTTGAAGATAGCGGCGGGCAGACAGCGAATGACCAGCATGATGAAACGCCAATGCCAAGGCGCATAGACGACTGGACCGCTCCGGTCCGCGGCACCTCGCACGACCTCGGCAACCATCTCCGGCGTTGACCAAAGAAGGCCCTGGCGTGTGAAGCCTTCAGTCATGGGCGTAATCGTTGGACCTGGCTTGATGATTACCGCGCGCGGACCTCGGTCGGCAAAGCGATGCGAAATCCCCTCAACAAGGGTCGCGAGGCCGCTTTTGGCCGCCCCATAAATGAAATTGGCGCGCCGGCCACGATCTCCCGCGACCGAGCCCAGCACCAGAAGTGTGCCGCGGCCCTGCCGTTCAAGCACCTCTGCCGCTGCTAGCGCCCACGCTGCTGCGGAGGTAAAGTTGGTGCGCCAGCTCATGTCGGCCGCATCGGAGTCGCGTTCCATCACCATCTGATCGCCGAGGATGCCATAGGCGATCAGGACATGGTCGACACCACCAAGCGTCTCCACAAAGGCCGCAAAATCCCGCCCGATTCCCTCTAGGGTGGCCAGATCAAGAGCCGCCGTCTCGACACGGGCGGCGCCTCGTAATCGCAAATCCGCTGCCATCGCTGCGAGCTTCTCAGTTGAGCGCCCGACAAGGAGAATATCCGCGCCTTCTTGCGCATAAAGCCGGGCCGTTGCGGCGGCGATCGCCGATGTCGCGCCCAATATGATCAGCCGCACGAGATTGCTCCATCAATCACGACCCAACTCGCGTCCAAAAAAGTGAGGCGAAGTGCGGATCTACATAGCGCCCAAACGTCTCCCACTCGGGATAGCCTTGGCGAAACACAGCCGCCGGAATGCGCCCGTCCTTGGCCGGATAGAGCCGCCCTCCAGCCTCTTGCACAATGGCATCCAGACGTTCCATCAGCCGATGGGTTGACGCGCCGCGATTGGGAAAGTCGAGAGCCAAGGTCGTACCGGAGCGCGGAAATGACAACAGACCCGGGGATGCCTTATCGCCGAACGTCTTCAGGACTGCAAGAAAAGATCCTTCACCCGCTGTTCCGATCGCGCGCAGCATGGCCTTTGTCGCGTCGGGTGCCGCATCCGGCGGGATGACCGATTGATATTGATACATCCCCCGTCGGCCATAGATGCGATTCCACGCGCCAATGGCATCGAGGGGATAAAAGAACGACTGATAGCCCACCACTGCTTTCGTCGGACGCCGTTTGCGGCTGCAATAGTAAAGCGCGTTAAAGGCCCTCACGCTCCAAGGGTTAAGGACGATCTCTGGCAGATCGAACGGCATCGTGACGCGTGTCGTGTTTTTTTTCGCTCGACACGATCCTACGGTGCTGTGACGCGCACGGCTGAAGAGGCCGCGCCCCAAGCCTTTGCCTCCGGCCGCGCAATCGATCCATGACACAGTGTAATCAAAGAAGGAGTCGCTTTCGGCAGCAATATGGAAGAATTCGTCAAGATCACCGAAGGCAATCGTTTCAACTTCCATTTCCGTGCTTTCGATCGGCAGGAGTTCGAATTCGATCCAGCTTATAATCCCCGTAAGACCGAGACCCCCGATTGTGGCGGCGAAAAGCCCGGACGTGTCGGACGAATCCAGCTCGATTTCGGTACCATCACTGCGCAGGAGACCAAGACGCCGGACCCAATTGCCAAACGTCCCTGCTTTATGATGATTCTTACCGTGCACGTCATTGGCGACCGCGCCGCCGAGCGTTACGTACCGCGTTCCCGGCGTCACCGGAAGAAAAAAGCCGGCTCGAAGAATGATCGGCAGCAATGCATGAAGTGACAGGCCAGCTTCCGCGCGTATAAGTCGACTTTGCGGATCGAATGCGATGAGTCGGTCGAGCGCTGTCATATCAATCAGTGCGTTGCCGGGGTTAAGGTTGCTATCTCCATAGGAACGCCGCAGACCGGTGGCGAGGAGGCTCTGATCGCGCTGGACAGCTTGCCGGCAGAGAACATGAAGATCCTCTCGCCAAAGAGGCGAAGCCACGTAATGCGCGCCCTTTTGCACGCGGCCCCAAGACATAATATCGTTGCGGAGCGCAAATCGATTCAAGGCAGCAACACTCTTTAGCTGCGATTCTAGACCTTCTGCATATGAGTGTGCCTGATTCATCACATCCGCAATGTCTTAAGGCAGCAACAACCTGACAAGTCTAGCATGTTATGACCGTTGAGAGCTCCGCGACCACCTACTGCATAATTATAAAGCCGTCGCGCCAAGCGATTGTGGAAAAATGATTGGCGCCACGTTCCTGTCGATCAAATCGCCAGCACGAAATCAACTACAATAGCTAACGCAAGACAGAGGCTAATCTTGTCGCGCAAGGCAAAGCTAACCGGATCATCCTTCATTTCACCACGATGGGACAGGAGCCAAATTCGACTAACCCAAAGGGCCAACACCATCGGCATGCCCCATAGAGCTTTCGGATCTGAGTAGAGATTGCGTTTTTGAACTTCTTCGACGATGAACAAGATCAAAATCAAAAGCGATGCAATACTGCTCGATGCGCCAAGTACGAGCGTCAATGGCGCGTCATCCGTTCTATAGCCGCGACCCGCAAGGTTGTGCGTCAGGCTAGCACCGGCGCGCACGATCTCCGTATGGCGCTTCGCCATGGCGAGCGAAAAGAAAAAGAACATGGAGAATGCTAGGAGCCATTCCGAAAAGCTCTGATGCAAAAGCGTGATCCCCATAAGTAATCGCGCCGTAAACAAGATACCGATGACAAACGTGTCAAGAATTGGGATGCGCTTCAATCCGAAGGAATAGGCAAGCGTCAACGTGATATACGCCACAAGCGTCAAAGCAAATGTGGATGATAGGACAAAAGCGCCCACGAGGCCGGCGATCAATGCCACGGCAGCAATGATGAATCCCGAGACAATTGAAAGCCTGCCGCTTGCCATCGCTCGTGCTCGTTTTGACCAGTGCTGTCGATCGGCGTCGAGGTCGGCAATGTCATTGATTAGATAAGTGCCGGAAGTAACCAATAAGAGGCAGATGAGTCCAAGCAAAGTATCGAGAATGGCGGACGGGTTGGTCCAAAGATGACCAAGTATCAGCGGCACGAAAATAACGGCGTTCTTCGACCAATGATGAACGCGCAACGCTTTGATGCTATCCAGCAATGTTAGTTTTGGGCTGTAGAATTCTGCTTCGACTGGCTTGCCTAGACCACGCGCGGCCTTGCTGACTACAGATCCAGCGTTCGCAAGAACAATGCCGCTCGCGACCCGCCAGACAGCAAGATCCGACAAGCTGTCGCCGACGTAAACAAACCCATGCGGAAAGCGCTTCGCAAGGTAGTCGGCTTTTGCCGCTCCTTTGAGGTTGATCGTTTCCGAACCCATCGCTGTTTTGAAGATACCGATCCGGCTCGCAATTCCATCAACAATCGACTGATGCGCGGCAGAGCATAGATGGATCTCGCGCCCATTGGCGACTTCTTCCCGCAGCCATGCGACGAGATCTTCGCAAATAGGCAACCTTGCCACCGATACGCCGATCTCGTTGGCCAGCGCTGCCTTCATCGAGGCTCGGCCACGCACCAGGTATGGGAGCACTTGGAAAAGACTGTGTGGTTTTGAAAAGAGGGCAACCGCGATCTGCTCGTGCAACGAATCCGTTACAATCAACGTCCTGTCGAGATCGACCACGAGCGGCAGCCTACTGTGTGGAGTCATTGGGCAACCCTCAAATCCATCCAATCCGGTCTCATCCCATCGGCCAGCGGAATCGCGTCAATTCTTGCTTGATTGATGAAGCACTGTTTCGCACGAACGCACGGATCCGATTTCTGCATTTTAGTCATTTGGTAGAATATCGAATAGGTGTGGCTCGTGCATCGTTGGCGGACCGTCGACGCAAGCGTCTTGTGTAGCCTTATGGATTTGTTCTCAGCAAGTACCACGGATTTCTTGGCGAAGAGGTCGTAAGTTGATTTTTAAGAAATCGCAAAAATTGGTCTCTAGTCGCCCGCAATCAGCTCACGCCGCCACGGCTTGATCCGGCGCGGCGGAAACGCCAGCGCGAAATCACAGCTCTTCAGCGTCAAATTCACATTGTAGAACGGTTCATTGTCCAGATGCGCCGCCCATTTGGCGCGCATGAAGAGAGCTTCGCGGCGGGCACGCTCCACCTTGTCGGGCGCCATATCCGACCCGCGGCTCGGCGATTCATGATGATAGAGGCAGGCAAAGGGCGTCCAGATGTTACGATAGCCGCGCGCCTGAATTTTGAGGCAGAGATCGACGTCGTTGAAGGACACCGGCAGATTGACCGCGTCGAGGCCGCCGACCTCTTCATAGATCGAGCGTCGGACGATCAGACAGGCGCCCGTGACGGCCGATATGTCGGAAGCAAGCACGAGCCTGCCAAAATATCCGAGCTCGTGCCGCGGCGCCTTGTAATGCGCGTGGTTGGCGACGCCCATGATGCCGAGAACGACGCCGCCATGTTGGACGGTGTCGTCGGGATAAAGCAGCTTTGCGCCGACGGCACCGCTTCCGGGCAGCACAGCCAGCACCACCATCTCGGCAAGCCAATCCGGATGGATCACGTTGATGTCGTTGTTGACGAGGCCAACGAACTCGCCACGCGCAATGGCGACGGCGTTGTTGTTCATATCGGAGTAATTGAACGGCCCCTCATAGCGCATGATCTTCACACGCGGATCGCTGCGCCAGCGGTCGAGCAGAGCGATGGTTTCAGGCTCGTCGCTTTGATGATCGATGACAATGACTTCGAGCGGATGGTAGTTCGTCTGATCGAGAAGACCGTCGAGGCACGGTCCCAGCAGATCGTGCCGGTTGCGCGTCGGCACAATCAACGACACGAGTGGTATCGGCGACGGCAGTGACCGACGGACCTGATCCCAGAGTGGACAAAAGGGATTTTCGACGATCTTTGCGGCTTCGCCGCGCCGCTGAAAATAATCCACTTTTGCAGCGTGCGCGGCTCGCAGGCTGGTTTCCGTTTGTGTTTCCGAAAGAGCGGAGACGCATTGGCATCGATGATAGAGGACCGCGGAGACGTGCCTGATCTTCGTCGGCTCGGTGGCGTCCGCGACCCGCAAAACGAGACCGTAATCCTCTGCCCCCTCATAGCCCTGGCGAAAGCCGCCGATTTGATCGACCGTCGTCTTCCGCAAGACGCAAAATTGCGGCGGCTCGTTTCGGCCGAGGAAGTCTTCGAGGTTCCAATCCGTCATGAAATGCGGTGTGTGACGCAGGCCCTTTGCGTCGATCCGATCTTCATCCGAATAGATGAGATCGGCATCGGGATAAGCATTCAGCTCGACTGCGATTTCATAAAGCGCCTGTTCGGCCAGACGGTCGCCGGGCTTCATAAGCCCAATGAATTCGCCCGTCGCGAGCGCCAGAGCCGAATTGCGGGCGAGGGACAGGCTGTCCGTCTCGCTGCGCACCAAGATGATGCGCGTGTCTGCCGCAGCCATTTCGCGCAAGAAATTTGCAATCGCCAGTTCGGATGTGCCGGCGTCGGCGATACATAATTGCCAATTCGGATAGAGCTGCGCACGCACGGAATCGATCGTCGCGCGCAACAGATGGTCCGGCGTCTCATTGGCCGGCATGATAATAGAAATCCGCGGGCAAGCGGTCAGACTTTCGATATGCGCTTTGATCGCGCGCCGGTCATTGTTCGAAAGACTATCGTAAAGCTTGATCCACCGGGCGTAGTCGGCGCCATCCGCTTTTTTCTCGGCGGATCGCGGATTAATGAGGTCGCGAATGTCGTTGAGCCGGGCCTGGAGCCGTGTCTGGACACGCCGCCAACGGGATGCATTCAGGCGCTGATGCTCTCGAGCCACAAGCTCATCGATGACTGCGCGGGCGCGTTGGTCGCCGATCGCCCGGCCTTCTTTCGCGGCACTGTCGTCCGGGTTACGGGTCATTCAAATCTCTGAGCAAGGGAATGGCGCGAGTACAGATTGACGCCGCCGGAGAGGACCTTACAAAACAAATCTGCACCAGCAAAAGCAACACTTCTTACAAGCTATTGAAATATAGATCGCATCAGATCCGCTCAACCTCAGTCATCGCAAAACTAGCGGCCGACCTCCTGGTCGAGTTCCGGATAATGCCGGAAGACGCCGTCTTCGTTGAAGGGAATGCGCCTGTCCGAATCGAGATAGCGCGCGATCTTCGGCCGGGCACGTACCCTCTCGCGCAAGGCGGCGAGAGCGGGATAGCGTTTGTCGAAGCTCGCCATGGCGCGGGGAAAAGCGTAGGCGAGTCCTTCCATCAGCTGAAAGAGCGAAAGATCGACATAGCTTGTCTGATCTCCGACCGCATGCGCCTTGGCCGCCGGATTTTGATCGAGAACGCGCTCGAAATAGCTCATGAATTTCGGTAGGCGGTGACGGAGAAAATCAGCCGACCGGGCCTTCGCCGCCTCCTTCTGATCTTCGTAATAGAGGCCGGACGCGATCGGGTGATGCGTGTCATGGGCCTCTGCGACCATGTCGGCGATCGTCAGTTGCAGACCATTCGCGAAAGAGCGCAATCCTTCATCCGCCGGAAGCAGACCGAGCTTCGGGCCGAGATAGAGCAGAATATTCGCCACTTGCGAGACGATGACATCGCCGTCCTTGAGAAAGGGCGGCGCAAAGGGGATCAATGGCTCGCGGCTTCGCAAAATCCGCATCATCGCCGCCGTTCCCTGACCTTTGGACTCAGGCTGCCGAACGACATCGACATAATCGGCGCCGGCATCTTCCAGCGCCAGCCGGATGAATTCGCCGCGGCCTTGAATGCCATCCCAATAATAGAGCTCATAAGCCATTGCGACCTCCGTCATGCTCCGGCTTCACCGGACATCGGGATAACCGGCGTCGGCAAGGCAAGTTGCTCTTCAGGCCGAGATGTGCAGCCTAATGCCCGTCGAGCAAAGCCACCAGGCTCGCAGCATAGCTGCTTTTCGCCATCTGCTTGATGATCACGCGCAGCTCCGCCTCACTGATCCAGCCTGAGGTAAATGCAATCTCTTCCGGGCTCGACACGATGTGCGCCTGTCGCGTCTGGATCGTGCGGATGAATTCGCCGGCTTCGATCAACGATTCCGGCGTGCCCGTATCGAGCCAGGCGAAGCCGCGGCCCATCTTCTGGTAATGCAGCTCACCACGCTCGAGATAGAGATTGTTGAGATCGGTGATTTCAAGTTCGCCGCGCGGCGAAGGTTTCAGTGACGCGGCAAACTCCGGCGCCTGCCCATCGTAGAAATAAAGCCCCGTGATCGCCCAGTTCGAAGCGGGCTCCTTCGGCTTTTCCTTGATCGATTTGATCTTGTCTTTGGTATCGAACTCGACGACGCCGTAACGCTCGGGATCTTTGACGTGATAGGCGAAGACCGTCGCGCCGGTCTTGGTCCCGGCCGCTGCATTCAGCAGCTCCGGCAGACCGTGGCCAAAAAAGAGATTGTCGCCGAGGATCAGAACCGAATTCTCGCGGCCGACGAAATCGGCGCCGATAATATAGGCCTGCGCCAAGCCATCGGGCCGCGGCTGTTCGGCATAGCTGAGGCGAATGCCCCATTGCGACCCGTCCTTCAAAAGTCGCTGGAAGAGCGGCATGTCATGCGGCGTGGTGATGATCAATATGTCCCTGATACCGGCGAGCATCAGCGTCGCCAGCGGGTAGTAGATCATCGGCTTGTCGTAGACGGGCAGAAGCTGCTTCGACACGACCTGGGTGATCGGATGCAATCGCGTGCCGCTGCCGCCGGCTAGAATAATACCGCGCATAAAGTCCTCAGTTTGCGACCAAACGGTTGACGGTTTCGGAAACGGATTTTTGCCAGGGCGGCAGGCGAATGCCATAGGTCTCCGCCAATTTCTGCGTGTCGAGACGCGAATTGGCGGGCCGTTTAGCGGCCGTCTTATATTCGTCGGATCTGATCCGCATGACCGCGACCTGCGGGCGGCCGTGCCGCGCGGCCTCGGCGAAGATCAATTCGGCGAATTCCGCCCAGCTCGTCGCGCCGGTCCCGGCGAGATGAAACGTGCCAAAGAGCGTTTCGCCGTGCGGTCCAGCCGTGAGGCGATGAGAGATGGCCAGAAGCGCATCGGCGATGTCCAGCGCCGCCGTCGGCTGGCCGATTTGATCGGCGACGACATTCAGTACCGGCCGCGTTTCACCGAGCATCAGCATGGTGCGGACGAAATTCTTGCCGAAGGGACTATAGACCCAAGAGGTCCGCAGGATCACATGCGAGGGCGTCGCCGCCCGCACGGCCTCTTCGCCGGCAAGCTTGGTGCGGCCATAGGCACTGATCGGCGCAGTCGCATCGTCTTCGCGATAGGGCCGGTCGAGATTGCCGGGAAAGACGTAATCGGTCGACAGCTGGATCACCGGGACGCCAAGCGCCGCCGCGGCTTCCGCAACCGCGCCGGCCCCAACGCCATTGATCTTCTCGGCGAGCGCCTCTTCGGATTCGGCCAGATCGACGGCAGTATAGGCGGCGGCGTTGACAATGATGTCAGGTCTGGCCGCCGTAAGCGCCGGCAGTATGGATGCCGGCTCGGCCAGATCGAGCTGCGGCCGTCCCACCACTAAAATCTCGGCGCCCTGCTCCGGCCCGCGCTCGAGCAAGGATAAAGCCACTTGGCCTTGCGATCCTGTGACGGCGATACGCATCTCAGTCGAAATATTTCGGCAGCGCGGCCAGCGTCGGATGTTTGCGATCCCTGTCCGAGAGGATCAGCTCACTCGCCACTATGCCCCAATTGATGCCAAGCGACGGATCGTCGAAGGCAAGGCCGTGGTCATGTTCCGGTGCATAGAAATTCGTGACTTTGTAGAGGACTTCCGTATCGGGATCGAGCGTCACATAGCCATGCGCGAAGCCGATGGGCACGAGAATCTGCTGCCAATTCTCGGCGGACAATTCGACAGCCACATGCTGGCCGAAGGTCGGCGACGACCGACGGATATCGACCGCGACATCGAGAATGCGGCCGCGCGCGACACGAACGAGCTTGTCTTGTCCAAAGGGTTGCGACTGGAAGTGCAAGCCGCGCAGCGTGCCGCGATCGGCCGAAAAAGCGTGATTATCTTGAATGAATTCGAGATCGATGCCAGCGGCTGAAAATGTCTTGCGGTTGTAGATCTCGGAGAAAAAGCCGCGCTGATCGCCAAGCTTCTTGACGGTGATGATCTTGACGTCCGGAATGGCGGTCTTTTCGACATGAAGCATGGCTGGCCGCTGTGAATGGTTTGAAGGGTCAGATGGCGAGACCGAGACGCTCGCCACGGTAGGTGCCGGCGCGGATCGCCTCCCACCAGCGACGATTGGTCAAATACCATTCCACCGTCTTGCGCAAGCCTTGCTCGAAATCATGTCGCGGCTGCCATCCCAGCTCGTCTTTGATCCGCGTGGCGTCAATTGCATAGCGCAGATCGTGTCCCGGCCGGTCGGCGACAAATTCGATAAGTTTGTGACGTGGCCCGTGATCCGCGTTCGGGACCAGCGTATCAATCAAGGCACAGATCGACTCGACGATTTCAAGATTGCGGCGCTCGCTGTTGCCCCCGACATTATAGGTCGCACCCGGTACGCCATTCAGCGCCGCAAGCAGCAGTGCTTCCGCATGATCCTCGACGAAGAGCCAATCGCGGACATTCGCGCCCTGCCCATAGAGCGGCAAAGGCCGCCCTTCCAGAGCATTGATGATCATCAAAGGGATCAGCTTTTCGGGAAAGTGATAAGGCCCGTAGTTATTGGAACAATTTGTGATCACCGTCGGCAGGCCATAGGTGTGATGCCAAGCACGCACGAGGTGATCCGACCCGGCCTTGGAGGCCGAATAAGGGGAATTCGGCTGATAGCGGCTCTCTTCGGTAAAAAGCCCCTCCTCGCCCAAGGAGCCGAAGACTTCGTCGGTCGAGATATGATGAAAGCGGAACTGTTTCTGGCGCTCAGCAGAAAGGCCGCGCCAATGCGCCAGAGCCGCCTGCAGCAGCGCAAAGGTGCCGATGACGTTGGTCTGGATGAATGCGCCCGGCCCATCGATTGAGCGGTCGACATGGCTCTCGGCCGCGAGATGCATCACGACATCAGGATCGAAATCGGCAAAGGCAGATTTGACGGCCGCCGCATCGCAGATATCGGCCTTGCGGAAGGAATAGCGGCGGTCATGCGCCACAGGCGCCAGCGAGGCCAAATTGCCGGCATAGGTCAGCTTGTCGAAGACCAGCACCGAATGCGGTGTATTGGAAATGATACCGCGAACAACCGCGGATCCGATGAATCCCGCGCCGCCGGTGACAAGAATGCGCATGGAGAGCCCATAGTCCACAGAAGGTGTCGAAATAGCCTATACTTAATCGTCGCAATTATGACAATCGACGCGCATTTTCCCTGTTCCGGAGGGACAAGTTCCAGGCAAATTCCGCCGCCAATTTTGCATTTCTGCAGCGGCAACCAGAGGCGTGACCGCTCTGTGATATCTCGATGGGCTAAAGGGTCTTCCCGTTCAAGCCGATGTTCTGCCAGGACCTGCTCCGCCGTGGCGGAAACGCCAGACAAACCTCCGGATTTCGCAGCACAAGATTCACGTTGAAATAAGGATCGCGCTCAAGTTGCAGGCCCCATTTCCGGCGCATGAAATCCAGTTCGCGATTGGCGCGATCGACCTTGGTCGGGTGGCAGTCCCGCCCACGCGAAATCGATTCATGATGAAAGAGCGTCGCAAAGGGCGTCCAGACGTTCCGGTAGCCTTTGCCGTGGATTTTAAGGCAAAGGTCCACATCATTGTAGGCGATCGGCAAATCGACTGCATCGAGGCCGCCGACCTCGTTGAAGAGCTGCTTGCGAACGAGAAGACAGGCGCCGGTCACCGCCGAGACATTGGTCGTCATGGCAAGCCTGCCGAAATAGCCGGTCTCGTTGCGCGGGGCATGTGTCTGCACATGATCCATGCCCCAAGGCAGGCCGCACACGACGCCGGCGTGCTGAACGCGACCGCTCGGATACAGCAGCTTTGCACCGATCGCACCGTTCTCCGGTAGAACCGCGAGCGACACCATTTCGCTAAGCCAATCGGGATGAATAACCGCAACGTCATTATTCATCAGGCAGAGCAACTCGCCACGCGCTTCCGCGACCGCCCTATTGTTCATATCGGAATAGTTGAAGGCGCCCTCATAGCGCAGCACTTGCATCTTCGCCTCATGGCGAAGCTGGTCTAGCAGAGCGACTGCCTGCGGATCGTCGCTTTCATGATCAACGATGATCACCTCGATCGACGGGTAGTCCGTCTTGTGCAAAATGCCGTCGACGCAAGCAGCCAAAAGGTCAGACCGGTTGCGGCTCGGAATGATGACTGACACGAGGGGGGCGGGCTGCGGGACCTGTCGCTTGACCCTATCCCAATGCGGCATCAACGGATTCGGCACGATCTCGGCCGTCTCGCCGCGCGCTGCGAGAAAATCCCTCTTGGCGCGCCGGCCTGCTTCGACGCAGCGCTCGAACTGGGCTTCCGAAAAAGATCTTTCGTTCGTCTCGTCGCGCCAGTGATAGAGGACCGCCGGAATGTGCCGGACGCGGTCGGCGCTGCTGGCATTCACTGCGCGCAGCGCAAGATCATAATCCTGGCTGCCTTCATAGCCCGGCCGGAAGCCACCGATTTTTTCGACGAGCGAACGCCGATAGATGCCGAAATGCGAGATCAGATTGTGGCCGAGAAAAAGTTCCGGATTCCAGTCGGGCTTGAAATAAGGCGCATGGCGCAGGTTATCGCGCCCAATGCGATCCTCATCCGAATAAATGATATCCGCATCCGGATGCCGATTGAGTTCGACGGCAATTTCGTAGAGCGCGTGCTCCGGTAGAATGTCGTCGTGATCGAGGAGCGCGACGAACTCGCCCGCCGCGAGCGCGAGAGCGGAGTTGCTTGCTTCCGAAATATGTCCGTTCGCCGAGCGGCGCACCCATTTGATGCGTTTGTCGCTCGCCGAGAATTCCTGCAACGTCGCCGAAACGCTCGGCGATGGTGACGCATCATCGGCAACGCAAAGCTCCCAATTCGGATAAAGCTGCGCCTGAACCGATCGGATGGTTTCTCGGAACAGCTTATCCGGCGTATCGTAAGCCGGCATGACGATCGAAAGCAGCGGCCGATAAGCCAATGCCGCGATATGTTGGCGGATCGCGTCGCGATCGCGATCGGACAGGGTATCGTAGAGCTTGATCCATTTCTGGTAGAGCGGGTCAAGCTGCCGTTGTTGTGTTATCTCCGGCTTAGGCTTGATCGAGGATATTAATTGCGCGACCGGCGTGCCTAACTTCTCCAACCCTTTCCCCAGACGCCACCATGGCGAGGCATTGATGTGCTTCAGATGGTGGAGGCATTCGGCGATCTGCCCGTTTTTGGCGGCCGCCAGGTCCAAGAGCTGCGCGCGGTTTGCTTCTGTGGTCGCTTTCAGCTCGCGCTGGAGGCGCGTGATTTGCAATTCCCGGTCGGCGAGAACGTCTTCGAGTTTCTGCAATTGATGTCCAGGATCGGCAAGCTCACGAAGGGATTCAGTTTTCGACATGCCGTCCGCCGCGCACAAGGTTTGTTCAAGGGTATCAATCAATTGCTGTCGCATCGATCAATTGTTGCGATCAATTGCTGCTTCCCCAGCAGATAACTCTGTACTTCGAAATCGGTGATGTTGTGAAATCCACGATAAGCCAAGATAATTGCCAGCTCAGCCATTCTACTTCGCTAAAAGCAAAGTTGATGATCAAACATTATGAGTCCTAAGATAACAAATCAATGTCCCGCCTTAACTGCCTGACGTTGCGATATAGGTCGCCCGTCTGGATCGACGCAAAATGCGATCCGGTGTGATTTTAAAGCCGCATCGAAAGCATGCCCGACCGGTACGCAAACCCGCCCTCCGCAACGGAAGTTTGACGTCCATTTCAGCGGCGTACGAGATCCTGATCCAGAGCTTTTTGTCCGTTCAAAGGGCAGCGGCATCCTCGATCCCGCCGCAGCCTTCCCGATTTACGGCAAAGCCTTTGTTGGGGGGCATCCCAGCTACAGGGTCGAACGTGCTTCTCATCAAAAACGTATTCTAAATACGGGCGGCGCGGCTTTCTGGGATCGCATCTCTGCCGCCCTCCTTCTCAATAATGGGCACGAAATCCTGCCCGTGGATAATTTCTTCACGGGTACATGTCGCAACACATCTGATCGACGACAAGGGCTTTGACCTTTTACGTAACGATGTGACCTTTCCGCTCTTCGTCGAAGTCGACGAAATCTACAATCTCGCCTGCCCCGCTTCGCCCATTCATTATCAATTGTCCCGCTCCATGATGGGTCAGTCCTAACGATTGCCTATTTCGAAAAATTGCTCAGTGAGCGTGAGACGCAGCAAGCGACCCGGGACGCATAATACCCTCCTGATGATCGAGAAACCATCGATAGGCATCAGCGATGCCTTCATCGAGGCCGATGCGCGGGCGCCAGCCGAGCGCCGCTATGCGGCTGGAATCCATCAGTTTGCGCGGCGTCCCGTCGGGCTTCGTCGAATCGAAGACGAGCTTCCCTTCAAAACCGACGATTTGTTTGATCTTCTGCGCCAGTTCCAGAATCGAAAGATCACTGCTCGCGCCGCAATTGATCGGTTCGTCACCGTCGTAGTTGTGCATGAGAAAGACGGTCGCGTCGGCAAGATCGTCCACATGCAGGAATTCGCGTAGCGGCTTGCCCGACCCCCACACCGTCACCTCCCCCTTGCCCTCGATCTTGGCTTCGTGGAATTTCCGGATCAGAGCCGGCAGCACATGGCTCGTCGCGAGATCGTAATTGTCGTTCGGACCATAAAGGTTGCAGGGCATGACTGACACGTAGTGGCGGCCGAACTGCCGGCGATAAGCCTGGCACAGTTTGATGCCCGCGATCTTGGCGATCGCATACCATTCATTGGTCGGCTCGAGCGGCCCGGTCAGCAGCGCCTCTTCGACGATCGGCTGCGGCGCGAATTTCGGATAGATGCAAGATGAACCGAGAAAGACCAGCCGATCGATGCCGGCGCTATGCGCCTCGCGGATGACATTGGTTTCTATAGCTAAATTATCGCCAAGAAAATCCGCGGGATAGGTATCATTTGCTAAAATGCCGCCGACCTTGGCGGCCGCCAAGATCACCAGATCCGGCTTTTCGCTTTGGAAGTAGCTGCGCACCTGGGCCTGCTCGCGCAAATCTAGAGTGGCGCGATCGGCAATCAGCACCTGAGCCTTCTCAGTGGCGAGACGGCGCACAATGGCCGAACCCACCATTCCCTTGTGTCCGGCGACGAATATCCGCGATGCCTGCATCTTTGCTCGCTTTGATGGGACTTACCCATCTCGATTAAAACAATCGGCGGCCGTTTCCAGCGCTCTAGGCGTTATCAGGACCGCCCGTCTCCTTCATGACGACCAGATCGCTCGCGACCATTTCGGCAACCAGCTGCTCAAATGTAATTTTGTGGGTCCAGCCAAGTTTTTCACGTGCCTTCGTTGCGTCACCCAATAAAATATCAACTTCCGTAGGACGGAAATACGCCGGATCGACCTCGACCAGCACCTTCCCAGTTCTGCGGCAAATCCCATGTTCGGTGACGCCCTGCCCCTGCCACACGATCTCGATACCGACCTCCGCGAAAGCACGTTCGACGAACTCGCGGACGGTATGGGTCTCGCCCGTGGCCAGCACATAGTCGTCGGGTTTGTCCTGCTGCAGCATCAGCCACATGCCTTCGACGAAATCGCGCGCATGGCCCCAATCGCGCTTGGCATCAAGATTGCCAAGATAGAGTTTCTCTTGCAAACCCAGACGGATGGCTGCTACAGCCCGAGTTATCTTGCGCGTGACGAAGGTCTCCGCGCGGGTCGGACCTTCATGATTGAACAAAATGCCGTTCGAGGCGTGCATGCCATAGGCTTCGCGATAATTCACCGTGATCCAGTAGGCATAGAGTTTGGCAACGCCATAAGGTGAGCGTGGATAGAAGGGCGTTGTTTCATTCTGCGGGACCGCCTGCGCGCGCCCGTAAAGCTCGGATGTCGAGGCCTGATAGAACCGGGTTTTGCCGCTGAGATTGAGAATGCGAATCGCCTCCAGCAGACGCAGCGTACCGAGCGCATCGGAATTGGCAGTATATTCCGGTGTCTCGAAACTCACCTGCACATGGCTTTGCGCCGCAAGATTATAGATCTCGTCCGGCTGCACTTCCTGGACAACGCGGATGAGATTGGTCGCATCTGTCAGATCGCCGTAGGACATGTAGAAGCGCAGATTCGCTTCATGCGGATCGTGATAAAGATGATCGACGCGATCGGTATTGATCAACGACGCTCGCCGTTTGACCCCATGAACGATATAGCCCTTGCCCAAAAGGAATTCGGCAAGCAGGGCGCCGTCCTGGCCTGTGATACCTGTAATTAATGCGACCTTGGCTGACGACATCCGTTATGCGCTCGATAGTTAGCTACAAAGTCTTTCTCTATCCGGGATTTTCTCCTGTTGCTACTCTGGCGGCAGCGTCTTCTCGCCCAACCGACGCAAATTCCTATTTAATCATTCAAAATCAATATTTTATTCTGAATTCACTCTGACCTCTTGCCTGACAACGTCGGCCTCATCGCCGGACTGGCGTCACGAGCCGCCGGATCGCTTTGGTCATCGCGGCCATATCAGTGCTGGCGGCTTTCCAGCCGACCGTCGGCATTCTGACAACCATGCCCGCGCCGCGCCGACTCTCCGGCTACCTCGTGCGCCGGCAGGCCGATCGCAGCAAGGTGACATCAGAGCACGGTCAGATCTTGCTCGATCTGAATTTCAGACATTGATGGCTCCAGCCGGCTTAGCCCTGCGATGCGAAGGAGAGCGTGAGGCAATTGCGGCCGTCGCGCAACTCATAATGCATGCCGGTTGTGAGCTTGTGCATGAGCGGCAGGCCGGCGCCGCCGATATGCGCCTCCTCGAGCGATGCAGCAGTTTCCGGCGGCGGCACGCTTGTCGGATCGAAGGGCCGCGCCTCGTCTTCGAGCCTGATCGTCAATGACGGTGCGCCGGAGACGAGCGTCACGCAAATATGCGGTTTCTCTTTGTCTTTAAAATCGCCATGCATGATGATGTTGGTGACGGCTTCTTCGAGACACAGCTCAAGCGCGAAGCGTTGATCGGCGCTCAAGCCTTCCGTCTCGCCGATATCGCGGGAGAAATCCGCCAGCCGGTCGAGTTCCGCCATATCGCTGCGCAGATGGATCTGGCGCACGTCTTGCTCGATGGTTTGCGGCGCCATGCTCGCCTTTTAAGCGTTAAACGCCGCGACAGCGGCAGCGCGATCAGGAAACATCGGAATCAAGGATTCCATTCCGGCCGTGTCGAGAACCATCCGGACGTTGCCGCCAGGGACGACGATCACCAATTTGCCGCCCTTGCGCTGAACCGCTTTTGCAGTCGTCACCAGAACGCGAATACCGAGAGAGGCAAGAAAGTCCACTTCGGTGAGATCGATGATGATCGCAGTCTTCGATCCGGCAAGCACGCTGAGCGGCAGATCGACCGTATCTGCACCCTTGGCATCGAGCCGACCCTTCATGGCCACTTTGGTCACGCTCCCAAGCTCGTCGACGATCATTTCCATGTTCATTTCCTCTCGATCGCGACCGCATCTGCTGACATGAAGTGCTTTGCGACAACCCGTTATGACAATGCGGTCATTTTCATGAATGATGTGACGTTTATATAACAGGCAGCATCTGTCCGAAATCTCCCGGCCGAACAGGTCCCCAGGCAAAGTGGACAAGCGGCGGAGATTGGGCAATTCTGCCTCGCGGCGCGCCAGTTGCCCTATTCAGGTCATTTTGGCGACTTGGCGCCGCAACAGGGCGCGACTTTGGCCGAAACTTGGGTTGCCGAAATCAAGAACGATATGGCCGAGATCGCCCGGGTGACCTCTCATATCGAGGAATTCGGTGCGAGCCACGGATTGACCAAAGAGGTTGTTTTCCAATTCGTCCTCGCTTTTGACGAGTTGTTGACGAACATCATCTCCTATGGATTTCTGGACGGCGGATCACACAAGATCACCGCCTCAATGGCGCTTGCCGGCGACCGGCTCGAAGCGGAGATCATCGACGACGGTGTTGCCTTTGATCCGCTGGCGCGGCCGACGCCTGATCTCGACGCGTCTGTGGAAGACCGCAAGGTCGGCGGTCTCGGCGTCCACTTCGTACGCAGCGTCATGGATACCATCGATTACCAGCGCCAAGATGGACACAATCGCCTAAAAATGATGAAGAAAGTCTCGGTCGAACCGGCAAATTAAAGGGCATTCGAGGTTTAGAGATTATGGCACATCCGGTTCTCATCGTCGACGACTCCGGCTTCATGCGCAATATTGTCAAGCAGATCCTGGCGGTCGACGAGGAGCTTGAAATCGCGGGCGAAGCCGAAGACGGACAGGTCGCGCTCGAAAAGGAAAAGGCACTTAAGCCGGAAGTCATCCTGCTCGACATCGAAATGCCGCGCCTCGACGGGCTTTCGGTCCTCAAGCGCCTGAAGCTGACGAGCAAAGCAAAAGTCATTATTCTTTCTTCTGTCGCGCAGCTCGGTTCACCGGCGGCGCTCGAAGCACGGCGGCTCGGTGCTTTCGACGTGATCGCCAAGCCCTCCGGCGCGATCAGCCTTGATCTGAAGGCGAAGCGCGGTCACGAGATCCTGAAGACGGTGCGTGCCGCGATCGGCTTGCCGCCGCTCGATCTCGCCGCCGTGGCACGCCGCGCCCAGGCACGCAATGAAGGGGGCTAGGGCCTTGGCCGCCAACCGAAGCTCAAAAGCCCGCTATGGCTAATCTGGTCACTTTGCGTGACGTTGGCCGCAGCCTCGTCAAACTCCTCGATGCAGTCGAGCAGCGTAAGGCTCTCGCCGAATTCGAAGCGCAGATCGACATCGTCAAGGCACTGGACCAGCTCGCCGACCGTCTTCATGCGGATGAGGATCGGCGCTCGGCCCAGCTGCGCGACCGGGCCTTCCAGGTCGAACTGGTGCTCGATGTTCTGCGAACCCGCGACCGCGTCGCAGCCGAACAGGCCGAATGGGATTTTGCGACCGATCTTCAGCTTGCCGGCCTTCCGCAGGATTTCCCGCCCTTCCCAGATCGCACCGATTTCGACATCCATGCCGGCATGGTCACCGCTAAGGAGGTCGGCGGCGATCTCTATGACTTCTTCCTGCTGGCGCCGCACAAACTTGGCTTCGTTGTCGCGGATGCGGCCGGAAAAGGCCTGCCGGCGGCCATCTTCATCACCTTGACGCGGACGCTGCTACGCGCCGCGGCGCAGAAACTCGAAAGCCCCGCCGTCTGTCTCAGCACGGTCAATGCGTTCCTATGCATCGATAATCCGACGCTGATGTTCACGACCGCTTTCTACGGCATTCTCGACACAGAGATGGGCGAGATTGTCTATGCCAATGCCGGCCACAATCCGCCCTATGTTTTGCGCCGCGACGGGACAATCGATACGCTGACCGGTCTCGGCGGCATGGCGCTCGGCATCATGGATGATATGCACTACAAGACTCAGCAATGTCGGCTGGCGCCCGGCGAAAGCATCGTCTGTTTCAGCGATGGTGTGACCGAGGCAACGAATGCAGCCGGCGCTCTCTTTGGCGAAGACCGTCTCGTTGCACTCTTCAACGGTCAGGCCGGCGCGCATCCGACGGAGCTTTTCGCGACGATCATCTCGGAGGTCGACGGCTATATGTCGACCGCGCCGATGGCGGATGACGTGACCCTGCTGGTCATCCGCTACAACGGGACGGCGTAAAAAGTCAGCCGCGAAAATCTGTCAGTACGGACTTGTTTGCATCGACAAATTTGAGAAAGGCCTGCAGCGGCGCCGGCAAATGGCGCCGGCTGGGGTAATAGAAAAAAAGTCCGGCGGAGTGCCCGGCCCAGTCCTTGAATACGGCGCGCAGGCGATCGTCCGCGAGAAAGCGCTCAACGAACGGTTCTGGAAAATAGCCGATACCAACCCCGTCAAGAACTGTGTTCAAAGCAAAATGCGGATCATCCACGATCAGTGATCCGTCGACGGCGACCTCCAGACGTTGGCCCTGCTTCTCAAATTCCCAGGGATTGGTCGGCGTGTCGAAGGGAAGACGCTGTCGAATGCAATTATGCGCATTAAGATCGGCGGGTGATTTGAGCCGCGGATGGCGATCCAGATAACTCGGCGCCGCGACCGCGACGAACTTGAAAGGCGGATAAAATCGCTTCGTCACCATATCCTTTTCGATACGCCGTTCTATGTGAATACCGGCGTCAAATCGCTGTCCGACGAGATCGACGCGCAAATCGCTCACGGCGATCTCAAGTTTGATGGCCGGAAACTCCGCCAAAAATCGCGGTATGAGCGGCGCCAATAATTGCAAGGCGGGCGTTCTCGCGACGACGAGGCGTAAAGAACCGATGGGCGTGTCTCGCAATGAGTTGACATCCTCAAGCGCCTCCTCGACTTCTGTGAGCGCCCGCTGCATGCGCGCCAAAAGTTTCTCACCGGCCTGAGTCAATGCGACGCTGCGCGTCGTCCGATTGAGTAGCCGAACTCCCAACCGCTCCTCGAGCGCGCGGATCGTTTGACTAACAGTTGGCGGCGCCAGACCCAGTCGCGCCGCCGCCTTAGTGAAATTTCGTTGCTCGGCGACAGCAACGAATGTGCTCAGTTCATTGAAGACCACGCCGCGCATTATTCGCCCTCACCACATAAAGAATTCGAAGAATTGCATATTATCAAATACTCGGTCTGGTTTCATATTGCAACCACGCAGGCGGGTTCTCCTCCCAGGGACCTCGCAAGGTTCACCCCGCCATGCGGCTCCTAGCAAAAGGACCACGACAATGGTGAAATCTTACGTTCTCGCTGGCATTGCAGCGGTGATCATCGGCGGCAGTCAGATTGGCGTTGCGGCCGCACAGGAACAGTACAACCCGGCTGCGGACTTCATTGCGCGCCTCTCGGGAAGCTACGTGTCCGAGCATTATGCAGCAACGGCACAAGAACCGGCCCAGGATCGTTTCGAAGCGCTGGCGGGCAAGGGCGAGAGCGCCCATCCCGTGCGCCCCTACTTTGGCCGCGATTAATCCAAGGCGATCGCCTATACGCCACAGAAGCAGTACGCAGCCGCTTCGGCTGCGTACCTTAGAGAGGATCGCGGCGCTCCCGCGCGGGCGGCGTTCAAACCAATAGGCGGAATGGCACCCAACCTCGTTTCTTTGATGCAAAATACGTGCATATACACTAATATTTGGGGCCGCGCCAAGCAGCGGCATCATAATGGAGCATCCGACCATGCAGGATCTAAGCCAAAGCTACACGCGAAGCTGGTCGAAAAGGAACCCCGAATTCGTTACGCTGCTAAGCGGCTCCAAGGTGCGTTACTTGCGCGACGGACAAGGAGCGCCCTTGCTTCTTCTGCATACGGTCCGCACGCAGCTTGACATCTTTCAGCGCGTCTTTCCCAAGTTGACCAAGAACTTCACGGTTTACGCGCTGGACTACCCTGGATTTGGATGGTCCGAAATCGTTTCAGGTAACGACTATTCGGAGCCTGCGATGCGCAAAGCCATCATCGAGTTCATCGATGCCTTAGGGCTCGAGGGCGTAACATTGGCAGGGGAATCAATGGGCGCGACGCTAGCTCTGACAGTCGCGGCAGATCTTGGTGCCCGGGTCTCTCGTGTCATCGCCTTCAATACATATGACTATCTGCCGGGATTGGAACGCGCAAACTTTCTCGCATCGTTCATCATTAAGAGCGTGCGGGCTCCGATCATCGGTCCATTGTTTGCCAGCCTTGAGAACAATATGATTCTCAAGGGGATTATTGCGAACGGTGGTGTTTACGATCCGAAAGTGATACCGGCCGATTTTCTCGATGAACTGAACCGCGTGGGGCTCAGAAAGGGATATTCATCAGCGGCTCGGAAAGTCTATTTGAGCCTGCCGAGTTATGTGCGCGCTCGCGAGAAATATGGTGCCGTAAAAGTTCCAATCACTCTCGTTTACGGCGATCATGACTGGTCGAGACCGTCCGATAGGGCCGCCAATGAAGAAGCCTTACGGTCCAAGCAGGTCGTACTTCTACATACAGGCCATTTTTCGTCCATGGAAAGGCCGGAAGAATGGGCACAAATTATCATTGATGGCTGAGTGCCGCGGGGAAAAAGAGACGAACGTCCGTGTCTGCATCAGATGATCTAAAGCAGCCAGACCACACTTCCGATCCAGAATTGCCGTTTAGATGAACATCTACTCCGCTTGAAGGCGGACATGTCAAATTGAATCCATTGGACCGGCATGCTGCTTCAATGCGCGAGCGGATTGGGTCGAAGTTGGAATTCGACCACCAGCGGGCTTGACAGTGTCGAGGGGTCAGCGCCGGGAGCTCCAGGAGCCCGCGCATCAATTCCTTCGATATGGAAGGGCGTCCGATTGCCGGAGGAGACCCATAAAGCGCGCCTCTGCCAGCCACCGGCAGGGTCGTCGATGCGGCCGTCAATCTGTTTTGCGAAGAATCCCATCGGATAGGGCACGCGCAACTCGATGATGTGCCCGTTGACCAGAGCGTGCAGCGAGTCGGATTGATTGCCGGTTGCAATTGGCGTATTCGCTCCAAGTCCGAGCACATTGTGCTGGTCGACCCAAACATAATAGGGATTTTCCGCCGCGCCTTTATCGCCCTGTAACGGCGGTCCCGGCAGCGGATAGAAGGTCCAGCCTTCCGGACATTTGTCGCCCTTCTCGGCACCTGGTCCGTTGAGCGGTCCCTTGCACTTGCGGCGATCGAAACTGCCGATATGGCCGCTATCGAGCGGCACCCAGACTACTCCATTGCGGTCGATATCCATTCCCCTGATGCCATAGCCGGGCGGCGGCACTTTATAGACCTCGGCCAACGCGGTATCCGGCGGATTGGGCCCCGGATCGATGCGCAGGATATATCCGGGATGTGGCAGGCTCGATCCCCAGATCGAGCCATCGAGCGGGCTCCAGGAGACTCCGTAGAGACCGAAGGGAACGCGGGTGTCCTTGCTGGGATCGGCTGGTTTTCCGGGCTCATTGTAGTCGGTATCCCGCTTGCCGTTGCCATTGGTATCGACGATCAGCGCTGTCCAACCTTGCGATTGCGCGGCATCTCCCGTTTGCCAGAATCGGCGCGTGTTGACCCAGCCGACCACGGCATCGTGGCCTTGCGTATTGTTGCTGAACCAGAGCGTATCATTCGCATCTTCGGCGAAGTTGAGATGCTGGGTTCCAAAGCAGGTGTCGATAAAGGTGAAGCGCTTTGTCTTCGGATCATAGACCGTCACCTGGCGCGAATTCTGGCTGAAGCCCTCGTGCCGCGTCGTCAACGGATAGAGTTCCGCCGAGCGCAAGGGTGACTCTTTCCCGCAATAGGATGGGATGCTGTTTGGCGGGCGTAGCTGGGCCGTGAAATAGATTCGTCCCTGCGCGTCCATGGCCGGTGAATGGGCATTCACCTTACTGTCCCAGATCTGCTCGCTTCCGAAATAGGGCGATGCCGCGAACACCGGATTGGCTTCGGCGGAGCTGGGCGTGTCCGGATCGCGCACCGGCATGTCGATCTGCCATTTCTTGTTCAGCTGCGGATCAAGCACCGGCATGGTGTTGCTGCTGAGCTCGGTCGCGCCGTAAAGCGGACCGTTGGCATTCACCGTCGGATCGCGTTTGTCCGTCGCGATGAGGTCATGCACATAGTGCTTAGGATCGAGCCAATCGCGGATCGTGAGGACAAGATTGCGTTCGATGCCTTTCGGCCGTTCGGGTGAGACCTGCGGCAGTTCGCCATTCTTGATCCGTTCAGTCCAATCGGCGAGTGCGGCGAGGTGGCCTCCATCCGGTGTGAGCAGCCGGCCCATCGTACGGACCATGCTCGTTCCTCCGGGCCCTGACTGCAGGCGTCTGGCCCAGGCCGCGAGTTCGGACGAGAAATGCCCGAGGGAGGGAGAAATCATGCGGGTGGCGTAATTGCCGATCTGATGGCAGTTCCCGCAACCGTTCGTCTTGATGGTGTTGAGCCACTGCTCGCGGGTTTTGAATTCGCTCGGAATCCCATTGCCATTGCGACCCTCTCCCGGGAACAAACTGGCATCCGGAGGTCGTAGCAGGGAGAACCAGTAGATCGCCGGATAATATTGTGCTGCGGCCGCTCGGTTCGGCGCAACGAGCGCTTCAAGGTCAAGCACGTGCCCTGGCCCGCTGATGACTTTTTTCGAATCCACGAGCCCATAGCCACGAACCCAGACCTGATAAGTCGCCTTCGGCAGATCGGGAATGAGGAAGCGGCCTTGCTCGTCGGAAACGACGATCTTGGCGAAACGCGTGCCGAGATCTTTCGTCTCGGCAATGACCCATACGCCGGCTTCCGGCCCTTTGGCGCCACGTACAGTGCCGCCAATGTCGTTGGTACCGATCGAGATGCTGGAGGGAGTGCCGGAATTATTCTCGGCCAGCGGACGTGATGCGACGAGCGAGGCAGCAACGACGACTGCTAGGATGGCAAAGAGTTGCCGCATGGTCCGCCTTTATTTCTGGGTGGACAGATACGCGATCAGATCGTCCATATCGGCGTCAGCCACGCCCTGGAAAACGCTCATCTTGTTGCCGGGAATCGTAAGCGCCGGTGCCGCGATGAAGGAGGCGATCCCGTCCGGGCTCCAGGTCCAGGTGGCCATTTTGAGGAATTGTGGCGAGTACCGATAACCGGATGCCGTACCCGCTTTGCGCTCGACGATGCCGAAGAGATTGGGGCCAAATCGATTCGGCTCGCCTTTGCCGATGCTGTGGCACAATGCGCACTGGCGAATAAAGACGCCCTCGCCCTTGCGCGGATCGCCCGACGCTGTGGCAGAAGTTGCCAACAGGACAACGCCTAATATGGCTAGACCGCTCGTCGATGGAACGGCGGAGAAGGGGACTTTCAACGTTCACGACGCTCCCAATCATGTCTCGCGAAGGCAACGCCCCCAATTAGCGTGGGTTCACGCCTTCGCAGCAAGCGGCGCAGCCTACGTTCTGACGCGCCGGAACTTCGGTCGCGAGGGCTGGTTTGGACCTTGGCTTCGGATTTTGGAGATTGCCCCGATGACGCTGAGCCTTACACGGCGCGAATTCACCGGAAGTGCTTCGCTTGTGCTCGTCTCCAATGGAGCTTCTGCCGATGAGAAACGGCCCCGCTCTGCTCCGATCAGCCCGACGGAAGACCTCATGCGCGAGCACGGCGTTCTCAATCGCGTGCTGCTCGTCTATGAAGCTGCCATCGAGAAACTTTCAAAGTCTCAGGACTTTGATCCCTCAGTTCTTGCGCAAGCAGCGGATATCGTGCGCAGCTTCATCGAAGGTTATCACGAGAGGAACGAGGAGCAGCAGCTGTTTCCGCGGTTTCGCCGCGCCGGCGTGTTCACCGATCTCGTTGACGTCCTCTATCAACAACATCAGGCGGGACGCCGACTCACCGATACAATCCTCGATCTTATTTCCTCCAATTTTCAACGTGGCGAAGATCGACAGATTTTGATCGCAAACTTGCACAGCTTCATCGCCATGTATCGGCCGCATGAAGCGCGCGAGGACACCGAACTATTTCCAAAGCTCCATCAGATCGTTTCGCCCAATGAGTTCGATGCCTTGGGGGAGGACTTCGAGCGTGAGGAGCGGCGGCGCTTTGGCGAGGATGGATTTGCTTCCGTTGTGGCACGTCTCGATTCGATCGAAACAGCCTTTGACATCCACGACCTCGGGAAAAGCACTCCGCAATAACTGCAGTGTGACGCTCACTTTGGGGCGCCGCCGATCTCCACCTGCTGCCCCTTCGCGATGGATCCCAAATAAGCGGCGATGGCAACGAGGTCGGGGCTGCCGAGTGCTGGTGGCGTCCCGGCCATGCCGCCCTTGATGCAGGACTGCAGCTGGCCTTCGAGCGTGACAACCTGACCAGCGCCACGGCTGAAGCGCGGGTAAATTGCGGCGGCGTTGAGCAAGCTGGGCAGTGTACGGTCGCCGAGTTTGCCCGGCGTCTTGCCGCCATTTTGGTGGCAGCTCGCGCAGGTGTTTCCATTGCCGCCGAAAGTCGCGGTGGCGAACAGCTGAGCGCCTTTGGCTACGGTCGCTTCCAGCGGGGTTTCTGCGGCACGCGTTGACTGGGCGAACAGCAGAAGGGTGACGCCGAAGGTGGCGGCGAGGAGAATGCGGATGGGCAGCATGGGATTCCTCATAGGCCGTTTCGATGCCAGGATAATCCAGCCAGGAAACGCCGAAAACCCTATCCGCATGACTCACCGTCCATCGCTTGGCGATAGACGCGATGCGGATAGCTGATCAGTAAGGCGGCGGCTGCGTATTCGTCTCATTGGCCTGAACGCAAGCAAAGCTCCGGCTTAGCGAAGCGCCGGCGCCTGCTGTTATAAAGCTTGAACGCTTGGCTGCTGCTTCGCACGACTCCATTGATTTGAAGTTTCCAACGTGGAGAGCTGCGGTCGGCGCATTGGCGCTGAGACTGACAAACAAAATGAGCCAGTAAACCATCACTGCCTCCTATTTCACGGAAATCATTTTTCGCGCTTCACATTCATACGTCGAGCTATCTCGAAAAAATTATGCGCTTTTAAGAAGTCGGTGCACAATCCGCCCTGATGTTCGAGCTCACTTTTCTCGGCACTTCGGCGAGCGTGCCCTCCTCCGAACGCAATCAACCCGGGCTTCTGATCTCGGCCGGCGGCACCCGCATTCTGGTCGATTGCGGCGAGGGAACCCAGCGTCAGCTGCTGCGTAGCGGTGCGGGTTTCCGGCGACTGGATCGGATGCTCCTGACACATGGGCACTTGGACCACGTGCTCGGAATCCCTGGCCTCTTGTCGACGCTGGGTCTTCAGCAAAATTCGGATGGGATAATCATCAACGGTGGCGCAGGCACGCTCGAAATCGTCACGCGAATGCTCGCCGGTATCTGGGGAGTGGGTCGAGCACCAATCCCCGTCACCTTCGCGCCGGTTGTCGATGAACAAATCGCTCAAGAGAATGGCTTCACCATCACCGCATTTCCCGTCCGGCACCGCGATACGGACAGCTATGGTTATTCTTTCGAAACGATCGCGCGGCGCCACCTCTTGCGCGACCGTCTCGCCGAATTGGCTGTCCCAGATGGCCCCATTCGTAAGGAGCTAGCCGCCGGCCGCTCCGTGCGACTGCCCGACGGACGAACTATCGATCCCGCCGATGTGCTTGGGCCGCTGGAGGGCCGCCGGAAGCTCGTCATCGTGGGCGATGCAGAGACGACCGACGGGCTCAGCGATTTTGTGCGTGGTGCCGCAATCCTTGTCATCGAGGCCACCTTCCTGCGGAAGGATCAGGCCACTGCCTCAGATTACGGACACCTGACCGCCGAACAAGCCGCATTGCTCGCCGCGAAAAGCGGCGTCGAGCGGCTTATTCTGACGCACATCTCAGGCCGTTACCTTGCAGAGGACATCCTTGCGGAAGCCAGGGAGATTTTCCCTTCGACGCACATCGCAAATGATCTCGAGCGCTTCAAAGTTTGAATTCCTCGGCTGCCCGCGGCGCTACGCATGGTCAAGCCGTTCGCCGCGATCGCGATCGTTTGCCGACCGGCGTCTTTTCCCCCGCGCCTATCCTTTGCGAGGTGCGATGGGCACGTGCAGTCCAGGCCTTTCGGGTGCTGTCGCGACTTGCTTCAGGCATTGTCTGATTTGATGGATCACATCGGTGTCGCTTCTCTCGGCATAAACCGCATAGGCTGAGTGAGAGAATTCCGGCGCGTCTTTCACGCGTTGCAGGCGGCCGTCGCTCAGGAAGGGCTGCGCCGTGCCCAGACGGAAATATCCGCAACCGCCGACGGTGAGAAGATAGGTCAATGCGAGCGGGCCGAGCGAAATCGATACCGGCGGGCTGCTCAATTCGGGAAATGCCGTCAGATGATTGACCGCAAAGGTGGGGCCCCAATCCACATACACATAGCTATCCGGGATCAGCATTCCGTCTGGCGACGTGGTCACTAAGACGAGCTTCTCGTCGAGCAGCAACTCGGCGACCAAATTCGGCCAAGGCGGCGGGTTGTAAAGCACAGCGATATCGAGAGCGCCGTCCTGAACCCGCGTGAGAAGACTCGCTGGGCTATCGACTTCCGCGCGCAGTGCGATTTCCGGGCGTTCGCGATGCATCCAAATGAGCCAATCCGTAAGAAGCGGATGCCAAAGGCTCAATTCGCCGCCGACGCTGACGCCCTCCTCCCGTCCAGGCGGAAGCGCGACTTGCTGCCGGGCCCGTTCCCAGACTTGAATCATCGTTGTTGCATGGCGAACGAGACGCTCGCCCGCGGACGTGAGACGTGCACCGGCCTTGTTCCGAATGAACAAACGGCGGCCCAAAAGCTCTTCAAGTGACCGGATGCGGGCGCTCACGGCGGTCTGCGTGACGTGAAGCCGCTCGGCCGCCGCGACGAAGCTGCCGGTGTGAGCAATCTCGAGAAAGGTGCGCGCCTGATTGATATCCATGTATTCACATGAATAATTTTGCATCTAAACGCAATCAAATGAACTTGTATACGGCCTGCCAAAATGGCATATAAAAAAAGGAAATGGTCTAATATAACATTTTTAGACCGTTATTTATGGCGGCGATCGCATGCAGACGCCGCCTGGTGGGATCATCGAGGGCAATGGGCATTTCTGAGTTTCGCGGGCCGGGACTGTCGGACGCGCAATGGGAACAGGTCAGAGCGCTGGCGGATTCGTTGGACGGCAAGCAGCTTGTGTGGCTCAGCGGCTTCTTCGCTGGCATCGATCATCAGATCGACAAAGCGCGAAGCAATCCGCCGACGGAGCCTTCTCACCTTGGCGCCCCAAGCCGGACGCTCACGGTGCTTTACGGCAGCGAGACCGGCAATAGCGCCGGATTGGCAGCAAGTCTCGCCACGCAATTCGAGGCGCGCGGCCGTCCGGCGCGTGTCGTCGATATGGGCGCTTATAAGCTTCGGGAACTCAGAGACGAGCAGGATCTGCTGATCGTCACGAGCACCTATGGCGAAGGCGATCCGCCACAGCCTGCGGTTGGATTCTTTGAGTTCATCGAAGGAGCAAAGGCGCCGAAGCTTCCGGGTGTGCGCTTTGCCGTATTGGCCCTCGGCGACTCGACCTACAAATATTTCTGCGAAGCCGGCAAGCGGCTCGACAAACGCCTCGAAGAGCTCGGTGCCGCCCGCCTCACCGCGCGCGTCGATTGCGATGTCGATTACGAAGAAGCTGCCGCCAAATGGTCCAGCGATGTCGTTGCTTTGCTGGCGGCTAGCGATCCTATGACCGCCGCGGCGCCAACCGTCCCTGCGTCGAAACCCCACCAGAACGCAGCTGTCTTTGACAAGCGCCATCCATTTCCGGCCCGGATCATCGAAAATATCGCTCTGACCGGTCGCGGCTCCAGCAAGGAAACGCGCCACGTCGAACTTTCACTCGAAGGCTCGGGTCTGACCTTCGAACCGGGAGACGCACTTGGCGTCATTCCCCAAAACGATCCGAAGGTCGTCGAAGGAATCCTTGCGGCACTCGGGTTGGACGGTTCGGCGCCTCTGACGATTAAAGATGCGCCGACGACGCTCAATGACGCGCTCACGCATCAATTCGAAATCGCTGCGGTAACGCCGCGTTTCATCGAACATTGGGCGACGCTGAGCGGCTCCGAAAAACTCAGAAGCCTTGCCACGGATGAAGGCAGCAATGAGCGCGCGGATTTCATGCGCGAGCACCACATCATCGATGTGTTGCGGCAGCATCCGGTCAAGACTATCGACCCGACGCAGCTCGTGACAGCCTTGCGGCCCCTGCAGCCGCGCCTCTATTCAATCGCCTCAAGTTTAGCGGCGGCTCCCGAGGAAGTGCATCTAACGGTTTCGACGGTGCGTTACGAGCTTTTCGGAGAACCCCGAAACGGTGTTGCATCGGGACAAATCGCTCACCGCGCCGAGGTCGGAAGCCTGCTGCCTGTCTATGTGCAGTCCAGCCCGCATTTCCGCCTGCCGGCCGATGATGTCCCCATCATCATGATCGGCGCCGGAACGGGTGTCGCGCCCTATCGCGCCTTTATGCAAGAACGCGAGGTGCGCGGCGTGAAAGGCCGGTCTTGGCTTTTCTTCGGCGAGCGCAACTTCCGTACGGACTTTCTCTATCAGCTCGAATGGCAGGCATGGCTGAAGGACGGAACGCTAAGCCGTATGGATGTCGCCTTCTCTCGCGATAGGGCGAGCCTGGCCGGCGGAAAGACATATGTGCAGCACCGGCTGAAAGAACATGCGAAGGAACTCTTCGCCTGGATCGAGGAAGGCGCACATATTTTTGTTTGCGGCGATGCCAGCCATCTGGCGACCGGCGTGCACGATATTCTCAAGACGATCGTCGCGACGCAAGGCGGTCTCGGCGCGGCTGCGACCGAAGAATATCTCGCGCGGCTACGCGATGAACATCGCTACAAGCTCGACGTCTATTGAGCGAGGCCATCGTGGGCGTACGACTCTCCCCCTTCGATCGCGACAACGATCTCTCCCAGCCGCTTGAAAAACTGGGGCCCGACGAGACGCTGAAAGCGACGAGCGATCAGCTCCGTGGAACGATTTCAGCCAGCCTTCTCGATCGGCTCACGGGCGCAGTCACCGCGCCCGACACCAAGCTGATGAAGTTTCACGGCATTTATCAGCAAGACGATCGCGATCTGCGCGATGAACGCCGGCGCCAAAAGCTCGAGCCTGCCTATCAGTTCATGGTGCGTGTGCGCCTTCCAGGCGGGGTCTGCACATCGGCGCAATGGCTGAAAATCGATGAGCTTGCACGCGCTTACGGCCGCGAGACGTTGCGCCTGACCACACGGCAGACGTTTCAGTTCCATTGGATACTGAAGGATGATCTGCGCTCGACCATCCAGGGTCTGCATGAGGTCTTGCTCGACACGATTTCGGCCTGCGGCGACGATGCCCGCGGGGTCATGTGCGCGGTCAATCCGCAGCTCTCGTCCTTACATGCTGAGGTCTACGACATCGCGCGGCGTGCAAGCGATCACGCCATCCCGCGGATGAGGGCCTATCATGAGATCTGGTATGGCGCGGAGCGGATTGTCACGTCCGAGGTGGAGGAGCCCTTCTATGGCCGCACCTATATGCCGCGGAAATTCAAAATCGGATTTGCCATTCCGCCGGTAAACGACATCGATGTCTATACGCAGGATCTCGGTTTCATCGCCATCGTCGAGCGGGGCAAATTGACTGGCTTCAACGTCGCGATCGGCGGCGGCATGGGGCGAACGGATCAGAAGCCGGAGACCTATCCGCGTCTCGCCGATGTGATCGGTTTCGTAGCGCCTGACCAAGTGCTCGCCGCCTGCGACGCCGTGATGGGCGTCCAGCGCGATTACGGCGACCGCAAGGATCGCGCGCACGCCCGTTTCAAATATACGATCGATGATCGTGGCCTCGATTGGGTCAAAGCGGAAATCGAGCGGCGGCTTGGTTACCCCCTCGGCGACGCACGTCCATTCAATTTCACCACAAACGCCGACGTGCTCGGCTGGCAGACGGGTGAGGACGGACTTCACCATTTGACGCTGTTCATTGAGAATGGACGCTTGGTCAATCGTGACGACGTTCAGATGATGGACGGCGTGCGGGCCATCGCCCGCATCCACAAGGGCACCTTCCGCATCACGCCGAACCAGAACTTGATCATCTCGGAGATCTCCAGCCGGCAAAAGAAGGAGATCGAACATCTCCTTCGGGACCATGGTCTCGATCACCTCAACCGCGTCAGCGGTCTCAGGCGCAACGCGATGGCATGCGTCGCCTTTCCGACCTGCGGCCTCGCCATGGCCGAGAGTGAGCGCTACCTCCCGACGCTTGTCGGCAAAATCGAAGCGCTGTTGGCGGCTTATGGGCTCGAAGACGATCCGATCACCATTCGGATGACCGGTTGCCCGAATGGCTGCGCGAGACCCTATATCGCCGAAATTGGGCTGACCGGGCGGGCGCCGGGAAAATACAATCTCTATCTCGGCGGCGGCTTTCACGGCCAGCGCCTCAACAAGATGGCGCTTGAGAATGTCGGCGAAGCCGCAATTCTGAAGTTTCTGGCCGAGGTGCTTGGTCACTACGCCCGCGCCCGCGAAAGCAAGGAACCTTTTGGCGATTTCGCCATTCGGGCCGGCTATGTCCCCGAGGTTCGACACGGCCGGGAATTCAACGATTAATCGAACCCAGATTAATCGAATCCAGATCAAACGAACCCAGGCGTGAAAGGAGCGCATTTATGTCGTTGCAACTTGGTCAGACGGCACCCGATTTCGAGCAGGCGAGCACGGCCGGCCCTATCCGCTTCCACCAATGGCTCGGCAACTCCTGGGGGATTCTCTTCAGCCATCCAAAGAATTTCACGCCGGTTTGCACGACGGAACTGGGAGAAGTCGCCCGCCTCAAGCCTGAGTGGGACAAACGCAATGTCAAGCCGATCGGTCTGTCGGTCGATCCGCTCGATTCCCATGCGAAGTGGGATAAGGACATCGAAGAAACCCAAGGTCAGGCACTGAACTTTCCGCTCCTTGCAGACGACGACAAGAAGGTTGCCAACCTCTACGGCATGATCCATCCGGAAAGCGATCCGACTGTCACGGTGCGCGCGGTCTATGTGATCGATCCCAATAAGAAGGTTCGTTTGACCCTCACCTATCCGCCGAGCGCCGGCCGGAATTTTGACGAGATTTTGCGCATCATCGACAGCCTGCAATTAACGGATGGGGAGAAGGTTGCCACCCCGGTGAACTGGGAGCCGGGCCAGCCCGTCATCATTTCGCCCAGCCTGTCCAACGAGCAGGCCAAGGAGCGCTTTCCGCAAGGCTGGAAAGAGCTTCGGCCCTATCTGCGTATCGTCGAGCTCCCCAAATAACATCCGATCGGCTGGGGAGATATCATGACAAAGGACTCGAAACGACTCCCGACGATCGCGGCGGCCAATGGCGTTGCCACCGACAGAAGTTTCGGAGCCGTTGTGCCGCCCCTGCATCTCTCCAGCACCTTCGCATTCACAGGGTATGAGAAAACCACGGGTTACGATTATTCGCGCACGGCGAATCCGACCCGTGACCTTCTTGCGGATACGCTGGCGAGGCTGGAAGGCGGTGCCGGCGCCGTTGTGACGGCCTCCGGAATGGCGGCCATTGATCTCGTTCTCTCGCAGATCCGGCGCGACGATCTCATTGTCGCGCCACATGATTGCTACGGTGGAACCCATCGGCTGCTCGCGGCGCGGCGAGATCGCGGTGAGTTTCGTCTGAGCTTCATCGATCAAAACGATGACGCTGCCGTCACGGCAGCTCTCGAAGCAAAGCCTGCTCTCGTCTTCATCGAGACGCCGAGCAATCCGCTGATGCGGATCGTCGATATTCGCAAACTCGCCACAAGTGCCAAGGCGGTGGGCGCGAGGGTGGCGGTCGATAACACATTTCTGTCCCCTGCTCTGCAACGGCCAATCGCATTGGGTGCGGACTTCGTGATCCACTCCACAACCAAATATCTCAATGGCCATTCGGATGTCGTTGGCGGCGCAGTGATCGCCGCCAGCGCCGATGACGTTGCTGCCTTAGCGCATTGGGCCAACGTCACAGGCACTATCGGTGCCCCGTTCGACTCTTACATGACCCTGCGTGGCGTGCGGACGCTGTTTGTCCGGATCGCGCAGCAGCAAGCCAACGGCATGGCGATCGCACATTTTCTTCGAAAACAACCGCAAGTCAGCGCGGTGCACTATCCGGGTCTTTCCGATCATCCGGGGCATGCTATTGCCGCGTCTCAACAGAGCGGATTCGGGGCCATGCTGAGTTTCGAGCTCAGCGGGGCAACGCCGGCCGTGGAGCGTTTCGTCGAGGCGGTCGAAGTGTTCACGCTCGCAGAATCGCTTGGCGGGGTTGAAAGTCTTGTTGCACATCCGGCTACGATGACCCATGCGACGATGGGAGCTGAGGCCCGAAAGGTGGCTGGCATCAGCGACGGCCTACTCCGCCTGTCGGTTGGGCTCGAGGATGAAGGCGACTTGCTTAAGGGACTTGCTGTCGGCTTGGCCGCCGCAGGGATTTAGCGCCCACCACCGGCGGCAAAATGCGCATCCGCGACACGTCGCCCATGCGGTAGTATACGACCTTTGCTGAGCTAGTGTTCAATTCACATGAAAGTTCACATGCAGCAGTCCGATTTGCGGCTTCCTTCCAGCCTGAAGGACATAGCGAAGGTGCTCGCGCGTGACGGATTCGCGCACGTGCCCGCCTCGATGATGCGTGCGGCTTTAGAAGCCCATGGTCTTGCCAACTGGGACCGATTTGCCGCAAGCTGGGACGATCTGGAGCTGGATCTCTACATGGCTGACGGCGGGCGGTATCGCCGCCGCCGCTTCGCAAGTTTCGCCGTCAGCCCCGATCATCTGGAAAAGAAGCCACATCAACCCCATTACCAAAGCCGCGACTATAATCCCCTAAACGGTGGCGTCGCCCGATGGTTTGAGCCTGTGCACGAAGACATTGCCGCTCATCCCGTCACGCTCGCATTGATTTCCACCTGCAATGACCTCTTTACCGCGCTCACGCCTCAAGCGGCGCCGCCCGAGGCATGGCATGTTGAAATGCACCAATTCCGTATCGAGGCACAGCCGGGCGTCGCCGCCCAGCCGACGCCGGAGGGTTTGCACCGCGATGGCGTCGATTGGGTGCTTGCCCTTCTCGTCCGCCGTGAGAACGTGGAGCGTGGGGAAACAGTGGTCGCCGATACGGAGAGACAGCCAATTGGCAGTTTTACTCTGACCCAGCCCCTCGATTCCGCCTTCGTCGACGACGCGCGCGTCTATCACGGCGTGACACCGATTCATGCCTTGGACCCGACCCGGCCGGCTTGGCGCGACGTTCTCGTGCTGACGTTTCGAGGTGAGTAAGGGCCGGACGACCGCTCCGCCCCAAGTTGTTCATTATCTCAGGCGCTAAAAGCTGTCTTGCCTGTACCTACGAGCTGGATCTTCTCGTCGCCGCAGCAAACGCAGTTCCGACCTAACATTTTAGCACGGTACATCGCTTGGTCGGCTTCACGGACCAGATTCGTTGCATCATCGGTGACTTCGAAAAAGGCCGCTGCGACACCGATGCTGACAGTCACTCTGCATCCCCGTTTGATCATATCTAATCTAAGCGACTCAACCTTTTGCCTTATCCGCTCAGCTATCTGCTTTGCACCCTTTTCATCTGTGTCAGGCAAAAGGACGGCGAACTCTTCGCCACCATATCTCGCAACCAAATCCGTTGAACGCTGAACCGCCGACTTAACTGCATCTGCAATTGCGGAAAGAACCTGATCGCCAATCTGATGGCCGAACTCATCATTGTAGGCCTTGAAGAGGTCGACATCGATCATGAGCATCGAAACCGTCGTGCCGCCGCGCCGCGCCCTTGCACATTCCGATTTCAGATATTCGTCAAACCTCCGGCGATTCGCGAGACCGGTAAGTGGATCCGTCGTTGCGAGCATTGCAAGCCTCGATTCCAGCTCTTCCCGCAGCCGCAATTCTCGAACAACCCTCAGGATCAGAATAAAAATCAGGATAGAAAGAGTGAAAACGCCGAGGCTCGTCACGATAGCTCGACGACGCCAATCTGCGAAGATTTGGTCGGTGGACAGGCCGATACTGATGAAAATCGGCAGACCCTTAATCCTGTGAAAGCAATAAAGACGATGCACGCCATCGAGAGCGGTCAGCTCAAGCGCGCCATTGGATGCGCCCGGAAACCGATCCCGTATGTATTGGCTGAGGGACGCCTTTTGTCCGATGAGCGAGGCCACAAACGGATATCTCGCCAGAAAATGACCGTCATCGCTTAAGAGCATGACCGTAGCGTCTTTTCCGAGACTGATTTTCTGCAGAACCTGTTGGAAATAATTCAAACTAATGCCGGCGACGACGACACCGGCAAAACTCCCATCACTATGGGAGAGGCGCCGACTTAGCCCGATCGTCCAGTCGCCGCCTCGAAGCCGGCTTTGAAAGGGGTGGCTCACATAGAGGCCCACAGTTGAAGATAAACGATGAACCCGGAAATAACCTCGATCCGCCAGGTTGGCGCTTGGAAGCGCGGTCGTTCTCGAGTCGAGAACAACGGCGCCATTCTCGTTGAGAACTAGGATGGAGCCAATTCCCGCGGCTGCGGCGGATCGATCGAATAAGGTCTGCTGACGTAGTGAAGGCTCCAGCGCCATCACCTTGGGGTCTGCCACGCCCTCAATGACAGCTTGCATTGACAGATCGAGAAGCTCGATGTTTCGCGTCAGGTCCTGTTCGACCAACATGCCTATGCTACGCGATGTCTGGAGAGCCAGATCTTGGGTCGCGCGATAAGAACCGATAAGTACAAAGGCGAAGATGGCCCAGACAGACGCAATACAGATCGCGGCAACAGCCACAAATCTTTTGTAAGCGAAAGATAACTTCGCTCCTGGCAACGGACGCGGCCTGAGAAACGAAAAATACATTTAAAAATCTCTGTCGCAGCAAATTTGCGCCAGAGGGGGATATACATGCGCATCGTTAATTAAAAAAAAACGTTTTCCGGAAGCATTCCAAAAAGTTCGGAAATATGTGACCTCCCGCAGCCGTGCTATTGAAGACCTATGAGAGGACGGGGGCTGAAAGAAACTGCTCAGCCTCCGATAAGCTCCATCGTTCCATCGTTTTGGTTATTCCTGCATGACGTAGGTATAGAAGCGCATCGATCCGTCCGGTTCGATCTCCCGGCAGAGGCCCTGCACTTCAGCCTCGAAGCCCGGAAACAGATTGGCGCTCTGCTCGAACATCTTGAGGTAGTCGAGCATGGGCTTGGCCCGCGCGCCGAGATGTTCGCCCGGCACGATCGTCGCGATGCCCGGTGGATAGACGACGAACAGCGTGGTGGCAACGCGGTCTGCGATCGCGCTGATCGGCAAATAGTCGACTTTGTTGCGTACGAGAGCGCGCGCGGCCGCATGTGGCGGTACGACCATTTCGGGTAGATGCGCCGGCGCGAATTGCTGGCGCTGGAGCGTGCTGACATTCGCGTCGCGATAGAAGGCGTGCATCTGGGCGCAGAGGTCGCGTAGGCGCACGCCGCGGTATCGCAGCGGCCGCTGGGCGACAAACTCCGGCATGACCTCATCGAGCAGAGCATTGTCGTCGTACAAACGTTTGAACGCGGCGAGCGCGCTGAGCAGCGTGCCGGCCTTGCTCGATTCGACGCCGGGCGTCAGCAGAAAAAGCAGCGAGTTAAGATCGTTCTTCTCTGCGACAACCCGGTTCTCGCGAAGATATTGCGCCACGACGGGTGCCGGGATGCCATGGTCTGCGTAGCTGCCTGTTTGCCTGTCGAACCCCGGCGTCAGGATGATCAGCTTATTGGGATCGGTCATAGCGAGGCCCACCGTGACGTGGCTGAAGCCGTGCCACACAGCGCCCGGCGCAAAAGCCCAATGACGGGCGTCGCTCGCAAGTTCGTCGGTGGTGAGACTTTCCCAGGGCACCTCGCGCTCGGGATCGTCGGGTTCGGGCCCCGCGACGCTAACAACATCGGGAACGAAGGGTTCGAAGAACCAACGCCGCGCCGGATCGGCTTCCTTCTGTTCGTATTCGCGGCGGATCGCACGCAGCTTTTTGCGCACTTCTATGCCGAGCCGGACCACATCATCCCAGAGCACCATCCCCGAGCGGCCCTTCATCATCTGCGCGCCGACGTCGAGCGACGCGAAGATGGGATAGAAGGGCGACGTCGAAGCGTGCTGCAAGAAGCTTTCGCTGAAACGGCGGTGCTCCACCCTGCGTCGTTGACCCTTGATATGGCGGTCTCTGACATGGATCTGCGAGGCTTGAGAGAAGCTCGCGAGTTGCTTGTGTGTCGACTGCGTCGCAATGATGCCCGGGGAATCCTCCCCGAGATCTTTCAGCCCCATGGCGAAGCGGCCGGCATAGAGCGGGTGGAACTTCATGAAGCCCGCCCACGCCTCGTCAAAGAGCAGGTAGTCGCAGAGATGGCCGATCCGGGCGAGGATCATCTCAGCGCTGTAGATCGTCCCGTCATAGGTGCACTGCTCGATGACAGCGACCCGGAAGGGTCGCGGCTTTTTATGCGCCTCGGGATCGGTCACATGGGGATTCAGCCGGATCTTCTCACGGATGGCCGCTTCGTCCAGCGCCTCGGCGTAGATCGGCCCGATCAATCCGTAGCAATTGCGGTCCGTTTCCAGATAGATCGGAATGCCGCCGTTGATCAGCAGCGCACCATGATGGGCGGCCTTGTGATTGTTGCGGTCGAAGAGCACAAGGTCACCCTCCGCCACCAGGGAACCCAGCACGACTTTGTTGGACGAGGACGTTCCGTTCAGGACGAAATAGGTCTTCTCTGCGCCGAAGATTGCGGCGGCCTCTTTCTGAGCCTTGAGGGCCGGCCCCTCATGCGTGAGCAGGTCGCCAAGCTCCAGCACCGAATTGTCGAGATCGTCACGAAACACTGCTTCGCCGAGATGTTCGACGAAGATGCGCCCAATCGGGCTGCGGCTATAGAAGATGCCGCCGTTGTGCCCTGGGCAGGTCCAGAGCTGATTGCCTTCTTCGGCATAGTCGACGAGCGCGCCGAAGAACGGCGTCTTCAATGTTTCCGCATATCGCTTGAGACGGCTGATCAGGTTGCGCGCAATGAACTCCGGCGTCTCTTCTGAGAGGAAGATGTAGCCATCGATGAAATCGAGCACTTCGACCGGGATGTCTTCGAAACGTTTGCGGCGGACGAGGATCACGATCGGCATTTCGAGGCCGCGGCGACGCATCAGATTGATCAGCGCGGCCGTCTTTCCCTCGAGCCCGCGCTTGCCCCAATCGACGATCATGCAGCCGATCGCGGCATCAGTCTTGACCGCCAGCTCGGCATCCTCCACGCGCCGCGCCTTGACGACCTGGAAGCCGTCATCCTCGACTGCGGCGACGATTTTCTGAAGGCGAATGCCTTCGAGGTCGTCGTCGTCAAAACCGGGCGCACAGAGGAGAAAAGTGAAACGCTTGAAGAAATCCATCGCTATGACATCCCTTGCCAAAGCGCTTGGTCGGATTTTCAGATGACAGCCGCGTGACAAGCCTGTGCGCTAGCGATTTCATCGCCTTCACAGCTTTTCCTCTGAGAACCTCTATGGAGTACAGGCCTTAGTCTGGCATGCCGACATGCAATGCACGGTTTCTTTCCATGATCTCTTTGCGCATTTCTTTGCGCATCTTACCCGCTTCAAACAGTCGCCGCTCAATTTCTGTCTCGATCTCTAAGGGCGGGACGACACATGGCCGGCCATCCTCACCCACGGCGACCATCGTGAAGTAGCACGAGGTGGTGTGGCGCGTTTCCTTGGTCGTCAGAGTTTCGGCGACCACTTTGATTCCGATTTCCATCGATGTGCCGCCGACATAATTGACGTTGGCCTTGAACGTTACGAGTTCGCCCACCTTGACGGGTTCCTTGAAAATGACCTGGTCGAGCGAAGCGGTTACGACATAGCGTTTGCAGTATCTTGTAGCGCAGGCATAAGCCACCTGATCAAGGAGCTTCAAGAGTACGCCACCATGGACATTGCCGGAGAAATTGGCCATGTCCGGAGTCATCAGAAATGTCATGAAGAGGGATTTTTCTTGTTTTGTCATGGCGGCACGCAAGCAACCGGTGGCTAGAAATAGAGTCAGGCGCATGGAAGCCGTGCCGCCGAGCGGCGACGGCTAGGCCGATGGATAACCGTTCGATTGTCCCCCAGCGGATGGCGCCGCCCGAATTTGCCCGACTTCCGCTCAACCGGCAACAAGGCGCCTGGCTAGGGCTTTCGCGCCTGAACATAGAGCGAAAACGGCACTTGCGGATTGAATTTGGACGTCCAGACAAACGGCAGGGCCAAGGGGAGCAAGGGGAGCGCAAATCCATCCCCCAACTTATGGCGAACTGCGCGGAGAAGATCATCTGCGCGACAAAGACCGCGCGAACCGATTCCGATCACTTCGCAGATCTCAAACCCTAATGGAGCGAGAAGCGCAACGTAATCCGTTTTCGTATACCCGACGCGGACGTGCCCGCCACTCTCGGCAACATCCACTCCACTTGCTGCATGATACGGATGCAGCGCGTAAGGGCAACAAAGGTGCAAAAGACCGCCCGGGCGAAGAAGCCGGTAAAATTCCTGCGCCACATCACGATCTCTACGAACATGTTCAAGCGTTTCATAGCAAATGATTTCATCGAACTGAGCATCCAGCAGCGCTAGATCGTAAAGATTGAGCTGCCTGAACTTCAGACGCTTCTCATCGGCGCCTCTGTAGCCAATCAGAAAATCACGCGCTTTATCGACCTGCGCCTTATCGAAGTTGATGGCCAGAACGCGCGCACCGGATTTATAGGCGAGCCAAGAGAAATAACCATTTCCGCTGCCTGCATCGAGCACGTCTCTCGAACCCGTCTTCCAAAACGCGCATAGCGATGCTCGATTTCGCGTGTGGAGATCGAGGCCTGGGTATAGCAACGCGCGCGCCCAATTTTTTGCGCGTGTCAACGCCAGCTTGGCTATTTCGACAGATCCCATTTCTGAAAACACGGTTGATATGTCGCGCCGGAAATGGCCAATATTAAAGCATGTCAACAAATCCGGCCAAGGCAATGATTCTGCGACGACAAATGCCCGCGCCGCGCATTTGCTGTGAAGTTCGCGGCGCCTCCACAATGCCAGTCGCAGGACCACAGTAGGCCCATCAATTACTAAGCTCAGCTTAATTGTCGGTCTGCGCGGCACAAGCTCCGGAAACACTCAAGCTTCGGCTCGGCGTTGCGCATCGCTAACGCTTATCTTCAGTTGAGTATGCGCGTCGGCTGAGTTTCGAATGTCTTGGCGGATGGGAACCAGAGGGTTCGCAGAACGGCCTGATGGCCCATTGCAAACACATGCGCTAATTGCAACCGCTCTGATGGGAAAGCCGCAGCCGCAAGGGATAGCCGCCGAATGCGCGCTGGCAGGCCGCATCGAAAAACTGCAAGGCCAAATCGAATACGTCCGGCAGCGCCGTAAATTCCTCGTCACTCAGCGTGACGAAGGTGCCGATCGCATCGAGGATCAGGAGCTTTTTCACCGCTTCGGACTCGAAGGCGACGGCAACGCCTTCCCGTTCGGCCACGCGTTCCGCGCCTTGACCAATCGCCGATCGCAGATCAAGCACATCCACGTCCCGAAAGGTTTCAGGCGTTGCCGCGTTCTCCGGCCAGATGTGCAGCATTTTCGCGGCCGGAATGGCGATCGGAAAGCCCCCCGCCCGGCCCAGGAGATAGCGCACGGAAGCCGTCATGCCGTTGCCACCGGCTCTACGCCGGCCGCCACAGTCATCCCGAGAAATCCGCGCGTCTCGAGAACGAGGACCGGCCGGCCGTCGCCCAATACCGAGGCACCCGAGATCACCGGCGAAGCGGCGAGCATTGGATGGAGTTCCTTCAGGAATAGATCCTGAAAGCGCAGAACGCGATCGACACGGAGGCCAAAGACCTGCGCGCCGGCGCTGACGATAGCGATGTGAACGAATTCGCCGCGATCGTCGGCGTCGTCGAAACCCAAAACCATGCCGAGATCATGTACCGGAACGGCGGCGCCCCGGTGCAAGACGACCGGCTGGCCGGAGACGATCTCGATTGACTCTTTGGCAAGCTCCAGCACGCTGATGACCTGCCGTTCCGGCAGCGCGAAGATCTGGCGGTCAACCTCGACCAGCAAGGCTCGGAGCAACGCGGCGGAGATCGGCAGCTTCAGCGTGAAGCGCGTGCCGGCTCCCGGCCAGGTCTCCATGTCGATCGTGCCGCCGAGCCGCTGCAAGGTCGCGGCGACGACATCGAGGCCGACACCACGGCCGGAAATTTCGGTGATCGCGTCGGCGGTCGAAAAGCCCGGCTGAAAGATCAGCGCATTGAACTCGCGATCTGTCATCTGCTCGGCCTGCTGTTGCGTGACGAGGCCGAGTTTCAGCGCCTTGTCGAGAATCCGCGAGTGATCGAGCCCGCGCCCGTCATCCCATATCTGAATGTCAATGCGATTGCCCTGCTCTACCGCAGAAATCGACAGACGCGCCCGCGCCGGCTTGCCGAGTGCCAGGCGCCGCTCGCGCGGCTCGACGCCATGATCGACCGCATTGCGGACCATATGCATCAACGGATCGATCAAGCCGTCGACCATGCTTTTATCGACGCGAACCTCGCGGCCTTCAATGACAACGTCAATGTCCTTGCCGAGCTTTTGCGCGAGATCACGGGCGGCGCGCGACAGCCGGCCAAACAAGCCCTCGACCGGAATGACACGAAGCTGCAGACCGGCCGTCCAGATCCGCCGATGTGCTGCCTCAAGCCCCTGCTCCAGGCCTTTGAGTTCACGCAGATCGGCTTCCATCGCATCGATCTGATGCCGCAGCTCGGGATTTTGCCGGAGAATGTCGCTGCCGGTACGATGCGCATCTTTAAGTGCATGCGCGATGCGGCCATGCTGAATGACATCCGCGAGGCGCGCCAGGCTGGTGCGCATTTCTCCGACTTCCGCCATCAGCTCATCGATCGTCTCGCTGCGGACGCGGATGAGCGGCGCCCGGGCGGCCGGCGCTGCTTCGCCGGGACGCGTCTCGCCCCTGGCATCCGGTGCCCCGCCCAATTCGGTGATGCCGTGCAGACAGGCCTGATCCGGATCGAGCGCTTTCAGCTGCGCCTTGATCCAATCGAGGCCATGTTCGGAGAAGATGAGAAATTCAAAGCAATTCGTGCCGTGCCGATAGACGGTGCGGCTGGTGATCGTTTCGACCGCCGATGACAGCCAGGCGATGAGATCGCCCGCAATATCCGGATTGGCTTCGAGTTCGAAGAGAACCTCATAGGCCCGGCGCCCTTCGGCCAGCGCCAGTTCCAGATGGTCGCGCTGTTCGCCCGAAAGCGCCGCGAGCAGCTCCTGACGCAGACCCTGGTGAGCGGCGGTCTGGATCAGATTGGCCGAGAGCGGCGCGCGGAAGTTCGTGTCCCACTGTGCGGCAAGCTTGTCGGCATCGCCAGCATCGGTGTCGGTGACTGTATCGACGCTTAGGCCGAGCGCATCGCTCGTCTCCGCGGCCAGCTGATGCGAAGCGGCCGCCTGTGCCGGGTCAGCCGCATCGCGAAACCGTTCTTCGATGAAAAGAATCAGCCGCGCGCTCTGCTCAAAGCCGAGACAATTGGCGATCATCCGCATCGCCGTGGCCGCCTGCGCGATCTCAGAACGATCATCCGTCTCAGTGGCCTCGCCGGCCGCGTCGCGCGCCAGGGCTGCCTGAAGCGCCTTATGGGCCGCCTCATAGTCCTGGGCCAGCTGCGGCGCCAAAGCGGTCGCCAGCGCCGCAGCGCCAGACGGATTGCCCGTCACGTCCTCGATGATCTTTGCCTGATCGCGAATGTCGCAGAAGGCAGCAATGGCCTGGTCGCGCTTTTCGCCATCGGCCAATCCGGCGATCTCCTGCAGGCGCTCGGCGAGCGCCTCGAAGGTCATCATCTCGGCGCCATAGGCGAGTTCGCCGGCCGATTCCGCCGCGCCGGCACGCTCCTGCGGATCGCGCGAGAGGATCTGCGCAAGCTGCGGCAGGCGCTGGTCCAGAAGCTCGCCGTAGATGCCGAGCATCTCTGGATCGTCGCTCAAGGGCACGGGTTCTGCGACAGCAGCAGCGGCGGGTGCCGTGTTCATCTCCGGCTGGCCGCCGGCCTGCCGGTCGAGGTCGCGCAGAAGGACCGTTGCCGCCTTGGCGTCCTGGCGCGTCGCGATGACCTCTTCGCGCATGCCCTTCAGACGATCGACGGCCCGCAGCAAAATCTGCTCGAGATCGCGGTCGAGCATCGTCCGGCCGTCGCGGACCAGGCTCAGCACATCCTCGCAGCGATGCGCGACGGCTTCGACATTGCCGAACCCCATCGCCAAAAACGTGCCCTTTAGGGAGTGGAAATAGCGAAAAAGCGCTGCGATCTCGTCGCGGCTCCAGCCGCCGCCGCGCTGGTCCGAGAGTATCCGCTCAAGTGCTTCAAGGTGCTCTTCCGTCTCCGCGGCAAATTCGTTCCAGAGCGCATCGAGTTCGGCGGACATGCAAGGACCTCGGCGCGTGGACCGCTGGCAGGTGGATCGCCGCTCATTCTATGCAGAAAATCTCTGGTTATGCAGCGCTTTTATGGCGATCGAGCCCTATAAATAACAGCGCCTGAAGGGGAGCCCCGCCGCTGCTATTTTTTGTAATAGGACTTATACCAATCGACGAAGGCGTTGACTCCCTCTTTCAAGGGCGTGTTCGGCCGATAGCCCGTCAGCTGGTCGAGAAGATCCGTATTGGCGTAAGTGACGGGCACGTCACCTTTTTGCATTTCCATGTAATTGCGCCGCGCGGCACGGCCGCAGGCCACCTCGACCGCACTCACAAAATCTTCCAACACGACCGGGCTCCCGGCGCCGATATTCACCACCCGCCAGCGCGCTTGCGGCGACAGGCTATCGTTGACGATTGTCTTGCCGATCCGCGCATTCGGCGCTGATGGAACGGCTGGCAAAAGCCGGATCATCGCCTCGGCAAGGTCGCCGACATACGTAAAGTCGCGCTGCATCTTGCCATGATTGTAGATGTCGATCGGTTGATCCGCGAGGATGGCAGACACGAATTTGAAGAGCGCCATGTCAGGACGGCCCCAAGGACCATAAACCGTAAAAAACCGCAGCATGGTGACCGGGATGCCGAACAGATGGCTGTATGAATGCGCCATCTCCTCGGTGGCTTTCTTGGTCGCCGCGTAGAGCGTCAGCGGGTGATCGGCCCGGTCCGTCTCGCGGAACGGAATGATCTCGTTGGCGCCATAAACCGACGAAGTCGAAGCGAGCAGTGCATGGCGTGGCGGCGCGTGCCGCATGACTTCGAGAAGATTGAAGGTGCCGACGAGATTGGCTTCGACATAGGCCCGCGGATTTTCGAGACTGTAGCGGACACCGGCTTGCGCGGCGAAATGATAGACGGCATCGAAGCCTTGGGCGTAGACCGCCTCCAATTTCTCCATGTCTTCGAGAAAAAACTCATGCGCCTGAAATTTCGGAAAAGTTTCGAGCTGCGCATGACGCGCACGTTTTAGCGTGAGATCGTAATAAGGCGTGAGCCCGTCGATGCCAACGACCTCATCGCCGCGTTCCAAAAGCCGGCGAGCGAGATGGAAGCCGATGAACCCCGCAGATCCCGTGATCAAAATACGCATCAAGAAGCCCAACCTTTGTCTGAGCGCAAACCCTTACGCGGGCTTGCCTCTGGAAACGTTACCCACCCAAACACTGTGCTATTTGCCCCAGTGACTGGCATGTAAATGCGGATTGTGCAAATGGCCGTTCATCTAGGCTTTCATGGGGCCGCCTTGCCGGGCGCGTGATCGTCCTGCCGGACCATAGCGCCGAGCCTTTGCCCGATTTCCTCGATTGGCAGAATGTCGCAGCCAGGCGCCGCCGCGGCCGCCGCGAGGGGCATGCCATCGACGATACAACTGGCCGGATCCTGAACGAAAACCGGCACGTCCTTGCGGCGCAGCGCGGCCGCGCCCGCGGCACCATCTTCGCCCATCCCGGTAAGCACGATGCCAAGCGGCGCCGAACTCACAAGCGCCGCGGATTCAAACAGGGAATCTGCACAGGGATGGACGTTGGCTTCCACCTTGGTCAGCCGTAGCTCATAGCCGCCACCGCGATGCGGACCGATGATGCCATCGCTGCCGCCAGGGATCAGCGTCACGCTATGCGGCAACAGGACGCCGCGATGTTCGCCTTCCCGCACATTGCAGCCGGTATCATAGCTCAGCATATGCGCAAGGCTCGCTGTGAAGAACGCCGGCATATGCTGGGCGATGACGATCGGCGGACGCACGGACCCGGCGGCCGTCAGCAGTTTCGTGAGCGCCTGCGGGCCACCGGTCGAGGCGGCAATCACGATCAAATCCGGGTGCCAGATGCGCCGCTTTGCTGGCGGCACCACGGTGGGGTCTTTCTTCGGGGTGTTCCGCTGTTTCGCCCAGGCACGCAGCTTCGGCCGCAGCTCGGAATCGATGTGGGCCAGATCGGTCTTAGCGAAGATCGACGACTTCGAGACGAAATCGACGGCGCCGACGCGCAGTGCTTGGATAGCCGCTTCGGCGCCCGCTTGTGTATGGGCACTCACCATGATGACGACTGGCGCGGGCTTCACCTCCCGCATGATCTGGTCGCAGGCTGCGAGCCCGTCCATTTCTGGCATCTCGACGTCGAGCGTGACGGCATCCGGTTTCAGCTCGCGCGTCATAGCGACGGCCTCGGCACCGTTGCGCGCCTCGCCCACAACGCAAATGTCGCCCTCGGCTTCCAGCATCTGCCGGAGCGCGATGCGCATGAAGCTTTGATCGTCCACGACAAGAACGCGGATCACTTTGCTCTTTGCGCCGTTGCTTTTGGGGTCAAGCGGCATCGCTCTCTCGCACTTCAGCGATGGCCAGGGCATCGACAATCCAGATGAGATCTTCGCCACGGCGCACGACGGCCGTGATTGCGCTTCCTTTGGGCGCTGCGAGCAGAGCTTCGGACGCAATCGACGTGATGCCGATGATGCGATCGACCGGCACGATGAAAGCTCCGCCAGGCGATTTGAATTCAATCATCCCAGCGGATGCAGCCGGTTTCGGCAAGTTCAATCGTGCGGCGAAATCGAGCACGGGCAAGACCCGGCCGCCGATCGCCGTCGCGCCCCTCACCTGTTCGCCCGTTCCAACGGGCGCACGGCTGACGTTGCAGCTTTCGTGCAGATGCGCGATGCTGTCCAAGGCAAATGCGCATTTGCGGTCGCCGATCACCGCGAGAAGATAGTCTGCCTCTTCGCTGCGTGTGGCCGCCGGCGCGCTGCGATGGGCAAAAATATCGCGCTTCTTTGGCGCGGGCAGAAATGCGATCAGCGCGTCATGCAGATCGATCGCGGCCGGCGATTGCGGCACCCGGCCGATGACCCGCTTGACGGCCAGCGCACAGCGGCGCCCCTCGACGTCGATGACGACGAAACCGCCCCATTGCTCATCGCCGACGGATCGGCCGAGCATGGCATCGAGCGGCGCGACCGGTATCAGCGTGCCGCGGAAAAAGGCGGCGCCGATGAAAAGCGGACGCGGGTCCGGGACCGCTGCAATAGTGAGAGTCTCGGAAAGCTCGACGATATGGTCGAGCGGCAGAAAGATATGCATGCCGGCTGTTTCGACAGCGAGACTGACCACGGGCAGCGTACTTTGCGGCGCGCTCGCCGACACGGGCGCAATGTTCATATGTGCCGAAGCCAAGGCGAGCGGCGGCTGCACCGCGCTCGCATAAGGAGCAAGCAGGGTCGCGATATCGAGGAAGCGGACGCGATGGCCCTTCCATGAAACATCAGACGAAGCTTCGACGCCAATCTGCAATATGCGATCGACATAGATCGCATATTGATCCTCGCCAGCGCCGATCAGAACAAGCTCATTGTCGTCGCCGATGCCGCTTTCGGGCGCACCGATGAGCCAGCGGAGATTGAGAATGGGAACGACTGTTCCGCCGATCGCCGCAACGCCGAGAACGAAGGACGGCAGATTAGGCAGCCGCGTCAGAGGCTGCGGACCGACAACCCGACGCACATGCTCCATCGCAATCGCGAGAGCGGAACCGTCCAGCCATATGAGCATGAGTTTCGACGCGGGCGCAAATCGGCTTTGAGACACCGTCTCATCCATCGTCGCTTCTCCGCCGATAGATCACCGCGTCCGGCCCCCACACCGCTTCGAAATCGCCCGCATCGATCAGCGTATCCGTCGGACCCAGCACCAGATAGCCGCCTGGCCGCACCGCCCGGCACAGCGTTTCTTGCGCGATTCGCCGGGCCCTTGCGCTGAAATAGATCAAAACATTCCGGCAGAAGACAGCGTCAAAGCCGGCCTCGGGCAGCGTGTCCTCGATCAGGTTAAAATGTGCAAAGCGCACCGCTTCCTTCAGATACGGCGCCGCCCTGCGCACCCCGCCGCCTTGCAGCGCCGGAAAATGCGGCAGCAGGATCGCCGATTCCGCTCGGAAGGAGGACAAAGGACCGGTATCATAGATGGCGGTCCGCGCGTCATTCAGCACGGTGCGGGAAATATCTGAGCCCAGAACATCGACGCGCCAAGGCTCCGCCAGGCTTATGCCAGTTGCCGTGGCCGCCGCATCGCCGGTCGCGACCAGCGCGTCATGGGCGAGCGCCGCGACGGAATAGGCTTCCTCACCCGTCGCGCAGCCGACCGACCAGAAGCGGAGGCCCCGCGTCCGCTCCCGCGCTGCCGCGATTAAAGTCGGCAATTGCGCCGCGAAAAATTGCAGCTGTGCCGGATCGCGCATGACGTAGGTCTCATGCACGGTCATGCTTTCGATGAGAGACAGCCAGTCCGGGTGATGCGCCGATAAAGGTTCGAGGCGGCTGACCCACTCTTCAAGATCGGCCAAGCCGACGCCCGTGAGGTTCCGCAAAAGCCGGTCGGCCGGTATCTGTGTCACCTCAATCCCGGCCCGCGCCTCGATACCGCTCAGGAGCCGCAACACGAGCTGGGCGCGGCGGTCGCGCGGCAGCTTCAATTCGCTTGTCGTCCGCCCCGAAGGCCCGCGCGCCAGCGCTTGCCGATGCGCGGTCATGGCATCCTGAAGCAGAGCTAGCGTGGTGTCGATCGGATGCACCATGTCTCGCCTCAATCTGGCATCACACCCAGATTTCTTTGAACCTGTCGAGTTCAGCGCGCGAATGCTCTGAAAGCTTGCTCAGGTCGAGCATGGTCGCGGTGATCTCTTCGGCCGCGGTGGCGTTCGACTGGCCAATGCGTGTCAATTCGTTGAGGCTCGAATTGATCTCCGAGATCGCCGCCTGCTGCTCCGCCATCGCTGTCGCGATCGAGCCCATCAGCTTGTCGCTTTGGCGTACCGTCTCGGCAATGCGGCGCATTTTATCGCTGACATCGCCCGCCATCGCAACGCCCTCGCCTGCTTGCGTGGTCGAGCGACTGACGAGATCGGTGATTTCCTGCGCCAGGCCGGCGGAATTCTCAGCGAGCTTGCGAACCTCTTCCGCAACGACGGCAAAGCCCTTGCCGTGATCGCCCGCCCGCGCCGCTTCGATGGCCGCGTTCAGCGACAGCATATTGGTCTGGCTCGCGATACGCGAAATCGCATCGGCGATATAGCGTACCTTGCTGCTCGATTCGGCAATCGCATTGACGATGTTCACCATGTCCGACATGCGCGCCATGCCGTCCGTCACGAGGACAGCAGCGGCGCCCGCCTGCTCGCTGGCAAGATGCGTGTTCTTGGCGACATCGGAGATGGCGAGCGTGCTTTGATTGACGGCGCCAGCGGTTTTCTTGAGCGAAGAAAGCTGCACGTTCGAACCATCGGAGACTTGGCTCACCGCACTGCTCGCCTGACCCGCCGCCAAGGCGATGCGGCCGACGTCTTCGGTCACCTGGGCAGTCAAAGCATCCGCAGCGGAAGCCTGCCGCTGGAATGTCCGTACCGCCTTTGCCATCTCGCCGATTTCATCGCCGCGGTCGGCGGGGACTTCGCCCGTGATGTCGCCGGCCGCGAGCTTTTTGATCGCCGTTACGATCTGGGTCAGCGGCCGGGTTAGGAAGCCACGGACAAAGACGATCGCCAGCACCACTCCGGCCACAGCGACAATGATGGTCGCCGCGCCCAAAATCCAAATGCGCCATTGATAGAAGGACTCGATCTCACGATTCAAACGATCGATACGCGCGTCGTTCGAGGCCGCGAGCGTCGAGATCTCACGATTCAATGCGGCGCGATTGGTGCGGTTGGCCGTGTTGTCGCCGAAGGCGCGCGCCTCCGGCAATGTCGCCTGACGCGACAAATGCACCAATTCGGTGCGGAATCGGATGAATTCGTCAACGCGCGCATTGGCGCGCGCCATCGCCGCCTGGTCTTCCGGCTCGGTGAGCGCCGTCCACTGTTTCATCAGCTGGGCGATGCGAATGAGATTCTGCTCGATCGGCGGCGCAAATTGTTCCGACTGCTGAGTCGTGGTCGACATGTAAATGCCGCGCGAGTCCATCACGACCGCGTAGATCAGACTATTGACCCGTTCGCCGATAATCGCGCGGCTCGAGGCCCGATCGATCTCGGCGACCTTTTTATTGTAGGTCAGCATGGCGTCGACGCCGAGCGTCCCGATGATGGCCGTCACCAACGCCAGCAGGGTCACGACGAGATAGATTTTTGGTCCCAATTTCCAGCGGTTAAGGAACATTCCCCCATCTCCTCCGACGCCGAACCGATACGCGGCTGCAGACTTACCGTTTGCGCCGACGTTAAGCTACGCTGTTTGCACAAATTAGGACAGAGTTGCCGGGCTTGTTTCCAGCGACTTTGCAGGCACCCCAGCGGGCTCCGTCTGGATATTCAACAAAGCGCCATATCGGCGCAGCATCCAGACCACCCGTTCAAACACACTTGTAATCGCATAAAGCCTCTGCTGATCGCGTGCCGCAAGGCTCTTATCGGCCGCGATCACCCGGCGGCGGAGCTGCTCCACAACGCTGTCGCGATCGGCAGTGAGCTGACGCAGCAGCGCCAAATCGTCGGCATTGCCCGAACGGACAGCTTCCGAAGCGACAAGAAGCAGGCCCGCGACGCCCTCTGACACATTAGTGCCAAGAGATTGCATTGCTTCTGTCTCAAATGGCTCGGCCAGCAATGTCACCAGTTCGGCGAGCGATTCATGGATGGATTGCAACAGGCTGTTGCGTGCCTGCCGGTTGGCAATCTGTTCGTGCAACTCGCGGCTGATGTTCGAATCCGCCAGATCGTCGAGAAAATTGCCGATCGCCTTATCGAGGCTCGTCGCCGCCATCAGCACGGCGCCTGACTTAGGGATGGCTTCATCGGCAGCGAGGTGATCAGCGACGCCGAAATGCACGGCAAGATAGTCGAAGACCCGCGTCTGTTCACGATCTACCAGCGCGAGCGCCGATTCAGGTTCGCTAAGCGCCTGATGATAGAGGTAGCGCGGTTTTGCGGCCGCCTCGTCGTGCGATTGCGGCGCGAGCCGCTGTAGCAAGGGGCCGATCGGCAGCGAAAAAACCATCTCGGCCAAGACGGCGGCGAGCTGGCAGGCCAGATAACTGTAAGCGACCATCCGTCCCGGATCGTGGCTGAGCGCCCGGATCGCATGGGCCAGCAAAGGCAAATGAAAAACCTGCTCGATGCCGAAGAGCGGCAGGAGCACGGCAATGCCGAGAATCTTGACGACGGCCTGGAGAATTGGGAGTTGCCGCGACGTTCCGAGCGCGCCGCGCGCAACCATATAGGTGCTCAGACCCGATCCGACGCTGGCGCCGAAGATCGTCATCATCGATTGCTCCAAGGTGAGCAATCCGGCCGAGGCCATTGCTATCATGATGACGGCAACCGTCGAGGACGATTGCAGGGCCATCGCAAGGACAACGCCGACGAGGAAGGCGGCTAGATACCACCGCTCGACGACGTTCAACCCTCCGATCACCCAGGGGATCTCGTGCAATGCGTCGGTACCAACCCGCATCAGCTCCAGGCCGAGAAACATGATGCTGATCGAAAAGATCGCCGAGACGAGCTGACGCCAGCGCGGCGAACGGTCGAGATTCAAATAGTAGCAAATGCCGGCAGCGGCGGTGAGGACCAGCACGAAAAGATGAATGTCGATCGCGACAAGCAGCACGAGAGCAGCCGTGCCGACATTGGCCCAAACGAGGATCGCGGCAGCGCGCTGAATCGAGATGAGATCGGCGGTCGTCAGACTCATCAAAATGACGGTGACCGCGCCGGTACTCTGCGTCAGCGCGCCGGCAATTATGCCGACAAGGGCGCGGGTTACGTAAGTGCCGGTTGAAAGCGCAACCCAGACGCGCAGGCCACGGCCCGCCAATTGGCTCAGATTGGCGGCAAGTCCCTTGATGCCGATATAGAAGAGCCCGAGGCCGGCCAGGATCGAGGCAAAAACATTTATATTTACCATCGACTTAGGCCGAGGTCATGAAATGAGAGTTTAGTAGCGGACAGCCGCCTGAGACGGCGTGTTCAGCCCGCGGACAGAACCGACCGCGCCGAATCCCGCGACGCATGAATATCGAGAATATTGTTGAAACCGCTGATCGCAAAGACCTCGGCGATCTGCGGATTGAGGGAACAAAGGGCGAGTTTCCCGCCGACTGCTTTCATTTTCTTGGCCGCGAGGAGGACAATGCGCAGTCCAGCACTGCTGATGTATTGCAGTTCGGCGAAATCGAGCAGCAGGCGGCGCCGGCCGCCGTCGATCTGCTGCAGCAGATCCTTCTCGAAAGCCGGTCCGGTCACACTGTCCAGCCGGCCCTGGGGCTTCACCTCGCAAATATCATCCGCCATGTCATCAACTCTGCTGCCTTGTTGGATTCATAGTTCAGTGGGCCGGCAGCGGCAAGCGAGGCATGTCTCGACCATCGCCTCCGTCGCTTGCGCCAGGGTTGTTGGCAGCCGCGAAAGTGCCGCGGTTTGCGCGCTGTGCCTTCCAGCTTAACTGCCCTATCTCTTGCGGGCTGTACCGCTAACGAAGGAGAACAAGATGCGTTTGTTGGTCGTCGGAGCTGGAGCCACGGGCGGTTATTTCGGCGCGCGCCTTGCCGCGGCCGGCCGCGACGTGACCTTTCTGGTCCGCGCGGCCCGTGCGGGGCATCTGAAAAGCCACGGTCTCAAAATCGTGAGCCCGAACGGCGATCTGACTATCCAGCCGCAGCTCGTCACCGCCGACACCATGTCCGGCCCTTACGATGTCGTGCTTCTCTCGGTCAAAGCCTTCGCCCTCGCTGCGGCGATGGACGACATGGCGCCAGCGGTCCGCCCGCAGACGATGGTCTTCCCTGTCCTCAACGGCATGAAACATATCGACATTTTGTCAGAGCGCTTCGGCAAATCCGCGGTGCTCGGCGGCGTCTGCAAGATTGCCGCGACGATCGATGATGAAGGCCGGATTGTGCAGCTCGCGAAGTTCCACGAGCTCGCCTATGGCGAATTGGACGGCAGAAGCAGCGATCGCGTCGGCAAGCTCGACGACTTCATGCAAGGCGCGGGGTTCGACGCCCATATGTCGAACGAGATCCTCCACGAAATGTGGGAAAAATGGCTGTTCCTGTCGGGTCTCGGCGGCATCACCTGCCTGATGCGCGGAACGATCGGCGAGATCGAGGCGGCGCCGGGCGGCGTGGACTTCGCCCGTCAGTTCATCGGCGAGGTCGCCGCAATTATCCGTGCGAATGGCTGCGAGATCACGGCGAAAACCGAAGCCGAAGCGGTCGCAATGCTGACGGCCAAGGGCTCGCCCCTGACCTCATCCATGTATCGCGATCTGCAAAAGGGCAGCGCCATCGAGGCCGATCAGATCATCGGCGATCTTCTGGCGCGCGGCCAGAAAAAGGGCGTCGCCTCGCCACTTCTCGCCGCCCTCTATACGAATCTCACCGTTTATCAGAACCGGCTAGATGCTCCAGCTCAATAAGTTGGAGCATGTTCTTATCGAAAAAGTCATGCAACTTTTTCGAAACATGCTCCAGCGCAATAATTGCGAGCCATCCTCAGACGAGTTCGATCATCACATGCTGGCGGAAGCCGGGACGGGTTTCGAGCACCCGCAGCCAGGCCTCCAGCGACTGTGTCTTCGGATCGTTGAGGCGCAGCGCAAACCACCGATAGGCCGACGGGCCGATTGCAATATCGGCGAGCGTCAAGGACGATCCGGCCAGGAAAGGCGAGCTCTCAAGCACGCTATCCATAATCCCGAACAGACGTCCTGCCTTTTCCCGCAAATGATCGACGACAACTGGATCGCGCTTCGCCGGCTCCGTCCGCACCAAGAGCCTGTAGAGCGATCCCATCGCCGGCGCCAAAGTCGCATTCTGCCAATCCATCCATTGATCGCAGGTGACGCGCGACCTCACATCTTTCGGATAGTAGCTCTCGGCACCCGAAATCTCGGCGACATAGCGCAGAATCGTATTCGACTCCCAGATGGCGAAATCGCCATCGACGAGGGTTGGAATTGTGCCGTTCGGATTGAGACGGAGATAGGCCGCGTCCGTCGTACGGCCATGCGCGCCGCCGTAATCCTCGCGTTCGTAAGAACGGCCGATTTCGTCGAGAAACCAGAGGACCTTCTGAACATTGCTTGAGGTATTGCGCCCCAAGAGTTTCAAAACCGCCGCCATAGGCAGTCCCCCCAATTTCGACGTCCAAATGAAGTCTGCGCGCTGCTGCCTCTGAGACGCCCCACGGGACGTCTTCAGCCGCGCTTCCTGTCGTAGGGATTTTCGTTCGTCCGCATCGAGAGCCTGATCGGCACGCCCGGCAGATCGAACGTCTGTCTTATGCCATTCACCAGAAACCGCCGGTAACTTTCCGGCAGCTCGTCGAGCTGATTGCCGAAGAGCACGAAATAAGGCGGCCGGGCGCGGATTTGCGTCATGTAGCGGATCTTGATGCGCCGTCCAGAGACGGCCGGCGGCGGCGTGATCTCGATCGTCGCACCAAGCCAACGATTGAGCTTCGCCGTCGAAATGCGTTTGTTCCAAATCTCATGAACGCGGAAGATCGCTTCCATAAGACCCGGAACGCCCTCGCCAGTGGCGCCTGAGACCGGAACGACCGGCAGGCCCTTCACTTGCGGCAGCAGCCGCGACGCTTCCTCGCGCAGTGTTTTCAGCAACGTGCCACGGTCTTGGATCAAATCCCATTTGTTGACCGCGATGACGAGCGCCCTGCCCTCGCGCGCTGCAAGATCGGCCAGCGTCAGATCCTGTTTCTCGAATGGGATGGTGGCATCGATCAGCAGCACCACGACTTCGGCGAATTTCGCCGCCCGCAGCGCATCGGCGCCGGCGAGCTTTTCGAGCTTGTCCTCGACGCGGGCGCGCTTGCGCAGGCCGGCCGTGTCGAAAAGCTTCAACTCGCGGTCGCCCCAGACGAAATCGACGCCGATCGCATCGCGGGTGATGCCGGCCTCAGGCCCAGTCAACAGCCGGTCTTCGCCGAGAATGCGGTTGAGCAGCGTCGATTTGCCGGCGTTTGGCCGGCCGATCACCGCAATCCGGAGCGGCTTGGTGATGTCGAGTTCGGTGCCGTCCTCGTCATCGCCGAAGACTTTCGCCTCTTCGTCGTTCTCATCTTCGATCGGCGGTTCGGCGAGCTCCGGCAGCGCGGCGAGGATCGCGTCGTAGAGTTCGCCCAAGCCCTCGCCATGTTCGGCGGAAATCGGCACAGGTTCGCCGAGCCCGAGATCGAAAGCCTCCAGCGCACCTTCCGAACCAAGCCGTCCCTCCGCCTTATTGGCAAGGAGGATCAGCGGCTTGTCGGCGCGGCGCAGCAGATTGGCAAAAGCCCGGTCGTCCGGCGTCACGCCGGCTCGCGCATCGATCATGAAGAAGATCGCGTCCGACTGAACGATGGCGGCTTCCGTCTGCGCCCGCATGCGGCCGGCGAGCGTCTGCGCCTCGCCCTCTTCCAAGCCGGCGGTATCAACGATGGTGAAGCTGAGATCAGCGAGGCGCGCCTCGCCCTCGCGGCGGTCGCGCGTTACGCCCGGCCGGTCGTCGACGAGTGCCAGCTTCTTGCCGACAAGCCGATTGAACAGAGTCGATTTTCCGACATTCGGCCTGCCGATGATTGCAATGGTGACCATGCGTGTCTCGGCCCGTTATTTCTCGGGCAGTCTGCCCGCCTGCACGACGGCAAGAAAGGCATCGGCACGGCGGCGCAGCGCTTCGGTCGCGGATGGATCGGCGACGATCTCGTCAAGCCAGCGGCCGGCGGCCGCGAAGTCGCCGCCCTTCAATGCCGCGACCGCCAGAAGCTCACGCATCGAATTACGATAAGGCTGGGTGCTCGCGGCAAGCGCCGCATAACGCTGCTGGAACTCTTTCGGTGAATCGATATCGAGGCGCAGATAAGCCGCGCGCAATTGCGCCACGTCCTTCATGTGCGCGTTGTAGGACGGGTCGGAAATCAGCGCGTCATAAGCCTTGAGGCCGGCCTGCGGATCTTTCAGCGAGACCGCATCGGCGGCAACGAGCCGCGACAGGGTGGCATAGCCTTTCGGGCCGTCGCGGCCGATTGCCTCGAAGGCCGCAATCGACGGATCGATCTTACCGTCCTGGAGCTGGCGGAGTGCAGCCTCATAGCGGCCGCCCGCGGCTTCATCCGCATTGGTACGATAGTAGACATAGACGCGCCAAGCCGCCGTGCCTAGGACGATCAAAATCGCGGCGCCGATAATCCAGTTCTGATACCGCTTCAGGAGTTCGATGGCTTTGTCGCGGCGGACATCCTCATCGACCTCACGAAAAAAATCCGTCATTTCCAGCTCTTGTTGTTATCGGACGGGCATTTAGGCCCGGCCCCTCCTTTAAACAAATCCCAGCTTTTCCGCATCACTTTGTTTTGAGAAGGCTCTAGAGGGCGGCCATACCATGAGATCGCCGGTCGAACGCCGCGCCTGCCCTCCATTTTGCGCTGAAATGAGGCACCCATGTTGCCCATCAGCTCTGTCTTTGCGCCAGCCTGCTCCCGTTTTCCAGCCATGGTCACGCAGGCCTACGCGGCGGCGCTGAACCCAGGACGGCCTGCAGAAGATCGCGGCTCGCCCCTCTATTGCTGGAACAGCGGGAACAAAATCTCGACCCGCGCCCCGCCGCCCGGCGCGGCCATGATGGCGATCTTACCGGCCTGCGCCTCCACGAGCGTGCGGACGACCTTCCTCCTTCTCGCGAGCGCATTCATCTATTACTGGCATCATCGCTTGTCGCATCGCCTGCGCTGGCGGTGGGCCACCCATGTCGTCCATCATTCGACAACACGGCTCAATCTCAGCTCTTCCATTCGGCTCGGGCTGACGGGATCGCTCACCGGCAATCGCCTGTTCTTCCTGCCGCTGATCTTCATCGGCTTTCATCCCTTTGTGTGTCGGTGGCCGTCGGTCTCAACCTCGTCCACCAATTCTTCATCCACACCGAGCTCGTGCCACGCCTCGGGCCCGCTCGAATGGATCTTCAACACGCGCATCATCGCGCGCATCACGCGAGCAATGCCGCGTGCCTCGAAAAGAATTTCGACAGCATATTGATCGTCTATCATCGCCTCTTCGGCAGAAAGACGAGGCGCTTCGCTACGCCGTCGCGAGCGCGGGACCGAGTTTCAATCCGTTTCGCATCGTCTTCGACGAATGGATTGGCATCGCGCGGCGACATCTGGGCCGCGCCCGACGCGCGGCTTCCCTTGGCGATATGTTCTCGCGGCGACACGGTGTGCTATGGAGCCTCCGACCTATCAAGGAGATGCTCCGTGGCCGTGCGCCCCATATTGAAATATCCCAATGCCACTCTGCGCCGCGCGGCGCTGCCGGTCGAGACATTCGACGACGCATTGAAGGCGCTGGCCGACGATCTTCTTGAGACGATGCGGACGGTGCAGGGACTCGGCATCACGGGGCCGCATGTCGGTGTCCTACAACGGGTCACGGTTATCCAGCTCGAGCCGGATGCGCCGGTCAAAATCTATGTCAATCCTCGGGTTGTCTGGGCCTCGGAGGAGAGGCAATCCTATAAAGAAGGCAGTATTTCCATGCCGGACGTGCTCGAAGACATCGAGCGCCCAGCCCGCGTGCGAGTTCAATACCAGGATCTTGCCGGCGCAGAACAAACCGAAGAGGCCGACGGCCTGCTCTCGGTCTGCCTGCAGCACGAGATCGACCAGCTCGATGGCATCTATTGGATCGACAGCCTGTCACGGCTGAAGCGCGATAAGGTCCTGCGCCGCTACGAGAAGATGAAGCGGCTCAGCGCGGGCTAAGTGGCGGCGCCGCCGCGGACGGCCGTTTGCAAGCGGACGCCACTTGCGTAACCTTGGCAAATCGGCCTTCGCGAAGGCGCCTTGCTGCTCTTTCTGTCCAGCCTGCCGACTTGGGGTCGGAGTCCTTTTCGCGGTTATCCTGCCGACCCTTCTGGCATGGCTGGTCCCGTCATCGTGCGCCGCTTCGTCTCACTCGAACATCTCTCCAGCAACAATGAAATCGCCGGCTATGGCGGATGGCGCTGATCTGGTGGCGCGGCTCTTATCTGCCGCCTGCGGCGCAAGTCTGGCTCGATCTGACACGCGAGCGGGAAATCGCATAAAGGCCATTGGCCTCACTGCTTCGGCCTGACCTCATTGAGGATGTGCAAGCGCCGCACGGTCAGCTCGTCGACTTCGAGCGATCTGAGCCGCGCCCGGCCGACGGTAAGCCGGCCGATTGCGAGGCGCCCGATCGCCACAGCGCCGATGGCCACGGCGCCAAGCGCCGCCGCTCCAACTGCGACAGCCAGCAGGCTAGTCGCTGGTGCGACTTTGACCGGCGCGACGACAGCGTTCCTCAGCGCAATCGCCTGACCTGCATCTTCAACCTGATCCATCTTGCCGCTCCAGTTTAAGAGCCGAATATGAGAGCCGATTGATCGGCGCTCATCGAGGACAATATAGCCGGGACACCGCCTGAGGAGCCGCCATGGCACAGCTTAGCCCCTTCCATCTCGCCTTCCCCGTCCACGATCTGGCGGCAGCGCGACAGTTTTATGGGGAGCTGCTCGGCTGCCCGGAGGGCCGCAGCAGCGAAAGCTGGATCGATTTCGATCTCTACGGCAATCAAATCGTCGCGCATCTCGTCCCCGTCAAAATGCCGAAGGCCGATTTCAATCCGGTCGATGGCCACGATGTTCCCGTGCCGCATTTCGGCGTTGTTCTCGACATGCAGAGCTGGAAGACGCTCGCCGACAGGCTGACCGAAGCGGGCGTGAACTTCGTTATTCCGCCCTATACGCGCTTCGAAGGCGAAGTCGGCGAACAGGCGACCATGTTCCTGCTCGATCCCTCCGCCAATGCGCTCGAGTTCAAGGCGTTCAAGGATATCGGCCAGCTCTTCGCAAAGTGATCACTTCGCAAAATGATTATTTGCCGAAGGCGGCGGCATATTCCTCCTCCTTGAAGCCAAGGAGGCGTTTGCCGCCAAACTCGACGAGCGGCCGTTTGATCATCGACGGCTGTGCCAGCATCAGCTTGATGGCTTTTGTCACATCGAGATCGGTCTTGTCCGCATCCGGCAGTTTGCGGAAAGTTGTGCCGGCCTGGTTTAGGACGCTCTCCCAGCCGAATTCCTTGCACCAGGCGTCCAGCTTCTTCGGATCAACGCCCTCGGTTTTGTAATCATGAAACGTATAGGCAACTCCGTGACCATCGAGCCACGCACGCGCCTTTTTGACAGTGTCGCAATTCTTGATGCCATAGATGGCAACGGTCATGAAAGCTCCCGCCTATTGTCGGGTGGACCTAGATCATTCGAGCCGGAGAATTTCTTGAAGGAAAACTCGCGCAAGACGACGCGACGATTGGCTTGAAAATATAGTCGTCATAGCCCTGCGCGGATCGCCGTTTTGCAGACGGATTCGCTCAAGGGGAGGAAACCGCTTCTGCTTTGGTGACAAGATACCATCGAGGTGTGCGTCCCTGAAATACTCGAAAGGGGGATATATCAAACCTCCAAAACGGCACGTTGGGTTTACTCAAGACTTCCGCAGGCGCGATAAACAGGTCATTACGTCCGTAAGATAATAAGTTTGCTTCCGGAGCCGCAACAAATGCGAACGGAAGAGGCGGCGGGCCCGGCGTCACCAAGCCCTGCTCGGCTTCAACGGCAGTATGATGAATGATATTCACGAAATCAGAAATGTGGATGGAAGCAATTTCTTTCGGAAGGGGCTTGTCATCCGCGACCACCAGCGTACCCGTTATCCGCCTTCCGCCAAAGACGACAAGATTGTCAGATACACGAGGCTCGGGAAAATAAGGTGAAGCCGAAACACGCATGACAAAAGGCGTAGCGGCGACAGCTATCAAAACAATAGTGGCACCAGCCATTACCAATACTGGTCGAGACACTACAGAAAGATTCATCACTGGTTGCTTAGAAGGACGAGGACAAAGGTACATAGAGAAAAACAATGCAGCCAGCGGATAGCTTACAATCATAACGCGGCGCCCATCATCCTGAAATATCACAGCCGCAGACGCAACCGTGCTTAGTCCGATCAAAAGCCAGAACGAAAACTCTAAGAAACTCATTTCGCGATGCAGGATAAGCCAAGCGAATCCAAAGGCAGAGAGCACCAACCAAACAGTTGAAAAACTTGCGCCGTCTAGCGACACGTAACCTTCAGTTAAAATTGCCGGCAACTGGGTGATAAAGGCTTGAGCGTTGTTCGCAAGAAGTTTCAGAGCTGGGCGTGGATCTGCGCGCAGATTCGCAAGTGCCCTCGCATATAAAAAACCGGTCCGATTTTTTGCTGCAGCTATCTCTTTTCCGTAAAGTTTTGGGCAAGACGTCCAATTGCCTCCAACGGAGACGCCGCAAGCCGTATAGGAAAAGTTACTCGCAAAAGAAGCATTCTCCCGCGTATAAATCTTGGCGACGCCGTAACTATATATTGCAATCAGGCCGAGCGCCAACGCGGCCAATCCAGTCATACGCAGCCTACTCCGGACGGAGGAATAAGATTGAGCGCCGACCCAAAGAACCATGGCCGGCAATGTAAACATCGCCCCCATTCGCGCGAACATGCCAATCGCAAAGAAAAATATTCCAGCAATGCCCTGCGTAAGTGACCGCAATCCAAAGCAGGCGATAAAGAAGGGAACGGCCGCCAAAGCCCATAACAATCCAATAGATTCTGTAAGAAAGGTCGGAAGAAATTCGCGCCCTATTGCGTACATCATCACAGCGAACGCGATCCCCGCCAGCACCCCGAAGCGCCTCGCCACTGCGGCCGAAGCATAAAAGGTAACGCACGCAAAAAGAACGATTTGTATGAGCAAGGTTCCGGCATAACTAAACCCACTCAACGCATACTCAATGGTCCGCATGACCTCGGCGATAGGACGATATCGTCCGCTACCAACAAAAATTCCTTCCCTTATGACATGGTTAGCATCGGCAAAATAATCGCCGGAATCCGAAAACGGCACCAGCCCTTGAATCGACATGTACTGCACATCGCCTGGCCGATAGAGGCCCGCCCAAACAGCGCTCACGGAGAAGATGCATATCGCGATCAAAATCGGCAGTCCGAACCGACCAATTTGCCAAGATAAGCGCGCCTCAGCATTGTCGATCGCCGCAGTATCGATCCGCAAACCTATCGCTAACCAGCGGAACAAGGCGCATACAACAACAGAGAAGAGCAAAAACTCCGGAAACCTTTGCTCAGAGAATGCGAGGGCACGCACGAATGAGAAGAGTCGAATGGGCGCAGTCGTGGGAAGTGCCCAACCGTTCGCGAAAGCCCACAAAATAGTTATGGAATAGGCGACGGTCGCGAAACCAAGAATCCAAACAAGCAATGAAAGGAAGCGTGTAGGTAACGAAAGCGCAGTCGCTGCAAGCTTCCACGAAAACTTGTCTCCAACAATCCAAATTCCGGCGGATAGTAGGACGCCCAGAAGACCGAAGGTCATCCAAGCCGAAGGCAGCTGCAGGGGATAGACAAGTGTAACTTCGACGCCGGGACCATTCGATATCGTGGCGGGCAGCGAAAAATAAACGCGATCTCCCCAATGGCTAAAGCCACCGTCCATTCCTTCTCTAATCTTCTGATGAAGAGTGTGAGGATATTTATAGGAGACGCCATTCACCGACATTTTAAGGGCGGATCGGGATGCCGCATCCATTCCATCTGAGCGTGCTGAAAGTCCGCGAATGCTGGATTCAATTGGAATGCTTAGCATTCCATCGGAAGACGCAAACGGGCCGTACACAACCTGTGTGCGCGAAATTAGCCCAAGCTCAAAAATGACCAGAGCTATGGCCACAACAAACATGATAGACAACAGCAGAAAATAGAATGGACGTTTCCACGCATCTGTTGTCTGTGAGGATATCAACGGGTTCCACTCGTCAATTGGAAGCTAAAACCAATAACTCTTCTGTCACGATCCTATCGTGGATCTAACATCACGCTCAAGAACGACGAAGAGCCGAAACGCTAAAAGCGAGCCGACGAAAGGCAGTCCCCGTTCTTCCAATGACAACAATGGCCGCGTGAGCTTTTCCGGCAGAAGGCACCAACGTTTAAACCCGCCTGATAGCGGATAAGCAAACAGACTCAACCAATCTGCCCGAACGACTCTGAGCCCCGGCACTGCGCGTGCTACTTTTTGGCGTCGAGTCTCCGTGGCAAACATCAAAGTCGGAATCGCCTGATTGGCATCCCACGGATCGGTGCTCGACTGAACACGTTCCTCGGCGAACGGATCTGCCGTCAAGTCAACCGGCTCTTGATGGAATTTGCCGTAAAAGACCGACGACGCGATGCTCATTCCCGGTTCGATCATCGCGATACGGCCGCCGGGCACAAGCACCCGTTCGGCTTCTCGCAAAAAAGCGATGGGCTTTTGCAGATGATGAAGAACGTCAAGCATGACGATGCCATGGAACGTCTGATCACCGAATGGCATCTGATGCGCATCCGCCACAACATCGATTCCGGAAAAGGCCTGTATGTCGAGAGAAACGACGTCAGGGCGGTAGACCTTGAAGTGTGCAGAGCCCCCGCCGATATCCAGCAGCTTTCCCGCAGGGCACTCGCTTTCGAGCCGCTGATGAAAGTCGGAATAGATCGCGCGCAATGTCGCCTTCCGATTCCAAACTTCTTTTTGTTCCAAAAGTATGGCTTCGGCTTCGGCAGACATGGATCAGATCGCCTTGAGCTTCAAATAGGCAAACGCAACCATCCGAATGAGCAGCCAGCCATCTCGAAACCGGGAAATCTGGGTTTCTCCATAGGTCCGGGCCTTGTAATGAACGGGAACCTCAATAATCCGCAGATTCTGTTTTGTCGCGCCGAAAATCAGATCGAAATCGCCGAAGGGGTCGAAATCGCCGAAATAGGACCGCGATCGCGCAATCCTTTCATAATCTTTTTTCAGCAATACTTTCGTCCCGCAAAGCGTATCTGTGAAACGCTGATTGAGAAGATAGGAAAAGATGAGCGCGAAAATGCGATTGGCTATGTGGTTGAGAAACCGCATGGCTTCATTTTCCATCGGATAGACGAGACGCGTTCCATTGACGAATTCGCCTTTGCCCGATGCGATTGCCTCATAGAATTTGCGAACGGCCATCGGAGGAACAGTAAGATCCGCATCCAGGATCATCACAATATCCCCGGACGCTTGCGCGAATCCCTTACGGACAGCGTCACCCTTTCCCTTCCCATCTTGTTTTAGAACTTTGATATCCCACTGCCCCGCATATTTTTGTTGTATCCGCAGACATTCATCGTAAGTCGCATCTTTAGAATTGCCTTCCACGAAGATAATTTCTTGAGCGCGCCCAAAACGCGGCATTTCATCAATGGCCCGCGCGATATTCCCAGCTTCATTGCGGCACGGAATAACGATCGATGTCGATAAGGCCGGTTCGACACGAGCTAGTCGCGAGCGCACGACGATATAGGACCGGAGACAAAAATTTCGTAGGATAGGCAGAGGCGCGATGAAACGATTGATAAGCCGTTCCAAGCCATAGAGGCCGAACGGCACCAGCTGCCGCCACTCCATGCGAATGGGCTCGAAATCCGCCAAATCCAAAAGATTTAGAAAGTCGGTTTTAGAGAGAAGATTTTGCGGCGGCTGCGGCATCCGCCAGCCGCCTTTTGTTGCGAGATCGACCAACGCGCCCCAATAGGAAGAATAATAAGCGATAACGATCCTTGTCTGCGGCATGCAAAAGCGGTGCAGCAGCCGCAAAGCGTCCTCGATGTCGTCGAGGGCCCCTATAGTATCGGAAAGAATGATATAATCGAATTGGCCCTCAACCTGTTCTAACTCTTCTGGCCTTTCTATATCGCCGACAAAAAATTCGCATTCGGGATGTAGTCGCCGCGCTTCAGCGACCATAGAGGGGGAAAAATCGACTCCGACGCCGTGCAAAGGTTTCAGAGCAGAAAGAAGACGGCCCGTGCCGCAGCCGAGATCGAGAACGCGAGCGTTCTCCGGAATGAGGAAACGCATGTAGCGAAGATCGTCGTTATAATAAGTGGCATTCCGCGCTATCCATGTCTCGCGTTGTGCAGCATAGGTCTCTGAATTGTCGAGAAACGCACGTTTCCGCTCACTTAGCGGAGAGATGCAAACATCTGCCTGCATTTGCTGAACGGACGCGTTCACCCGACCGCTCCTTTTCTAAGAATAGACGGCATTGTTCGTTTGTAAGCCGAGAAAAGCCAGATGATCGCGCCAATCAATCCAATCGCGGTCATCACCAGACCGAACAAAATCGACGTCGCCGTCGCTGAAGAGGCATCGAGCCCCGTAGGCGACAAAAGCAAAACGGCGACCCCTTCCCGCACGCCCCATCCACCGATCGTTGCTGGCACGATTGACGCTACGGCAATGCCTTGAAACACGAGCAACGCGGTCGTCCAATCGATATTGACCCCTAAAGCTCGTGCGCACATCCAAAAGGATGCAACGGAACAAGCGGTCGCTGCGCAGAGATCGACAAGGAGCAGCGGCCAAACTGGCGAAATCACCGCACGCCGAAATCCCCTCATTAAAACGACAACTGGAGTAGCCCAACGCCACTTTTCCGCTAATCGGCTCAGCGGCTCGAGCAGCAACAGGCCGGGGCAGCCAGCCAATATGAGCGCCGAAGTCACAAAGAGCACCCAAAACAGCCGGGACTCGATAAGAGCTGATCGATGCAGCAGATAAACGAGAAGAAAACAACCACAGACGAAACAAAGTCCTAGAATGCGGTCGACCATGACGCCAACAATCGCGTCTCCGGACCTCACGCCATTTTCGACAACCCGAAGGACGCGGATCGCATCACCGCCGATGCCGCTCGGCAGAACTTGGTTGAAGAACATGGCCTCGAAATAGCTCAGAACTGAAATTTTGAGGCGGACCGACTTTCCGACGCAGTTCGAAATCAGAAACCACCGATGCGCATTGAAAGCGACGGCTATACCAAGAATGGCAATCGAAAGAAGAACCTCGGTTTTGATAGATGTTTCGAAAAGGTGACCAAATTTTACCGCGTCGACGTGCGAAAGCACCACCCATAGCAGCCCGCCGCCAAAGGCGAATTTGGCGGCGACAATCCAGGGCCCTCCCCAAGCGCCACTGATTGACGGAATTCCCCCGAGCGGCTTTTTGGCAACGGTCGAAAACGAGCTTCGCTCAATAGTTTGCACACTGCCCCCAGCGTCAAATCTTGCTCCGCGAGGGCTAAATCAAAACAATCAAAATTACAAGTAGTTGCCATCTCCAGAGAAGAAATCAGGATCGATCTCGCAGCGATGTTTGGAATGGCCCAAAAGTGCGGCTTCAGCACACCCGCGCCTTATCGGCCGGTGTAGTCCAGGCAGCGCCATTCTAGGCGGCGACTCACGCGTAGATATCTAGTGATTGCCAAGTAAGTGCTGGTATAGAAGTAGCCCGGAAAAATGAGGTTTTGGAATATGCCAACTAGGGCGCGGCTCTTTACGCTTGACCAGATTGTTCCAGAAGAAGGCTACTGCTGGAAGGCTACCTTACCCAACGACGCTTTTGGCGACCAGGTTGGGACGTCGATTTCGGGTCTGCGCTTGTTCGAGAACGGAACGGAGATCGGTCCCGGCCGATCATCGCACGACGACATCCGCAAATTGGGCGGAGGCCGGTTTTCGCATTGGGGAACGGATCTCTATTTCTCATCGACTGACAAGGACCCGCCAAGCAACAGCGGCCGATCCTATCAAGCGCTCATTTCGGCGCCGACAACGGAAGCAGAAACTGTACTTGCATGGCTATCAACCTGCGATACCGAGCTTATGAACCTGGATGAGCGTCATCTCGCGTTAGAGAAACTTGTTTCCGCGCTGTTTCCAGGAGAGCACCTAGCCGATTTCGGCCGTTCGATGTTCCTAGATGCTGAGTTCAATCGGGATTACGAAAAAATTCCGATCGAGAATTATAGAAGCTATGATCGCAAATTCGCACTCCGTGAATTTGCGCGACTCGCATTGGTGAGGCCTGGCAGTTTCGCAGAATGCGGCGTTTATAAAGGCGCTAGCGCATATATCCTTGCTAAAGAAATCAGAACTCGAAGCCCCGCCACAACACTCCACCTCTATGATTCTTTTGAGGGCCTCTCTTCCCCCTCGGCACTCGATGGTAACCACTGGCTCAAGGGCGACTTGAATGGGAGCTTGGGCGAAGTTCAGTCAAATCTAAAAGAATTCGCACCGCGCATCATTTATCATAAGGGTTGGATTCCCGATTGTTTCGACGATGCGTTGGGTGAGCGCTTCTCTTTCGTCCATATCGACGTGGACCTCTATCAACCGACGCATGACACGCTAACTTATTTTTATCCAAGAATGGTGCCACACGGCATTATCATATGCGACGACTATGGCTTTGAAACGTGCCCAGGCGCAAGAAAGGCCGTGGATGAGTTTTTTGAACGAACGAGTGAAACCGTGCTTCATCTACCAACCGGCCAAGGCGTCGTTATCTGCGATGCCCTCGCGGATCATTCTAAAATACCTTAGAAGAAATCGAACACTTCCATTCGAGCAAAATTGGTAGGGACCAGTTTTCTCATAATGTACGTGCCGATAGGAGAAGGCCGTGGGCGTACCTTTGGGTATCGAACCATTCATGACTGATCTCGCAAGTCGCGTGCAGTTTTCTGGAACCATATGCACGCTTGGTGTCATGGACATGCCGGGCGATCAAACCGCCGCCGCATATTTTTCGGCGCTTGGCTTTTCGACCCTCGAGGCCTTGGATGTGTCCGCCTATGAAGGCGCGGAGCATATTTTTGATCTGAATGACGATGAGATTCCGGCTCATCTCATGGGACGCTTCGATGCAGTGTTCAATGGCGGAACATTGGAACATGTTTTCCATGTTCCGAACGCTTTGACCTCCATCACCCGAATGCTACGTCCGGGTGGCGTCGTCATTCACATATTGCCCTGTAATGGCTGGGTCGATCACGGCTTTTATCAAATAAGCCCGACCTTGATGTTCGATTATTATAATGCCGCGGGCTTCGAACCGCTGGCCTCGGCGCTCCATTCACGCAGCGTCGATGATCCGAACAAATGCAGCGTCAGGCCGCTTCGCCCCGGCGATCTCGGTGACGGATTGGCGGGTATGATCGATGGCGGCATCCATCTTTATTTTTTCGCTGCCAGGCGCGGCGAAAGCCCCGTTGAACGGCCGAAGCCCACGCAATGGCTGTACTCCGGCGCGACCAAGCCTCGGGCCCAAACGCCTTGGTTCACGCCCTACATATTCAACAATGGCACCAAATGCGACGCAACAATTACAGCCGCAATTCCCATAACCACGGTTGCTCAGGATGGAGGCCACTGCTGGCGATTTTCAGTTCCAGACCTCGCGACGACAGCGGATGGAGTTGGGCACCCCAACCGCTCCCCAATTTTGCTTATGGAAGATGATTACGTTCTTGGCCCTGGCCATGCCGAACACAAGACCATTCGCGAAATTGGGGCTGGCGCTTTTTCACACTGGAATGACGCCCTTTATTTTTCGACCTCTGATAACACAGATCCGAATCTCAACGGGCGACGCTACAAAGCTATCATCATTGAATGATGTGCTTTTCTGCACGAAATCGTGCGCAGAAAATGGCGACGTCAACGATCGGCTCTAAGAAGCTACTTGGAGACGACACAATGTTCTCTATGGTCGAATTGAAACGTCCGTTTGAGCACGACGGTGGCCAAGCATTTCGTACCCAACTCGACGGCGTGTCTGACAAAGATTTCGTTTATCTGCTGGAAAACGGGAAGCAGATCGGATGCACGGAAAACATTCACCAAACTATCAGAGATGACGGTCGCGGCCGGTTTTCTGTTTGGAATGGAACGCTATTCTTCTCTTCATCCGACGGTTCAGATTGCAACAAGAACGGCCGTCAATATGGTCTCGCCGTGTTGCATGGAAATAGCCGCGATGATCTCATAAGCTTCCTAGAAAAAGATGACGAAGCCGTATTCGCGCTTTCGCAGGCAATCTGAATCATAACAACAAGATTGCCTCAAACTTCTTCCGCGACTTCAATCTCATTATGCTTTTTTTTCGCAGAATGGATTTCAATTGCCAAAGACTGCAGTTGAGATCGGATGCGGGCGCACCCCTTATGCCGCCCTACGCTTCCTCGCCGAAGGCGGAGAACAGTTTGTTGCCAACGACATTCAGCCCGTGCACGCACATTTCAGCAACGATCTCATTGATGCTTTGATAAAGGTTTGCGAGGCCGTTAGGCCGGATTTGGCTCATAGACTCAATAATATGTTCGATAAAAGTGCGGGCTGCTCGAAAGTGCTGGGGCTTGATATCTATGGCGAGACGCCGTTTGAACAATTGCCGATAAATCGAAACATTGGGCTAATCTTCTCTACGTCCGCGCTCGAGCATGTCATGGATCCTATCGCCGTGGCTCGAAAAATGTCGGAGGTCATCTCGACAAACGGTCTCATGGTACACTCAATTGATTTCCGGGATCACCGAAATTTCGACGAGCCTTTCGCGTTCTACAAACTATCCGAAAACGAGTATTCGCCGATTGCTTCGGAAAACAGATTGAGGCCCTCCGATTGGATCAAACTGCTCGATGCGGTGGGGTTCGAGATCGTAGAACGCCGAGACTACGCGTTGACCGCGGAGTCCATAGCGGCCGGCCATGGTTATGCAAACGGTACATATAAATTCTACCAAACGGGCGAGATGATCCCCCCATCCACCACAGAGGCGGAAAGAAGGACATTTGAAGAGCCCTTCAGACATAAGGATTTGGTCGATCTATCTATCGGTTGCACACAGATTTTATCTCGAAAAACGCTAGGCACAGCGACCTCTTCTATCGCCTGCGCCTCGACTTCTCTGCCTTGCCACAAGAGCCTAAACTACAAGATTGACATCGCTATCCTGTTTTACATCCGCTTTTGCGGCTGGAACATAAAGACCTGTTACCGAAAGATATTGCGTCGCCATTCGTTCGGGAGCGAACTTGTGGCTGACGTCCGTCGATGCCGCTTCCTTCATTTCGCGGGCAAGTTTCGGGTCGCCAAGTAGACGTAGACACGAAGCTGCAAGTCCTTCTACGTCGCCAATTTCGTGCATGAAACCCGTCCGCTCGTTGCTGACGAGGTCGCGCGTTCCGCCAGCATCAGTTGCAACGACGGGCAGCCCGCTCTGCATCGCCTCCATGATGACGTTTGGCATCCCTTCGAGGCCAGCAGTATGAAGAAGCAAAGTTGATATACCCATCAGCACATTGACATCAGAACGGCGACCGAGAATGCGAAAGCGATTCTCAAGGATGCTGCCGCTAATCGTCTTCCTTATCTCTTCTTCGAACGGCCCGACGCCCGCGAGCAAGAAATGAACCGACCCGTTCTCCGCAATTATCCGCTGCGCGACACGAACAAAGTCAATGGGTCTCTTTTCCTTTGCGAGACGAAACACGCCGAGAACGATAGGTGTGCCCGAGGGCAAATCCAATTCAGCGCGCAAATTGGATAATTCGGCGATTGTCGGCGGTGAGAAAATTTCTTTGTCCATCGCATTCGGAATCGTAAAAATCCGGTCGCGAGAAAGACCGATCCAATGCGCATAATCATCATTCGCACCGGAGAAGTTTCCCGTTAAGACAACTTTGCGCGACGCTACGACTGACCGATATGCTGCCAGGAACCAGCTGCGGTGAAAATAGTCGAAGTTGCTCGGATTATAATTCCGAAATGACAACACGACGCGATCCACATCGCAAAGGAGACCGGCCATCGCCGCGACTATATTCGGCTCATCAAGCTGAGCGTAGACGATACGAGGCTTGGCGAGCCGCAATGCATTGACAGTTTGCGCTAATTTCGTTGCCTCTGAAAACTCATTCATACTCGGTTGCAAGCGTGCCGCCAGCCGGGCTGCTTCCGTTGCATAAGGCAAATCGCATGCGATCACGACCTCAATGTCTGCATCGCGAAGAACCGATAAATAATGCGCGTCATTTCCGACAAGCCGGTTTTGGACGACGAAGGTCACCGCCATGCCCATCTTCTTCAAGGTGGTCGCTAGACAGACCCACTGACGCTCCGCGCCTCCAGGCGGCAGTGCGTGCGTCAAGACGACGATACGATCGCCTCGCTTCAGAGGTTCCTCAGAGCTTGCGTTGGAAATGCCCGCCATGAACCGCGAAAAGAAATCGCCGTCTTCTGACGAGTGACTGTTTTTGTGGAAAGTCGGGCACGCCGGCAGCCGGCCAGACGTTTTCGCATCAATCGGAACAACCCAGTATGTCGGCTTGCGCGACGATGCCGTATCAGTTTTCGAAAGGGCGACCACTTGATGGTAGACTGCGTATCGGCCATCCGCCAGCGAGTCGACCTCAGCAAATCCCATACGCAGCGGCAGAAGCTGCCGTCCGTTCTCAAACACAGCGTAATTGCTGGTCAGTTCGGCAGTCGAATTAAAAGGTATTCGAGATATAGGCCCGCAGTGAAACATCTTCTCGCCGACCGGACTCATCGGCCGCACGCCCCCCGGTACCGGCGCAATCTTTTTCTCGCTGAAGGCGCCCAAACGGTGCCACCAAAGAAAAGCCAAATCCCGCCATTTGCTGAAGGCTGGCCTATAAGAAAATTCAACATCCTCAAATTCAGCCAGCCCCGAGCGATGTGGAACGATGATTCGTTGGACACGAAGCCGTTGCAAATTTTGATAAGCTTTCGTCCCGAAAAGGAACGCAGCGTTTCTGTCGATAAAAAAAAGAGTGGCACCGTCGAATTCCTGCGGCCCCGCTTCCAAATTGTCATCTTCAAGAGGCAAAACGATAGGATGTGACTGCGCGGGCGCTTTTTCGCGTTCGGATCTGAGCTCCATCAATTTCGCGTCGATATCAGACTCGAGGGTCTCGATATCGATCCGAGGCGGCTCCTCCGCGCTGTGCTTCGTGACACAAAATACTTTTTGCGCAACGGGAACGGCCCAGTGAACTGTTTTGTGGCGCGAAGACGACTCCCCCTTCGCCTTCTGCGGTTGTCCCACGAAATCCGGCAGCTCGGCATTGCGCTCACGAAGCCAAGCTTCGAGGATTACGACCGACCACAAATAATAGGCGCTAAATCCACCTGACGAGCTCTGGATTCGCAAAAGTCGATTAATCGAATCCGACCCGACACCCCTACGCAGGATACTATCCCCCGAAAGCAGGGCCTGGGCCTTTGGTAACAGGCTGTTGCGCGCCCAATCGGCCATCGGAAGTCCAAAACCCTGCTTGGGCAGGTTCACCAGATGTTTGGGCAAATACCGGCACGCCAGCTGGCGTAAGATGCGTTTGCTGAAGCTGCGGCCCGCACAATACTGTTCGGGGAGCTTCTCTGCGAAATTAGCCAATTCAACATTGAGGAACGGCGTTCGTACCTCAAGTGAATGCTGCATGCTCATCCGATCGACCTTCGCGAGAACGGCTCCGTGAAGGTAATTTTCGACGTCCGATCGCTGCAGGCCGGCAAGTAGTCTTTCTGGATTTTGTTGATCCAGTTCGCCTCGTAAGCGCCGCAGATGTGCGATGAATCCATCGGGCCGACAGTTCAGCAAATCCGCGACCTGATCTTCAGAGGCGATCAGAATGCTCGGACCGTAATAGCCCCTTCCCGCTTTCCAAAATGGCAACTCACCGATGGAATGAACGTCGCGTTCGAGCAGGGCTCGCATGTAGCGGCCGTAACCGCCGAACATTTCATCACCGCCGTCACCCGAAATTGCGACCGTAACATCGCGGCGTGCGAAACGGCTGAGAAGATAAGTCGGCAGACAAGACGTATCGCCGTTCGGCTCGTCCAGAACGGCACCAGCGATATCGAGAAAGCCGTCGACATCCGGCGAGACGATTTCTTCGTGGTGTTTCGTCCCTAGATGCTTGGCGAACTCGCGCGCGACGAGATGCTCGCTCTCCGGCGCTGCGTGAAAACCCATCGAATAAGTATGAAGCGGGACGCCGAGTTTCTGCGTCGCAAGCGCACACACGATCGATGAGTCGACCCCGCCCGATAAAAACGCGCCGAGCGGCACATCGGCAACAAGTCGACGCTCGATACTTCTGGTGAGTATATCTTCAAGCTCATCCGTCAGATCGTTTAGCGCGCGCTTGCTTTCAACGCCCCTGCCCGGTTGAAATTGATAGTAGCGCTCCACCTTTGACGCCGCATCAGGCGATAACAGCATGACGCAGCCTGGCGGCAGTTTATGCGTATTGGAATAAATCGTGCGGGGTGCTCCGATGTATTGGAAGCTCAGATATTCGGCGACCGCATCAATGCTGATACTGCGGTCGAAACCCGGCAAAATTTCTAGAGCACGAAGTTCAGATGCGAAGGCAAACGCCCCATCTGGCAGATGGGTATAATAAAGCGGCTTCTCACCGAACGGGTCGCGTGCCACCAGCAATGTGCCGGTCTGCCGATCGAAAGCGGCAAAGGCGAACATTCCATCGAAGAGTTTGACAGCCTCTACGCCCCACTCGGCAACGGCCTCCACCAGCACTTCCGTGTCGCTTCGCGACTTGAAGGTGTGGCCTTTATCTTCAAGCCGCCGACGAATATCGTTGAAGTTATATATTTCACCGTTGAAGGTGACCCACCAGCGCCCGTCCCGCGAAGGAAAGGGCTGGCTGCCAGCGGTCGAGGTGTCAATAATACTGAGCCGTCTATGGGCAAGGGCGCATCTGCCATCATCATCAATCCAAATTCCGCCGGCATCTGGCCCGCGGTGGATGAGGACTTCCGTCATCTGTCCGGCAAGTGCCTTAAGCGTTCCGGTATCTCGCCGTTGCCTTGTCTGCAAAAGACCAGCGATTCCGCACATACTGCCCCCTTGAACTAAAGATCGCGGCAATATACCAAAAAGGAATTACTGCGCGAGGTGAATGTGCAGGCAGTCTCAGCAAATTATTCCGCCGCAGTACCTCCCAAATATCTGCCCATAAGCAATAACCGCAATCACAAATGAGTAATATATCGTTTCAAAGCGACAAAACTGGCCATTGGTATCCTCGTATCGCGCAAGGCTCATCCTGCGGAGGACTTGTTCTCGGTCGGAGCATAGACTCCGTGCAGATCACCTCCTCGTCTCTCCTGGAAGTCCGCCCCGGCGAAACGCGTGTCTTGAACTTTAAGGCGCAGGAAGAGGCGCATTTGATCTTTGTTCAACTCGCCACTTATCAGCACGAAATCGGTGGCGAGCTCTGGAGCGGACTTTTTGATTCCACTGGCCGGCCGCTCGACGAGAGCCGCATGAACATCACCGCGCTCATCGATAATAAATATGTGTTACTTCACGATCTGTCTCGTCGCGCCCTTACCAAAGATGAAGCCTATAGCCTCAAAGTTCGAACGTCGTCGACCGCAAAACACAGCATCGGCATCTATGGCGACATCTGCTCGGTGGCCGATGATAACGAGCTCTCGTTCGTCCCACTAGCCATCAGCATCCCGGATCGCAGCTTCATTCAACGTCCGCTGCGCGCAGCCGACGCACCGATACGGGCATCCGTTGTTTCAACCCTACCGGACGACAGCCTATTGAAGCGGCTGCGTCCGCTTTTCGACCAGCCCGCAGAACTGTCGGTTGTCAATTATACGCGCCTGTTTGAATTTTGGGGGGATGTCTCCGCCTCGGACATCGTTTTCTTCGCGAACTATAGCGATAAAGTCACCTGCCTGAGCTTTGATGCCATATGTTACGCCCTGCGCCGGGCCGGCGCGGTGCCCATCGCAATGGTCGATACCGCTGAAGTGCCGCCCTGGGCTCAATGGTGTCGCTTCGTCCTGCGCGCGGAGGGACAGCAAACACACGCTCCTCTTTTCGACAATCTCACCGGCCAATGGAGCGCTGCTACATTTGGGTGCATCGTAGAGACGAGCGCCGAGCGGCAGAACCCGTCGATAGCAATCATCTGCCTGTCGACGGACCAGGCGCGAATTTCGCGGGAAATTGGAACGTCCCGCAGCTCCGACATCGACTATATATGTGTTACAGGCCCGAACACAAACGGACAAGCGAAGATAGGCTCGATCCGAACCGCCGGGTCTTGGTACGATGCCCTGCGTCTCGCAGAACATAATCTCACAATGATTGTCGGTCCTAGCATTCGCGTCGATCAACGCATTCTAGACGAGCACATTTTTGAACACGCGTATGACGACACCGAGATTGTTTGCGCTCCGATCTGCCCTAACCGGCATGATCATAAACGCATGCCAGCGGACGTTGTTGATCTTCGTGCCATATCACTCAAACGCTCACTAGCCCGCGTCGATGCCGGCACAGCCTTACAGCAGGCGAGCGGCGATTTCTCGAAGGCAAATGTCCTCTTCAATGAGCTCATTCGCGCGCGCGCTGTTGACGTCATCCACAGCGAAACATGCGCACCACTAGTAGCCGACGACGGCCTGCAGCCTCGCTCCCTATACAAGTTCGTAAAGTCGCATCTCAAGGATCTGATCACGGCGCCGGCGCTACGGCGAAATCGGCCCCTGCGCGTTCTCTCATACCGGTGGCACGCCGCACATCAGTATGAGATCTGGCGCTTGCCAATCGAGGTGACGCTTGCGAAGGGATTCGACAATCACATAACGCAGACATGGCCTTATATGGAACGGCCTCTGCGTCCCAACGTCCGCTTTTGCCACGTCTCCGATATAAATCCACGCGATTACGATCTCTGTATTCTTCATTTCGACGAAAACGTCCTCTGTCCGGAATTCTCCAATGGTATTCTCCCGAACAATTGGGGCGCCCCGTTTCAATGGTTGCTATCATTTGACCACATACCCAAAATTGCAGTTTGTCACGGAACGCCCGCGTTTGCAGGGCAATATGCGCTAGACCCGGAGCGTAAGTTCACATTTGAAATCTTGGAACCTCAGCGCCAGCAACTCGTGTCTTATCTAACCGCCGCGCAAGCGCTTGTTGTGTGCAATTCCTGGCAAGCGTTGGCGGATTGGGGTTTTAAAGACGCACGCGTCATCTGGCACGGCTTCGATCCTGCCGAATTTCATATGGGCCGGCATCGGCACGACATCCTCACACTTCGCTATGATTATACGCGTCCGCATTACCGCGGCACGTTTGAGCAAAAGGAAGTCGTTTCGCTGCTGGATCGCGATATCGAGGTGGTCCCCAGCACGCATAGAGAAATACCGCTCGAACTTCGTACGACGAACGCTTTCGCCAAGCGGCAATTGCGCTCATATGTGGATTATATCGGCGATTTTAAGCTCTATCTGAATACGACGCTGCGCTCGCCCATGCCGCGCTCGCGTGGCGAAGCCATGATGACGGGCGTTATCCCCGTCTCACTTGCCAATCACGATGTCGAGCGTTTCATCGACAACGGGGTCGACGGCTTTTATGCCGAAACGACGTCGGAGCTTGCGCAATTTATCAACACCATTATGCGCGACAGCCGGCCCCTCGCAGAGATGACCGCTGCGGCAAGGCGAAAAGCCAGTGATGTCTTCAACATCGATCGCTTCCGGCACGATTGGGTCAATCTCTTGGAAGACCGGCTCGGCCGCAAAATCCCAAATCTTTGGTGAGGCCAGATATCGTAGTCCGTCAATTCAATCGGACGCGCAGAGTCGTAAGGCCGTTATGTCAGATAATCTTGCCACGGCCTGCGCCGGCGCGGCGGAAATGCAAGGCGGAATAATGGGTCCTGCGCGGATAGATTCGGACTGTAATAGGGGTCGCGATCAATATCGTCCCCCCATTTTTGACGTATGAAATTTTCTGCCCGTTGCGCGTGATCGATGTCGGCCGGCACATTATCCGACTCCCGATGGTAAAGCCGCGCCAAGGGCGTCAAGACATTGCGATAGCCGCGTGCCTGGATTTTCAGACACAAATCGACGTCGCTGAACAGAACCGGCAGATTGTCGGCATCGAGACCACCGACGTCTTCAAATAGGACTTTTCGCAGAATCAGGCACGCGCCGGTGACAGCGGAGACGTTCGAGCGAAGTGCGAGGCGGCCAAAATAGCCGATCTCATGTCGCTGGGAATTTGGCTGCAAGGCGTGTGCTGTTCCCGCAACGCCCAACAACATGCCCGCATGCTGAACCCGATCATTTCGATCGAGCAATTTCGCGCCGACGGCACCGTTCTCCGGCTGTATCGCCAGCGACACCATCTCCTCCAGCCAGTCGGCATGAATAACTTCGATGCCACTATGCACCAGACCAATAAGCTCGCCCCTCGCTTGCGCCGCCGCCTTGTTGATCATGTCGGCGTGGTTGTATGAGCCCTTATAGCTGATGACCTTTACGCGGCTGTCGCCGCGCCATTTGTCGAGGAGCGCGATTGTATCGGGATTATCGCTTCCATGATCAATAACGATGACTTCAAGCGGCGTGTATTCGGTTTTTTCCAGGAGACCGTTCAGACATGAACCGAGGAGATCGCGGCGATGACGCGTTGACACAATCAGCGATACAAGCGGCGCGGGCTCCGGCGTTTTCCATCGTGCCCATTCCCAATTGGACACATAGGGATTTTCGATTATTTCAACTTCCTTTCCCAGCTCGTCGAAGTAATCCTGCTTTGCGGCGCGGGCCGCGGATATGCATCTCTGCAGCTGGCCTTCGGAAAATGATTTCCGCTCGGTGGAGCCCCGCCAATGATAAAGGACCGCGGGCACATGCCTGATCCGATCCGCTTTGGTTCTGGCGACGACTCTTAATGCGAGATCGTAATCCTGGCTGCCCTCATAGCCGGTGCGGAAGCCGCCCACTTCCTCGAGGATCGTTTTGCGATAGACACCCAAATGAGAGATCATGTTTTGCCCGAGAAAAAGCTCGGGATTCCAATCCGTTTTGAAATAGGGTTCAAAACGGACATTGTTTTCGTCAATGCGGTCTTCGTCGGAATAGATCAAATCGGCATCGGGATGCGCATTGAGTTCAACCACGATCTCGTAAAGCGCCCGCTCCGCGAGAATGTCGTCGTGGTCCATCAGCGCGACGAACTCGCCTTTTGCAAGTGTCAGCGCTGAATTGCTCGCTGCCGAGATATGACCGTTGATCTCGCGTCGCATCCATTTGATGCGCGAATCCTGACTGGACATTTCCTTGAGGACATTCACGACCTCTGCCGACGGCGAAGCATCGTCTGCGACGCAGAGCTCCCAATTTGCGTAGAGCTGCGCCTTTACCGAGCCGATCGCCGCGCGCAAGAGACTCTCGGGCGTGTTATACGCCGGCATCACGATCGATATGAGCGGCTTGTAGGTGAGTTGCTCCAAATGTGCGCGAATGGCCTGCCTGTCCGCCTCCGACAATGTGTCGTAGAGCTGGACCCACGCTTTATATGATCGGTCGGCAGGACGTTCCGCCCCCTGCCCTGATATATACTGTCTTATGTGCTTGACTTGCCGATCGAACCATTGACCGAGACGCCACCACGGCGACGCGTTGATACGATCGAGGTGGTAGATATATTCGGCAACCTGAGCCTGCAGCTCAGACCGCTCTGATCTGAGATTTTCAACGAGCGCGCGCAGATATGCGATTTCGGCCTTGCTGGAAATGCGTCCAGAATTGTCTTTGTCGTTGAGGTTCCCGGACGACATATCTCCGCCTTCTGATGCAAGACTTAAAGGCCATGCTCCGGCGGTTACAACATCTGGCCGCAGGGGTGTCAATCAGCCTGCCAAGACGATAAGGGAATGTCTATTATTGAACGGACAGCAACACGTTAGAAGATGTTGCGGGAAGACTTACGCGTCTTGGACTAAACTTCGCCCCCCGCGGCCGTTCGTCGCCGTTACTAGATGTTGTCCCCGTCGCCGCACACTCTTGCACATGCCGTCGATGCGCGCACGACAGGACTGCAAGCCGGTGTCCGCGAAGCGGCCCGCCTTCATTGGTTTTCCTGTAGATGAGCTGAAGATTCGCGCCGAACGGCAGCCCGTGATGCCGCGACGGAATGATCGGCCGGCCCTACTGTGCCGGGGACGCAACGTAAGCGGCGAAGCGCTGCATGAACCAATCGCGTAGCATCGCCTTTTCGGGCGCCAGCGGGTCCTTCCTCGACCCATGCTCGCCTCCCTCGCCCTTTGCTTCGGGCACGATAGGCTTATCGACATAATTGACGTCGGAGATGGTCTCCCGATCGCGCAACACAATCTGGCCGTTCTGTCGCAGCGTGTATTGAATGTCCATTTGCGTCGGCTTCGGCGCATCTTTCGCCGTGGTGATATCCATCGGCATATAGCTGAAGACCTCGACCTTCAGATCTTCGCCCGAGTTCAGCCGCGCGCCGGCCTCTTCGAGTGTTTTGCGGAACTCGCCCAACACCGCCTGGCGCTTATCCTGCTGTAGCGCCGGATAATAATAAGAATTCACGAATGTAACGCTGACATCCGCACGCGCCGGAGACATCAAAACAAAGATCTCAAGGAGTGCGACAGTGATCGCCACCGAGAATCGCATTTACGTTGGCTTCCTGGAAGGCTTCGCGAACTCCTGCAGCTTCGCTGGAGCCGGTTTTCGACATAACCGCCGAAGCGTAGCAAAAGATTAAAGCTCGGCTAGAGTGCCCACAACATCTGTACAAAATTTGGTCGCTTCGTCGCACGTTCCGAGGGCGCAGCGTGCTTCTGCGCCGAGGTCCCTTACGTATTTCTCCTATATTACAGCTTCGTTATGGAAACACGCGCTATAACAGACCCAGCGCGGCGAGCTCGCGTTTCAGCGCCTCCGGTAATTTGGCATCGCCGCCGCGCCGGGTTTGATCTGGCGGCGCATCCTTCGGCGCGAGATAACGCCAGCCTTGAAAGGCACGATGCGGCCGTATTCCCACGGCCACGAGTTCGGGATCGAAGACAATTCCACAATGCGGAACGCCTTCATGCGTCATTGGTCGGAACTCGACGAGCCTCTGGCGCGCCATGATATAGCCTTTGACGACCCAATAGATCGAGCCGCCATCGAGAAGCTCATCTGAGCGTTTCGGCATATGGCGCGTGATGTGGATCAGCTCGGGCTTCTGCTTGATCTTCGCCTTCTCCTTGAGCCGCGCCTGCTGCTTTGCGCTGAGATCGGAAAAAGACTCGGCACCAACGGCGAGCTTGAGAAGATGAAGCGGCATTGCGAGACGGCCTAACGCAGGATGATCCAGCAGATATAGGCCCGACGGGCCACCTGTAAACAGCCGGCAGGATCGCGCTATAATGTTCGAGAAGTTATCCGGCCGCCCCCCAAAACAATGTCCGACATCACACTCTATTTCGCGCCCGCCACCCGGGCCTTCACACCGCTTTGGCTGCTTGAGGAACTTGCCCTGCCTTACGCGATCGAGACCATCGACTTACGCAAACGACAGCAAAAATCGCCCGAGTATTTGCGCGTGAATCCGATGGGCAAAGTGCCAGCGCTCAAGGACGGCGATGTCACCGTATCGGAGAACCCGGCCATCTGCATCTATCTCGCCGATCGCTACAGTCTCGGACACATGGCACCGACGCTCGACGATCCGCAACGCGGCGCCTATCTACGCTGGATGGTGTTCTCGACGGCCGTGCTCGAACCGGCCATCTATCTGCCTGAGAGCAATGATCCGAGGGGCGCCATGGGTCGCGGCTGGGGCAAACGGCAGCGCGTTCTCGATGTTCTCGACGCAGCCCTGTCCGACGGCCCTTGGCTTCTCGGCGAGCGGTTCTCAGCCGCCGACGTTATGCTCGGTTCCCAGCTTTCGGTCGCGCTTTTCAACAAACGAATCGACACGCCGCCAGCTTCTTTTGCTGCCTACGATAGGCGGCTTACAGCGAGACCGGCCTATCAGCGCGCCGCAGCCGCCTCATGGCCATCGCGGAGCTGATACCGTGCCGTCTTTCGCGTGGCGAGCTGCCAGCGTCCTAGAATATCATGACGGCTCTCACCTTGCGGACTGTGAACCAGGCAAAAGTCCGCGACGTCCCAAGCAATCGGCGCGATAAAGTGCTCCGGCAAGAAAGACGCCTCATACGACAACGTCAGATGCGGGTTGATCCGCCGTCCGCGTCCGCGGATCAGCCTTTCTTTGGCCAGTGAAAAATGGATCGCGTCCTGTAGAAGCTTGGCGCCGATCACGCCATCGTCGCCTGTCAGCACACGTGGATATTGGCCGTTGTGCGTATCGAAGCTCTCAAGCTTATTCAGCGCGAACAGAAAAACGTTCTCTCGCAATCGCGACACGGCGGTGCACGTTCGCGCAACCAAAGTCTCCGGCACGCAGGCGCAATGGCCGAGATAGTTGAGCGTGATGTGGAAGCGCTGTCGCGCCACGCGGCGTCCGCTTAAAATACCAGATTCGAACATTTGATCAGCAAAATGGGCGATCTCTGCCGCTTTATCTGCCGGCGGATAAAGCGCAAAGAAGATCGCATGCCGGCCAGTCGGCGCGGCAGCCGGCGTAAATAGACGCATGACGCAAACTCCACGCAGGCCACACGCGCCCGCGGCGGAGAGATTAGCCGATGCTAAGAACATATCAAGAACATTGTTGGAGTGAAAAACCCTTCAGCCAGGCGGCAATTAAGGTAATGCCGTCCGTCTTTGCCGAAATTCAACGATACGTCCTGGATGATCCCACTCCCCCTATCCGCTAGATGACCGCATGTTCTTGTCCATTGCCACGACGTCTCAGCCGGCGAGCGATCTCGGCTTTCTGCTGCATAAGCATCCCGACCGGCTGCACTACATTGAGCTTCCGTTTGGGAAGGCCTGCGTCTTCTATCCGGAGGCGAGCGAAACGCGCTGCGAGGCGGCGCTGGTGCTCGACATCGATCCGCCCGGTCTTGTCCGCGGCAAAGGACAAAACGACGGCCTGCTCGATCACTATGTCAACGACCGCCCCTATGCGGCGTCGTCCTTCCTCTCCGTTGCACTGAACAAAGCCTTCCGAACAGCGATGACGGGCGTCTGCAATGCCCGGCCCGATCTCGCAAGCAGCGGCATCCCGCTCGAAGCCGTTGTGACGCCGCTACCCATGCGCGGTGGCGAAAATCTGCTGCGCAGCCTGTTCGAACCACTCGGCTGGGCAGTCGAGATCGAGCCAATCGCGGGTCCGGGCGATGCAGGCCGGCTTTATGCGCGGATGACGCTCACCGGCACCGAACGCCTCTCTATGCTGCTGAACCACCTCTATGTGCTCGTCCCCGTCGCGGACGACTCCAAACATTATTGGGTCGGCGAAGACGAGCTCGAAAAACTGCTGAAACGCGGCGAAGGCTGGCTCGAACAGCATCCGGCGAAGGAGCTGATCGTCCATCGCTATCTGCGCCATCGCCGCGTGCTGGCGCGGGCCGCCCTCGAACGTCTAGCGCCCGAAACGCAGAACGAAGCTGCCGAGCCCGGGGCGCGTGACGCCCCTGAGCAGGCGCTCGAAGCGCCGATCCGGCTTAACGATGCGCGGATGGCGGCGGTCCTGGAGGCTTTGTGCGCGACGGGCGCCAAGACCATCGCCGATGTCGGCTGCGGCGAAGGCAAATTGCTGCAGCATCTGCTGCGCGAGCGCTGGGCCGAACGTCTCATCGGCCTCGATCCGGCCGCGCGCCAGCTCGAATGGGCGGCAAAGCGGCTCAAGCTGCATATGCCTGGCGGACCGCCGGAGGGCCGCGTGACGCTGCTGCACGGCTCGCTGACCTATCGCGATAGTCGCTGGGCCGATGTCGATGCGGCAGCGCTCGTCGAAGTGATCGAGCATCTCGATCCCGATTGCCTACCGCTCGTCGAACGCGTCGTATTCGGTGCGGCACGGCCAGGCCCGTTATCCTGACGACGCCGAATGCGGACTATAACGTGCTGTTTCCGACGCTCGCGGCAGGTGCCTTCCGCCATCCCGATCATCGTTTCGAATGGACGCGCGCCGAATTCGCGGCCTGGGCGAACCGGATTGGCAGGGCCTATGGCTATCGCGCGGCTTTCCATGGCATTGGCCGAGAGGATACAGCGCTCGGCCCACCAACACAGATGGCGGTGTTCACGCGATGACGGCGATGCAGATCGACATTCCCAGCTTTTCGCTCATCGTGCTGATCGGCTCGACGGGATCGGGCAAGTCGTGCTTTGCGGCGAAACATTTTCTGCCGACCGAAGTTGTCTCGTCCGATTATTGCCGCGCGGTGGTCAGCGACGACGAGACGGATCAGGATGTCACGGCCGATGCCTTCGATTTCGTCCGCGACATCGCCGGCAAGCGGCTCAAGCGCCGCAAGCTTGCCGTCATTGACGCCACGAATGTGCGTCCGTCCGACCGCAAAGCGTGGATCGAGCTGGCGCGGCAGTGGCACGCCCTGCCCGTCGCCATCGTCCTCGATCCCGGCATCGACATTTGCATCGAACGCAACAAGGCACGCCCGGAGCGTCCTTTCGGTGGCCAGGTCGTCCCGCGCATGGTTTCGGAAATCCGGCGCGGCCTCGGCGGGCTTCAGCGCGAAGGCTTTCGGCAAGTTTGGAAACTCGCGAGCGTCGCGGACATCGACGCTGCCGTCATTACGCGCCAGCCATTATGGACCGATAAGCGCGATGACGGCGGACCCTTTGACATCATCGGCGACGTGCACGGCTGCGCCGATGAATTGCAGGCGCTTCTCGGCAAGCTCGGCTATCGCATCACGTGGTCATCCAGTGATGGCGCACGAACTGTGACCCTCACGCCGCCTCCGGGCCGGAAGGCCGTCTTCGTCGGCGATCTCGTCGATCGCGGCCCGAACACGCCCGATGTTTTGCGGATCGCGATGAGCATGGTGGCCGCCGGAATAGCCTATGCTGTCCAAGGCAATCACGACCGCAAGTTCGCGCGCTGGTTGGCCGGCCGGAAGGTCACGGTCGCGCATGGGCTGCAAGAGACGATCGATCAGACCGAGGGGCAAGATCCTGGCTTTCGTGACGCTCTGCCGAAATTTCTCGACGGGCTGCGCAGCCATGTCTGGCTCGACCGTGGACGGCTTGCCGTTGCGCATGCCGGCCTGAAAGAGGAGATGATCGGGCGCGGCTCGGCCGTCGTGCGCGAATTCGCGCTGTTCGGCGAAACCACGGGCGAAGTCGATGCATTCGGCCTGCCCGTCCGCGCCGATTGGGCCGCAAGCTATCGCGGCGCCGCGGCCGTCGTCTATGGTCACACGCCCGTCTTGCGCGCCGAATGGGTCAACAACACGATCTGCATCGACACGGGCTGCGTTTTCGGCGGCAAGCTGACGGCGCTGCGCTGGCCCGAGAAAGAGCTCGTCGATGTCCGCGCCGAACGGACTTGGTTCGAGCCGCGGCGCCCGCTCGGCGGTCCGCCCGATACGACATCGGCGCAGGCCGCTGCCGATCAGCTGCTCGATATCGAAGATGTCAGCGGACGGCGCTGGATCGATACGGAGCTGAAAGGCCGCATCGTGGTGGCGGAAGAGAATGCCGCCGCAGCGCTCGAAATCATGAGCCGCTTCGCCCTGGCGCCACAATGGCTCGCCTATCTGCCGCCGACCATGTCGCCGTCCGAGACGAGCGCCCGCGAGGGATGGCTGGAGCGTCCAGAAGAAGCCTTCGCGCATTTTCGCGCGCGTGGCGTCGCGGAGGTCGCCTGCGAAGAAAAGCATATGGGCTCGCGTGCTGTCATTGCGCTTTGCAAGAGCGCCGAGGCGGCACGCGCGCGCTTTGGCGTGATGTCGGACGAGACAGGCGCGATCTGGACGCGCACCGGCCGCGCATTCTTCAGTGACGCGGCGATGACCGAAGCGCTGCTCGCTCGCCTGCGTGATGCCGTCGAACGCGCGAACCTCTGGGATGAGCTCGCCACCGACTGGCTGCTTCTCGACACGGAGATCATGCCTTGGTCAGCCAAGGCCGCCAGCCTGATCGAAAGCCAATATGCGCCTGTAGCGGCATCGTCGAGCGCAGGCTTCGCGGCTGCCGTGGCGGCTTTCGATCGCACAAACGCGCGCGGCCTCGATGTGGCCGCACTGCGTGACCGTTTCGCCGACCGCGCCCAACGCGCCGCGCTCTATGCCAAGGCCTGGGCGCCCTATGTCTGGCCGGTAAGCAGTATCGACGATCTGAAAGTCGCGCTCTTTCATCTGCTCGCCAGCGAGGGGCGCGTCTGGTTCGACCAGGATCACCAATGGCACATGGGCGTGGCGGACCGTCTGGCGGCGGTCTCCGATACTGTGGTCACCCGCACGCAATGGCGGATAGTCACACTCGACGACTCGCGCGCCGTCGATGATGCCATCGCGTGGTGGGAGGCGTTAACGGGCAATGGCGGCGAAGGCATGGTCATCAAACCGCGCAGCTTTATCGCGCGCGGGCCGAAGGGGCTTATTCAGCCGGCTTTGAAAGTGCGCGGCCGTGAATATCTGCGGATCATCTACGGACCTGAATATGACGCGCCGGAGAACATCGTCCGCCTGCGCGAACGCAGTCTTTCGGGCAAACGTAACCTCGCTCTGCGCGAATTCGCGCTCGGCCATGAAGCGCTGAAACGCTTCGTCGCCCGCGAGCCGCTGCGGCGCGTGCATGAATGTGTCTTCGCTGTTCTGGCATTGGAAAGCGAACCGATTGACCCACGGCTTTAACGACTCCATTCCGAGAGACTAGCATCGATGAGCTACACTTTGGATTTCCGTTTGAAGCCGGCTGTCTTGCACGATCACGTGTTCTATTACTTCGCCGGGCGTGAGCATTTCGCCGCCAATGGCGACGAGTTCATGTATGAAAATCCGGATACGGAAGTTTACTTTCAGGTCAGGCTGCGCTCGGGACGAAACTTTCGCCTCCAAAAGACGGTGGTCTCGGTCGAATTCGAGATCAACTATTTTCGGCCGAGCTATTTCGGCGTTGAAGCCGAAAAAGAGTTGTCCGCCTTCGTCGCAAAATTCCAGCCGCAGATCGATGATCCGCAAATGCACGGCATGGGCGATGGGCCTTACTCCGGCGAAAAATTCCTGAACGCCTGGAATTTCGGCAATGTGTTTTCGACCCACAATGCCATCAAGCGAAGTCCTGGAGAAAAAATTGCATCAATGCCGTGCGAAGTTTTGCGGGAAACCTGGGCATGGAACTATCAGCTCGCCGCCCGTAGCCGGCAATTCGGCGGCCGCTGCGATGTGCCGAAAATCCACTTCGTTGCGATGGACGGCCGCGTCTGCCGCGGGATTATTTGGCCGCGCGCCGAATCCATCGTGCTGCCGCGCGTCGACTACGTCGCGCTCGCTGAAATCATTTCGGGCAGGCCGCTTTTTGCATTGGCACCGTGGTCGGAGGTCACTGACGTTGTTCAACGGGCCGGCTTCGACACGACACGCGACCCTATTCATCTCGACTACATCGTCATTCCGCTGGCGATCAAGCATTGGTTCATGGACAAAAATCCGACGAATCCCGATCTGCCGCCCAGTTTCGATTCCTATCGAATCGTCGATGCAGAGGTGATCGCAGCGGCCCGCGCCTCCGGCGAAGAGAACGGCGCGCTCACGCTGCGGCGGCCCGAGGTTCAAGGTCTTGGATGGTGATCCGCCAGGTGCCGGATGGAACGATAATTGAAGTTCATCCGCCGCTCTTATCTCAAACATCGCAGCTTAAAATGCATGCAAATCAATGAGGGGCACAATGATCAAAATCGTCTGGCGGATAACAATGATTGCAATCGCCATTTTGATCAATAGCGCAGCAATGGCCCAAGCCAATATCGCCCAAGATAATTCGGGAAAGACCCAAGACAATAAAGTAGAAGCCGCAGTTGCACTGATCAGGCTTTTAGACCGACCTGGTCAGATCAATCTCGTGACCATTTGGGACGGCAATAAATATATCCAGTGCCGCACTATGAACGATCGTTCCATGCGCTGCGAAGCGGCCGGCACGTCGATGCAGCCCTCCCTCGAACATATATTGACGCCTGACCGCATCGGCCGCTTGATCGCGAGAGGCTGGATGCTCGATCCAAGCTTCGGCAATTATGCGCGGAGTTTCGCGCCCGCAACCTCAGCGAAAGTCATTGCAGATGAAATTCTGGCCACGCTTTCGCAGGCCTACGAAGCCGACGTCAAGAACATCGAGATCGAAACGACCTCGGTCCGGAACGAGCCGTGTCCACCGCGAAATGGCCCGACCCAAAATCTCGCCGGCCTGATCTCTGATGCGCCGTCAATGGCGCGTTTCGCTGTGCATGCCTGTTCATACAAAACCCGCGAATGACGCGCCCGAACGCAAGCTCGGTCCCAAGAGCACGACGGCGGATTTGATTGCGGTCTATGGGCCGAAAGTGACGCTGGAGATCCAGCGCCTTCGGCTGAATATGAACCGCCGCGTTTTTGTCGTATTCGAGACTGGCATTGGCTACATGCAATGTGAAACGCAGTCGGAACCGAAGAGCTTTTATTGTGAAGCCCAATCGGCCGATAGCTGGCCCGCCCTGTCAGCCATTCTGACAGCTGAGCGCGTTTCCCGACTGCACGATGCCGGCTACGCCGATCCTGGTCGCGCACCGAATTATTCGAAGACCTATTTGGCTGACAAAACGACGGATTCAGCCTTGGCAGCGGAACTCCTGACATTATTGCACGACGTTTACGGCTACTTTGGCGCGACCAAGCTCGAGATTAAAACCGAAGAGAATTAGCGCCGCCGGTTTCGTCGTGCTGGAAGCCGATGGTAATCCCGAGACGACCGCATTCGGAACTAATGACGGAGAGATCGCCGCGACCCATATGCTCATCCTACCGGACGTCAGCTCGCTTGCTGACTTGCAAAGATCCAGAGCCCGCCGCAGCGCCGCGCCGGCCACAAGCGCATCTGTGGTCGCAGCCATAACGATATCCGGTTCTGACAAAAGACCTTTCCAAGTTCCGGGTTTGTCGCGCATATGGAGCTGGATTAAGATCTTTCGATGAACCTTTTCACGCGACACCAATCCATATTCTATAGGCATCGCGCTTGGTCTTATAGCCATAGCGTCGCATGAAATTCTCTTTGCTCTTTCGATACGCCCATATCTCGCGCTCTCAGTGAAACTTGGATCATCGTGGGATGAATGAATCGGCTGCGGTCCAACGATTCCAGCAGGGCCCTGCCCAATTCCTCGTCGTTGGCATCCGGCGCTAAATAAATCACAGGACTCTCGTCTTCGGGCCAGATCAGACGGTATCCTGATAGCGGCTCGACCGGATGAATCGGTCCGTGCGATTGATATCTGCCCATTGTCTGGCGCGGGTCGATGCGGCGCTCGTCGCGAAAGTTGGCGAGGCATGCGTGTCGCAGATGCGCAAGGGCCTCGGTGTACTCTGCGCGATCGGCCGCAAGGAGGCGGATCATGGTCACTGATGGCGGCCGCTGCGAGCGCGCCTGTCCCATCATGCCACCATCGATGTTGGCCGCAGCGTCCATTCTTGAGGCGCTGGGCTTTTCGGTCTCGGTGCATGGCGATTTCGTCATGACGAAGCGCGACAGCATCGAGCTCTTCTTGTCGCTCACCCGGATCACGATCCCAAGCGGACCGCCGCCTGCGTCTTTGTCCGGGTCGACGACGCCGATGCGCTGCATGCGCATTGGCAGGCCGCCGGCGTCACCGACGTTAGACCTTTGCGCAACATGGACTATGGAATGCGCGAATTCGCGCTGATCGATCCGGACGGCAATCTGATGCTCTTCGGTTCATGCCGCGCGGTGGATTGACGCTTCGGCCGTCATGCGGCTTTCAAGCAAGATGCGCATCCTGCCGTCCGAAATGGAACTAACGCCAGTTTGGACAGTTTAGGCCGCCATGCCGGCTAAGATGGCGGTTGCAGAAAGACCCAAACCGCGGGAAATCATCCCTGCGGCCAGGTCTCTCTCGACGGGGCGACTGTGCCCGCATAAGGTCTCGCCGAAGGCAACCAAGGGGATTCGCATGCGTAGTGGCCGGCTTATCACAGCCTCAATCGCGGCCTGTGCCGCTTCCCTCCTGATGTCTGGCGCAGCTTACGCTGCGTCGTGCGGCAGGTCCGCCGCAGGCTTCGAGGCCTGGAAGGGCGAATTCGCCAATGAGGCACGCGCGAAAGGCATCGGCGGAGCCGGCATCAGCGCGCTGATGTCGACGCATTACAACACGCCGACCATCAACGCGGATCGGGGCCTGAAAAGCTTTCATCTGTCGCTCCAAGCCTTCATGGCCAAGCGCGGCGCTGCGACAATCGCGGCGCGCGGGCGCTCGCTGAGGCAATCGCAGGCGGCGCTGTTCTCCTCGATCGAGCAGCGCTATGGCGTCCCGCCGGGGCCGCTGATCGCCATCTGGGGCATGGAGACCGGCTTCGGCAGCCAGCACGGCAACCAGAGCTCCCTCTCTGCCATCGCGACCCTCGCCTATGACTGCCGCCGGCCGGAGTTTTTCACCGATCAGCTCTATGCGGCGCTGAAACTCGTCGATGACGGGCGCCTGTCAGCCAGCACGCGCGGCTCCATGCATGGCGAGATCGGCCAGACGCAATTCCTGCCGAAGACGATGCTCGAATATGGCGTCGGAAATCTCGACACGGCGGCGGGTGCCCTCGCCTCGACCGCGAATTACCTCAAGGCGCATGGCTGGCAGCGCGGCGCGGGCTATCAGCCGGGCGAACCGAATTTCGCGGCGATCCAGGCCTGGAATGCGGCGACCGTCTATGAACAGTCGATCGCGATTATTGGCAAGCAGATCGACGGCGGCGATCGCTGAGCAGTGATTGACGAATGTGCGCGGGGCGTTCTACGCCTCGCGCGTATGCAGCCTTTGAACCTTGCTCTTGTTTTTTGAAGATTAGTCGCTTGTTGGCGGACCGAACCAGCTGGTCAGCGCGTCGGCAAGCTTCGGATCGGCCGACTCGCCGACCCAAGCGGCGTATCCGTCGGGGCGCACCAGCACGGCGACAGGCGGCGTGATCGGCCCGACTGCTGGAAGTTCCCACGGTCCCGTATAGTCAGCATCGACCAGCTGAACCCGGTCGCCCCACGGCGTGACGTCGATCTCGCCGGGCTTGTCAAAGTTCAGCAAGACCGGCTGTGCCTTGTGCAGAAGCGCATAGACCCGCATCGGCCCATTGGCCGTGACGAGGTCGAGATCGGGCATGCGGCGCCCGAGCAGCGCATGTCCTTCGCCGAAATCATAGCGGATATCCAGACCAGACATCATCGCGGCGAACCGTTTACGCGGCTCATCCATGCGCAGCAGTTCGGCCATGGACTCACGCAGAGCGTCGATGCGGTCGTCGCTGCGCAGAAGCGCCGCCTGGGCCATGGTGTTGCGCAGAACGCGCGCCGCAACCGGGTGGCGCTCGGCATGGTAGGTGTCCAGCAGGCTATCTGACGATATGTTCTTGACCACCTGGGCGAGCTTCCATCCGAGATTGACGGCATCCTGCACGCCGATGTTGAGGCCCTGCCCGCCTACCGGAAAATGCACATGCGCGGCATCGCCCGCCAACAGCACGCGGCCTTTGCGGTATGAGGCCGCTTGCCGCGTCACATCCGTGAATCGCTGAATCGAGGTCGGACTATGGACCCCGTAATCGGTCCCATAAATTGCAACAAGCGCTTCGCTGAGATCGCGCAGTGTGGGCTCGCTGCGTCCGATGGGGCCGACCTGCCGTTCGGTCACCATGACTGGAATAGGCCCCTCATCCTTATAAACGACCTCGCCGTCGCGGATCTCGTATTGCAACCGGCCGAGGCCATGGATGCCGGTGGCATCCTGGCGCATACCGAATTGCGGCGACCATCTCGACCTCAGCGATGAGGCAGCTGATCGTCGGATCCCAGCCGGGGAAATCGATGCCGGCCGCCTTGCGGATCAGGCTGCGTCCTCCGTCACAGCCGACCAGATAGTCCGCTCGCAGTGACCGACCATCGGCCAGGTCGATGTCGACACCAGTGTCGTCTTGCGTGAATCCCGTCACCTCGCATCCGCGGTGGATCGGCACCCGCAGTTCGCCGGCCCAATCGGCCAATATCTGTTCGATCCGGTTCTGCCACAGCCCGAGCCCATATGGATGCCGGGTGGGAAAATCGCTGATGTCCAAATGGATTCGGGCAAACCCGGCGACCTGTGCCACTTGCCCTTGCGCAAGGAATCGATCGGCGATGCCGCGCTGATCGAGCACTTCGATCGTGCGTGAATGCAGTCCGCCCGCGCGCGCGCCGATCAAATCCTGACTGGTGCGGCGCTCGACGACGACCACATCGATGCCTGCCAGAGCTAGCTCGCCGGCCAACATCAGCCCTGTCGGACCGGCGCCTACGATCAAGACATTCGCATCCACCATGCAACCTCCCCGTCGTTCGCGAAGGCAGGGAGGTACGGGTAGTCACAAGGCTTTGCAATTCTTGAAGCTTTTTATTTCGGCGCCATATTCGAATGGGATGATGGGCGGGTGAAGTCGGCCTCGCCATTTGCTCCCTGCCCTCTGTCCCTCGCCCCAGATGGAGGGCTTGCAACTTTAGGCGACGCAGACGCCGGGCACCGCGACCTTCTGGAAGAGATGCGGCGAAGCGACGGCTGAGGCCGGATAGGTCGATAGCTTCGCCCGGAATTCCGGATGCGTGAAGGCGGCGCGAAAATCGGCCGTCGAATCCCAAACAGCATAGTTGAGATAGGTCGGGCTTTTGCCAATGGCGCGATGCAGCTGGGTTGAAATGAACCCCGGCTGCCGCTTCATGAATGAAGCATCATCTTGCCAGGCTTTGAGAAAAGCGCCCTCGTCCGCTTGATCGAGCGTGAAAACATTCACCAGCACGACAGGAGCAGCTTCGACCGCGATCTGTCGTTCGATCGGGAAAGCGGGATCCAATGGGCGCAATTGAGGCATGACAGACTCCTGCTTGATCACACGATGCCGATCTGACATTATCAACATAGTGTCGAATTGACATTATGATGTCAATATAGGATCAACGTGACGTTACGCAAATCCAAGCGGACGCCCGCTGGCGAGGCGTTGAGCAGCCTTATGCTTGACCTCTTCAGGCTCGACAGCCTGCTTTTGACCGCGGGCGATCGGCTCGTTGCGCCGCTCGGCCTGACAAGCGCCCGCTGGCAGATCCTCGGCGCGATCGCCAATGCCGAACGCCCTGAGCCTGTCGCTTGGCTAGCCCGCAACCTCGGCGCCAACCGCCAAAATGTGCAGCGGATCGTCAATGATCTTCATAAGGATGGATTGGTGGCGTTCGAGGCCAACCCGCATCATCGACGGGCACAGCTCGTCGTTCTGACCGATGAGGGACGTCAGGCGTTCGATGCCGCCATGCAGCTGCAGGCGCCTTGGATCAACGGCCTGTCGGACGAGCTCTCGGTCAAAGACATTGCGACCGTCCACCGCGTGATCATCGCTCTGCGCCAAAAGCTGGAAAGCACTGGCGAGACCGAAACCTGAGCCTCATCGCTCTTCGTTTCAAGCAGACGCCGCCTGATCATTTGAGCCGTATGGAAGGATCGACATGCGGGGCTCGGCGGCTGATCAATCTTTCTTCGGCTTACACGCAACCTTTGCATAGGCACCCAAGATCGCCGCCACGAGGCCGGGGAAGCGCTTGTCTACCTCGGCGCAGCGCGAATGGTTGCGCATCTCCACGCCATGACGCTCGCAGCGGATCAGGCCCGCCTCCCGCAATATTTTGATGTGGTGAGACAGCGACGACTTCGGAATGGCCCGATCACCCATGGTCGCAAACGCCGAGCAGGCCTCGACGCAGCCTGCCCCCGAGATCTCGGTGAAGATCGCGGCGCGCACCGGATCGGAAAGCGCGTGAAGGATCGCCTCCGGTCGCACGTCTTCAATCGCTGGGTGGAACAGTGGCCTCATGATTTTTCTATATCGGGGGCTTGATGCCTGCTTCAATAGTTCCAATGTTCTGAACTATGGGAAATCGCCGTCCATCGGACGGTCAGAGCCCAGAGCTAATCCGGCTGAATGGAATCGCTTCGAGATGCATTTGATCGGAATTAAATTGGCTCGATTCAACATCTTGAAGCATGTCCTTGATCGAAAAGTCGATCGACTTTTTCCGGGACATGCTCTAGCCAAGAGGAACGAAAGACATGGCAAAGCTTACGGGGAAAGTCGCCGTCGTAACAGGCGCATCGAAAGGTATCGGCGCCGCGATTGCCAAGGCGCTTGCGGCAGAAGGCGCCTCCGTGGTGGTCAACTATGCATCGAGCAAGGCCGGCGCGGAAGCTGTCGTGCAGGCAATTACCAAGGCCGGCGGCAAGGCCATCGCGGTTCATGGCGATGTTGCCAAAGCCGATCAGGCACAGGCGCTCATCGACGCGGCCGTCAAGCAGTTCGGCCGCCTGGACGTGCTGGTCAACAACTCCGGCGTCTATGAATTCGCTTCGATCGAAGAAGTCACCGAGGCGCAATACCGCCGCATCTTCGACATCAACGTTTTGGGCGTGCTGCTGACCACACAGGCGGCGGCAAAGCATCTCGGCGAAGGCGCCAGCGTCATCAACATCTCCTCGGCCGTTACAAGCCTGTTTCCGCCGAACTCCGTCGTCTATACCGCGACCAAGGGCGCGCTGGACGCCATTACCGGCGTGCTGGCCAATGAGCTCGGCCCGCGCAAGATCCGCGTCAACGCCATCAACCCCGGCATCGTCGAGACCGAAGGCACCAACACAGCGGGATTCATCGGTTCGGATTTCGAGAAAGGCATCGTCGCCCAGACGCCGCTCGCCCGCACCGGCCGGCCCGACGACATCGCCGGCGTCGCGGTTTTTTTGGCCTCGGATGACGCGCGTTGGCTGACCGGCGAGAAGATCACCGCCAGCGGCGGTCTGCGCTAAGGCGCAGCGGCTGTGCGTGCGCCTCTTCCTCCCGGGCGCACGCACAGCCGAAATAGGGAGTCACCATGTCCCACACCCTATCGACCCTGTTGCTTGGCAATCTCCAAGACGTATTCGATGAGAGTAACCCGTGCGTCGGCGCGCAACGATCGACGAGATCTTCCACAAGACGCCGTGTTCTACGATCCGAATGGCGGCGTTTACCGCGGCCGCGACGAGATCGACCGCATCGCGGCCGTAATCAAGGCGACGCATCCCGACTTCCAATATCAGCCGATCGCACCGCCTGAGGAGATCGGCGATGGCGGGTCCGTTGAGTGAACGGAAACGAGGCATTCGCCAGCGTTCATCGCACTGGGAACGGCGACGTATTATCTTATAGCGGCACGACGGGTGGCGGCCCGGTTAGCAACAACGGGACGAATGCAGGCGGCGCATTGGCTTCAAACTTCACTACTAGAGGTATGATCTTTAGCGCACACTCTAAGCTCCTCGGCAGAGAGCTACGCTCAGTTTTTGATTTCTGTCGAGCTGTGATTTTATCCCGCAGCTCTCGCGACGACATTCCAGCTTGCTCCGTCGCCAATTTGAGTGGCTAGTTTCTTGGCAGTATCCGGCAGGAGGTCTCCATTATCCTCTCGGTAAAAACGGTAGCCTAGAGGGATGAAATAATCGAGCAACTTTCCTAGTGATGCGCCGTGCTCTGATAGGACATATGGAGCGATTTCCATCACAAAGATGGGGCGGTCACGATTCATCATCTGTTGGGCGCCTTCGAGAACGGCACATTCGTGTCCATCAACATCGAGCTTGACACAATCGACAGATGGGTTCCCGCGTTCGGTAAGGAATCTGTCCACGCTATCCGTCTTCGCCCCTTCCGTTGATTTGGGGGCGCCTAGGTGCTCGTTGTGTAGATCATCCTCAGATCGCGTGAGCGGCCAACTTGAATAGATTGCCGCGGGAGCGGCCACAGACTGTGTCGGACCAAGAAAGCATTGATGCGCCTCAACGCGGGCCGCTAAATCTGGATTGATTTTCAAATTGTGGAGCAGCTTCGAGAAAGCAAATTTTGTTGGCTCGAATGCAAAGACACGGCCAGTTTCCCCGACCAGCCGCGCCAAGTTGAGCGTGTGGGCTCCAATATTCGCGCCAATATCAAGGACGCAGTGTCCGATCTGAACGTGCTTCTCGTAGCATTTGGCCGTCTTCGGCTCAAATTGGCCTTGAAGATAGATGGCAAAATCAATGCCCTCTGAGAGGTCAAGATTGTAGCGAATGCCGCGCCGAACCACTGTGGCCTGGTCGCTAGCACCATATAGGCGTCGAACAGTCGAGACGCCCTTATAGGCCATGCTCGCGAGAGCGATTTTATGTTTGGTTTTCATAGGAAATCCCCTGTAGGGTAACGATAGGCGAGGAACCTCTTTGCCTACAAGAACCTGAAAGCCACAGGCAATAAAAAGCGTGAGGGGCGCTTGGGGGCTTTTGCGCGCCCTTATTTGCAGGTTTCGCCATGCTTTCCTTTCCGACGACGTGGCTCAAACGCCGGATTGCTTTGCGTCCTCAGCGTTCGCATCATTCGCCGCCGGGCCGAAAGCCAGAGTGGCACACGGCTTTCGACAGCTATTGCTAGGGCAAAATGGCGTTTAGCGCATTGGTTGACCGGCGAGAAGATCACCGCCAGCGGCCGTCTGCGCTAAGGCGCAGCGGCTGTGCGTGCGCCTCTTCCTCCCGGCCGCACGCACAGCTGGAGTTGTGTCCAGTAAAATGGTCTTGTCGCACGTTGATCCGCCCCCGCGTAAAGCTCGCGTTCTGCGACACCGTACTTCTTTCCTTTCAACGGTCCAAATCCTGCCCCACGATGGAACGCAAGAGTTCGAACAATTCGACTCGGTTAGAGCCTACAGATGCATATCGCAACAAATGGTCAAAGTTGACGCGCAGCCCCGCGTTACGTCGCGGATTGAGCAACAAGCATTCTGACCAGATGACGTCGTTCTTCTCAATGGATGCTGCGTATTTTAACAACCAGTACATAAGAACCTGCCTGAAGTCCCCCGATATGAAATTCCTGTCGGTATGTTTGACCTCGATGAGTATTGAGCCGAGCGCAAAATCCCCGACGCCGGAAGCGATCCATCCCAGCCCAGGAATTACAGGACTACGTTGCAACTGCATATTTGGATATTGACTCTGTACACTCGCCAACATGGCAATCAAGTTATTCGCCGAGTGAGATGCGACGTCCAAATCGCATTGCTCTAGTTGAACTGGCAGTTTCGCATCATAGTGCCGTCCTTGGCGATCACGGGAAATTCTCAAGCAATCATTCCAGCTTGGTTCACCTTCACCATCCAGCATGATTTCGGCTCGAACCACAGCTAGCTCAAACAACATCGCTTTTTGAAGATGACTGCTTTCAACAAGTTCATCTGGCACCGGGGCTATTCCAGGAAACGAGAATATTTCCCGGTTCAGAGATGTCACTAGGCCACTAGTTAAGCGCGGAAATAGAACATCAAGGACACCGGGTATGTCGCGCGCTACGGTTCTGGGATCACGGATAGGGAGCCTCTTAAGCGCCATTTCTCGCCCAGTTCTCATAGCAAGAGGCAAAAGTGACTTCGCTCTCTGTCTCAAAGCCAAGGTGCCACACCTGACTTAGTGACATCTTTAGCTGTGTCCTTGCATGCTTGCCCTCGTCCCCGAAGCTCCCCGCCGCAAGCCAAACCATTCGTTGTTCATCTGGCCCGAGGTTCTGCCATTGATTTCTAAGGCGTATAAAACTCGCGCGGTCGATCCAGTATTGCCAGCAATCGATACAGGCTCGTTTCACTGCTTGTGACGAAGTTTCCGAGTAAGTACGCCGAACAAACCTTCCACGAATGTCAGTTCGCTTAAATCGAATCGCGCGCAAATAATGCAAAGTGTTTACTTCGGGCTTCAGAAGATGGGAAACGGCCGTCGACACCATATCCAAAAGATTGTCGATCTGCTGATAGATCGGTTCAAATTCACAGTTAGCTCTCACCGAATAGATGCCGCGCATAATTTTGGACCACGAAGCTCTGAAAGCATCGAGATTTTTTGGATCCAACAGGGTTGCGCACATTTGGGCAGCAACCTTGGGTTCCTGGAATTTCAACGCGCGCCCTATCTGGGCCAGTACGAAGTTATCAGGCTGAGACTTTTCCTTCTCAAGATCGAGTAGAAACTGAATATCGATTTTTTCGAACGATTTCCTAAGGTCTTCATAGTCTCTCTGAGCTGCATCGGAGTACGGGTCGAAATGCAAATCAAGTTCGCGCAAGGCGAGGCTCGCATCCTCATCATGACCGAGTTGAGCTGCTATGTAGTCAGTGTAATGCTTCGCGCTGAGAATTGTCGTTTTGGTTCGATTAAGTGACAGGCCATAGTCGGCAAGCGAATGAGACAATGTTGACAATGCGGCGTAGGCATCTTGTTGAGACGCACAGATCAACGTGAAGTCGTCGACAAAGCGATGCCAAACGATGCCCGCGTCAGAAAGAGATTGATCGATAGGCGTCATCATCACTTCCGCAAGCACGCGTGCACACTGCCCGCCGACGGGTAAACCAAACGAGCGTCCTGCGGATAGCTTGTTTAAAATGCGATCAATTTGCAGAGCGATTGTCGAATTGCTGGCCGCGAGGTCATTCACGACATTTTCTAATCGGTGATGATAAATGTGTTCGTAAAAACTAGAAATATCGGTCTGGACGACTACGCAACTTTCGTTCTTCAACTCCTCTTCTTCTAAAGTTGCTTCTTTATATGTTCTCCACGATTTCGATCTATCAAAGAAAGAGGGCGCTTCACCGCCCAACCGATAAGAATGGACGCGCGCGTTCCGACGCATTTCGTTGGCTTCGGCAATGGCCAAGCCGAGTCCATTCAAATACAAATTCCAGAACGGATGTATCTTCGTTGTTATTCGAAAGCCGTGTGATCCCGAGGGAACTAAAAGACGTTCTGAACCAATTGTAATCCCATTTAAAAACTCGAGTGCTTCTTTCCTAGGTTTTGCATCAACAAAGCGAAATAAATGGAAACAAATCTGGGATAGATTTTCCGCCTTATCGCGAATAAACGCCGCATCGACGTCATAAGGCAACGTATCATTTTCACCATTTTTGCCGATTTCAAAAGCAGCTCTCAGGAAGTGGTCCTGCGTTACTTCAATCACTTTATGCCCCCGAGGTTTTTTGTCGCCTCGACAAAAACTTCGACCGTTGCACGCATAGTTGCAACGGCTGATTATCAAAGTCTACAGAGGCCAGCCCGCTAAATTGAGCCCCTCAGCTGTAGGCACCTAAACGTCTGTAAAGGCTACTCCCACTCATCGTCCCCGCCGCCATTGACGTTACGTCATAGAGAACGAGGCTGATGCCCCTCACCTCATTGATGCGCGTCGCGGCGCGGCCCAAGCAGCTCATGTCGAAGGGCGGGAAATCCACCATCATGTCGTCGATCGAGGTGACGGCGCGCAGCGCGCAAGCGAAATCATAGGTGCGGCCGTCGCCATGACGCCAATGCCACCACGCCTCAGCACACCCCGTATTCGAGAGCGCATCTGCCTGTCCGCTCGGCTAAACCCAATTATATTCCATTATGGACGAATGGTGACAGGAGAGCCTAATGCCAAGCCACACCTACACCCTGTTCCAGCAGGCCATGCTCCACCAGCAGCAAATCCTTTGCACGTATGACGGCTATTTCCGCGAACTCTGCCCGATCATCCTCGGCCACACGCAGGGTCAGGAGAGAGCCTTGACCTATCAGTTTGCCGGCGGAAGCCGTACTGGCTTGCCGCCGAGCGGACAATGGCGTTGCCTCTTCCTGTCGAAGGTCAGCAATGTGCAGCTTCGAGATGGGCCCCGGCGCACCGGTGCCAGTCACATGCAGCCACAAGGCTGCGTCGAAGAGGTCGATCTCGATGTCAATCCCGATAGCCCCTACAATCCCAGAAGTCGGTGCAAGGCATAGCCTGCCGGCAGCGACTTAGGCTCTCACTCCCATTCGATCGTCCCCGGCGGCTTTGACGTCACGTCGTAGACGACGCGGTTGATGCCCTTCACTTCATTGATGATGCGCGTCGCGGCGCGGCCCAAAAAGCTCATGTCGAAGGGATAGAAATCCGCCGTCATGCCGTCGATCGAGGTGACGGCGCGCAGCGCGCAGACGAAATCATAGGTACGACCGTCGCCCATGACGCCGACCGTCTGTACCGGCAGGAGCACGGCGAAAGCCTGCCAGATCTTGTCGTAAAGCCCGGTCTTACGGATCTCATCGAGATAGACCGCATCGGCCTTGCGCAGGATGGCGAGCTTGTCTTCCGAAACGCCGCCCGGACAGCGGATGGCGAGCCCCGGCCCCGGAAACGGATGCCGGCCAACGAAGGCTTCCGGCAGGCCGAGCTCGCGGCCGAGCACGCGCACCTCATCCTTGAAGAGCTCGCGCAGCGGCTCGACGAGCTTCATCTTCATGCGTTCCGGCAGGCCGCCTACATTGTGGTGCGATTTGATCGTGACGGACGGGCCGCCGTGGAAAGAGACGCTTTCGATCACGTCCGGATAGAGCGTGCCTTGCGCGAGAAATTCGAGCGGGCCATGGCCATCCTGCGCGATCTTCTCGGCCTCCTTGTCGAAGGTTTCGACGAAGAGCCGGCCGATGATCTTGCGCTTTTCTTCCGGTTCGGTGACGCCTTTGAGCGCCGAGAGAAAGACCTCGCCCGCTTCGACATGGACGAGCGGGATGTTGTAATGGCCGCGGAAGAGCGAGATGACCTGCTCTGCCTCGCCCTGGCGCAGCATGCCGTGATCAACGAAGACGCAGACGAGCTGATCGCCGATCGCCTCATGGATCAGGACCGCGGCGACGGCGCTGTCGACGCCGCCCGAGAGGCCGCAGAGCACCCTGCTCTTGCCGACCTTTTCCCGGATCGAGGCGACGGCCTCGGCGCGAAACGCGTTCATCGTCCAATCGCTTTTCAGGCCCGCGACCTTATGCACGAAATTCGAGAGAAGCTTGGCGCCGTCGGGCGTATGCACGACTTCGAGATGGAACTGCACGGCGTAATAACGGCGCGCCTCATCGCCGATGACGGCGATCGGCGCATGCTCCGATGTGGCGAGCCGTGCAAAGCCGCGCGGCAGTTCGCAGACCGCATCGCCGTGGCTCATCCAGACGGTATAGCGCTGGCCCTTCTGCCAGACGCCGTCGAACAGCGGGCTTTCGGCGATCACTTCGACTTCGGCGCGGCCGAATTCGCGATTGTCGCCAGCGGCAACTTTGCCGCCGAGCTGATGCGCCATCAGCTGCTCGCCATAGCAGATGCCGAGGATCGGCACGCCGGAGTCGAAGACCGCCTGCGGCGCGCGCGGCGAATTTTCTTCGAGCACAGAAGCCGGACCGCCGGAGAGGATCACGGCTTTCGGCTTGAGCGCAGCAAAAGCCTCTTCGGCCTTCTGGAACGGCACGATCTCGCAGTAGACGCCCGCCTCGCGCACACGGCGTGCGATGAGCTGCGTCACCTGCGAGCCGAAATCGATGACCAGCACCTTGTCATGCGTTTCCAAAATATCCTGATGCAGATCGGGTTTGGTCATCGCCTGTCCTGATGGGCTCGAATTGCGTGTGTCGAACGGTGAAGGCTTCGCGCGGAGGTTTGGTCAAATTGCCGGAAATCGCGCAAGAAAACAGCGACGGATACGGCGTTTTCGTGCGCCTGCCGCAATGATGAAGTGGAAGCGGTCCGAATAGCGAAAATTTCCTTGATCACTTTCTGCTCGTTTTGAGCAATCGGATTGAACGAGAGGCAAGGCCCGTCAGCTATACAGCCCGCAACGACAATAGAAGATCCACGCGGCAATAATGTCAGAATCCTTTTCTTCGACCCAAGAGCAACGCCAGCGGCGCGCCCCGCGGATCAGCGCCCGTAACGTCCCGGCCTTGTTTTCGGAAGGCATCGAGGAAGACGCGCGCCGGACTGAGCGCTCGCGCGTGAAAACCGTCTTGCCGGCGCTGCTCGAAAAGCTCGCCGAGCGGGCCAAGACCGCTTCCCAATCCTGACGCCGGCTCTTCATCCTTTACGTTCGCTCTTTAATTTCACTGCCGCACGAGCCCGGCAACGAAGAAACCGTCGGTGCCTGCGGTCGCCGGCGTCAGCCGCAGGCCGGGTCCGAAACGCGAAGCGAAACGCGTCAGTGCCGGCAGGCCGGCCGCCGCCGCAAGTGCTGCCGCCGCAATCGGCGTGAAATCCGACTGCCCGGCGAGAAAATTGGCGACCCGGTCTTCATTCTCCGCCTTCAACAGCGAGCATGTGATATAGATCAGCCGGCCGCCTGATTTCACATATTTTCTTGCAATTTCGAGTACTTCATCCTGCTCCTTCAAGCGTTGCTCTAACGCGCCAGGGCGCATACGCCATTTCGCATCGGGGTTGCGCCGCCAGACGCCTGTGCCGGTACACGGCGCATCGACCAAGACGAGATCGCAACGGTTCTCAAGATCGGCCAGTACGTCCTGGCCGCGCCGCGGCGGCCTGAGCTGGACATTGCGCGTTGCTGCCCGTTCAAGCCGCGGATAGATGCCCTTGAGCCGCGCCGCGTCGCGATCCGACGCATAGATCTGGCCCTTGTTTTCCAGCAAGGCCGCGAGGGCCAGGCTCTTGCCGCCGCCGCCGGCACAGAGATCAAGGATTTGCTCGCCCGGCTTCACGCCGCAGAGGAGCGCCGCGAGCTGCGAACCTTCATCCTGAATCTCAACAAGACCCTTCATGAAGGCCGGTTCGCCCGCCAATGACGGATTGCGGCCGCTTTCATCGAATGGCAGGCGCAGGCCGAGCGGCGACAAAGGCGTCGGCTCCGCCCGCAAATGCGCCAAGGCTTTTTGCGCCTTCTCGCGCGTCGTCTTCAGCGTGTTGATGCGGAGATCGAGCGGCGCGCGGGCAGCCAGCGCTTCGCCCTCGGCTACGGCATTCGCGCCGAAGACTTCGGCAAAATCCGGCGCCAGCCATTCGGGGAAATTGCCGCGCACATGATCCGGCGCGCCTTCAATCGAGGAATGATCGAGGCGTGCCGCCTCGTCCTCCGTCAGCGGCGCGGGCGCGAAATTCTGTCCGGAGCAAAGGGCGGCGATCGTCTCGCGCGTCTCATGCCGCATCTGGAGCAGCGCGCCGAGCATGATCGCCCGCGGCGTCTCCGCACCCATAATAAAGGCGGCAGAAGCGCGGCAGCGCAAAGCGTCATAGACCAGTGAGGCGAGCGCGGCCCGGTCCTTCGAGCCGGCGAAGCGATGCGCGAGCCCCCAATCCTTCAGCGCATCGGCGGCTGGCCGATGCCGCGTTTCGATATCGGCCAATATGTCGATCGCCGCAGCGATGCGGGCGGCAGGAGTCATCGAAGGTCAGTCATCGAAGATCAGTCATGGGCGCTCATCACTGCCCCGTCGGGTAATTCGGGCTCTCGCGCGTGATCGTCACATCATGCACATGGCTTTCACGGTGGCCCGCGGAGGAGATTTTGACGAAGGCCGCGCGCGCCTGAAATTGCGGAATGGTCTGGCCGCCGACATAGCCCATGGCGGCGCGCAAACCGCCCGCCAATTGATGCAGGATCGCCCCTGCCGGACCACGGTAAGGCACTTGACCTTCAACGCCTTCCGGCACGAGCTTCAAAGAGTCCTTGATGTCCTGCTGGAAATAGCGATCGGCCGAGCCGCGGGCCATAGCGCCAACGGAGCCCATGCCGCGATAGGATTTGAACGAGCGGCCTTGCAGCAGATAAACCTCGCCCGGCGCCTCATCCGTGCCGGCGAGCAGCGAGCCGATCATCACCGCATTGGCGCCGGCGGCGATTGCCTTGGCGAGATCGCCCGAAAATTTGATGCCGCCGTCGGCGATGATCGGAATGTTGGCGGCGCGCGCCACTTCGACAGCGTCCAGGACTGCGGTCAGCTGCGGCACGCCGACACCCGCGACGACGCGGGTCGTGCAGATCGAGCCGGGACCGATGCCGACCTTCACTGCATCGGCACCGGCATCGATGAGCGCCCTGGTGCCGTCGCTCGTCGCGACATTGCCGGCGATCAGCGCGACCTTGTTCGAGATGCGCTTGATCCGCGTCACCTGGTCGAGCACGGATTGCGAATGGCCATGCGCCGTATCGACGACGATGGCATCGACACCGGCATCGATGAGCGCCAGTGCCCGGTCATAGCCCTTGTCGCCCACAGTCGAAGCGGCTGCGACCCGAAGCCGGCCCTCGGCATCCTTGCTGGCGTCCGGATGCAGCGTCGCCTTTTCCATATCCTTGACGGTGACGAGGCCGACGCAGCGTTCTTCGTCATCAACGACGACGAGTTTTTCGAGCCGGTGCTGATGCAGCAGGCGGCGTGCCTCGTCCTGGCTGACGCCCTCGCGCACAGTGACGACCTTTTTGGTCATCAGCTCGCTGACCGGCTGCAACGGATTATCGGCGAAGCGGACATCGCGGTTGGTGAGGATGCCGCACAGGCGGCCCGGCTTGCCGTTCGGGCCGCGCTCGACGACCGGAATGCCGGAGATGCCGTGCTGGCGCATCAGCGCCAAAGCATCGGCCAGAGTTTCGTCGGGGAATGTGGTGATCGGATTGACCACCATGCCGCTCTCGTAACGCTTGACCTTGCGGACTTCCTCCGCCTGCTCGTCGGGGCTGAGATTGCGGTGAATGACCCCGATGCCGCCAGCCTGGGCCAGCGCGATCGCGAGCCGCGCCTCAGTCACGGTGTCCATGGCGGCCGAGATAATCGGCAGATTGAGCGTGATATCGGCCGCCAGCCGGGTCCTGAGATCGACGCCGCTCGGCATCACCTCGGAATGGCCGGGCAGAAGCAGCACATCATCGAAGGTGAGAGCTTCTCTGAACGCTGGTCTGATGATTTCGGCCATTGCCAACTCCGTCATGGGGACGCCGGGGCGCCACGGATAAAAGGGCTTCGCGCAGCGAATCGGGCAACAGCCCCGCTGCACGGCAAAGTTGGCAGCGGCTCATAGCACGGCTTGGACGCAGTGCAAAGAAGAGGAATAAGGGGCTGTTGATGACGGCTCAGGCTCTCTAGGAGCTGGGCGGCAAAGTCCACATCTGTCTTGTCTCAGCAAATAAGGGCTCGCGCGACGATTTTCCACATGCGCTCTCACGTATCCGCGATCATCCATCTGCAGGTGGAAACCATTTCCGCGCCTATGTTAAAGCAGGATCTGCCGAGCGCGCCCGCCTAGACGTGGCCCCGGCCAGGATTCTCGGGTTTGGAACCAGCACCCGAGCCCCGAAAGGACGGAGCTAATTTGCCGCGCTACGGATTGACGGCGCTCATCGTCGCTTGCGCCGTTTTCATGGAGAATCTCGACGGAACGGTCATAGCCACCTCCCTGCCGGCCATCGCGGCGGACCTGCACCAAGATCCGATTACGCTGAAGCTGGCGCTGACCTCCTACCTTCTGTCACTCGCGATTTTCATTCCGGCCAGCGGCTGGGCCGCCGACCGTTTCGGTGCCCGCAGCATCTTCAGCGCCGCCATCCTCGTCTTCACCACCGGCTCGATCCTCTGCGGCCTATCGAGCACGCTGCCCGAATTCGTCGGCGCCCGGATCGTTCAGGGCATGGGCGGCGCCATGATGGTCCCCGTCGGCCGGCTCGTTCTGCTGCGCTCGGTCGATCGCTCGGAGATGGTCAAGGCGCTGTCTTATGTGATGATCCCGTCCCTGCTCGGCCCCATCGCCGGGCCGCCGATCGGCGGTTTCATCACCACCTATTTCCACTGGCGCTGGATCTTCTTCGTCAATGTGCCAATCGGCGTCCTCGGCATGTGCCTCGTCCTCCTCTTCATCAAAAACATCCGTGGCGAAGCCGCCTGGCCGCTGGATGTGAAGGGCTTTCTGCTGCTGGGAACCGGACTCGCCTGCGTCGTCTTCGGCCTGTCGGTGATCAGCCGCCACCTAGTCGGAACATGGATCGTCGCCGGGCTTCTCGTCGCCGGCGCGAGTTTGCTGACGGCCTATGCGCTGCACAGCCGCAAGGTCGAATTTCCAATCCTCGATCTGCGCCTGCTCTCCTTCCCGACCTTTCGTGCGAGCCTTGCCGGCGGGTCCGTGTTCCGCATCGGCGTTGGCGCTCTGCCCCTGCTTCTGCCTTTGATGCTGCAAGTCGGCTTCGGCATGAACGCCTTCCAATCGGGAACCGTGACCTTTGTGTCTTCGGCCGGCGCCATGGTGATGAAGGCGACGGCACCGCCGCTGCTGCGCATCTTCGGTTTTCGCCGCATCCTGATCTTCGATGCGCTGCTGAGCTCGGCCTTCTTCGCGATCTATGGCTTTTTCACCCCGGCAACGCCGATATTCTTGATGATGCTGGTGCTGCTGACCGGCGGCTTCGTGCGCTCCCTCGAATTCACCAGCCTCAATGCGATCGCCTATGCCGAGGTCGACAATGTCGCGATGAGCCGGGCGACAAGCTTCGCTGCCGTTGCGCAGCAATTGTCGCTGAGCGTCGGCATTGCGGTGGGCGCCTTCGTCATCGATTTCGCCCGCGAACTGCGCGGCGGCGGCCCGCTCGTCGCCACGGATTTCCGCTGGGGCTTTATCGTCATCGCGCTAGTGTCGGCGAGCTCGGTCTTCTCATTCGTGCGCCTGCCTGCCGATGCCGGCACGTCACTCGTCGAACGACCGAAGGCGATCAAAGCGTAGGCGGCCCCGGTGCAGCGGGCGTTTGACCCGGCTTTTTGACACTGTCGCCTTCAATGGGTAGCAACGGTTCCCGTCCCGCATATGGCAGAGGCCGCCATGAACGACGCCCTCATTCAAAGCCTGCCCAAATGCGAACTCCATATTCACATCGAGGGCAGTCTCGAGCCGGAGCTGATGTTCGCGCTGGCGCGGCGCAATAATATCCGCCTGCCCTATGACTCGGTCGAGGCGGTGCGGCGCGCCTATCAATTCGGCAATCTACAGGATTTTCTCGACGTCTATTATCTCGGCATGTCGGTGCTGATCACCGAGCAGGATTTTTACGATCTCGCTTTCGCCTATCTCACCCGCGCGCATGCCGACAATGTCCGCCATGTCGAAATGTTCTTCGATCCGCAAGGCCACACGTCTCGCGGCATCGCCTTTGCAACCATCATCGATGGGCTGCATCGCGCGATCGTCGATGCCGAGCAAAGGCTCGGCGTCTCGGCGAGCCTCATCATGTGCTTTTTGCGCCACCTCGATGAAGCTGATGCCGAGACGACGCTCGATGCCGCGCTGCCTTACAGGGACCGGATCATCGGCATCGGCCTCGACTCCTCCGAAAAAGGCCATCCGCCAAGCAAGTTCAAACGGGTTTTCGCCCGCGCCCGCGACGCTGGTTTCTTTCTCACCGCTCATGCGGGCGAAGAAGGCCCGGCAAGCTATGTCTGGGAGGCGCTCGATGTTCTCGGTGTCGGGCGGATCGATCACGGCAATCACGCCCTAGATGACGATAGCCTCGTGGGACGGTTGGCACGCGAGAAGATGGCGCTGACCGTCTGTCCGCTCTCCAATCTGCGGCTGCGGATCGTCGATGACCTGATCCACCATCCGCTGCGGCATATGCTCGATAAGGACTTGCGCGTCACCGTCAATTCCGACGATCCGGCCTATTTCGGCGGCTATGTGAACCAGAATTACACGGCAATCTCACAGGCGTTGGCACTGAGCCGGGACGAGATCGCAGCGATCGTCCGCAACGGCTTTCACGCCGCGTTGATGGATGAGGACAAGAAAGCCGAAGCGCTCGCCGAGGTCGACGGCATCATCGCCACGATGAAGTGACTAGGCGCCTCAAGCTGGCGCCATCAGCATCTTCACGGGCCGATGCGGAGGCGCGCCGTCTTGAAGGCGTCGGCTGCCAAAATAATCCCAAGCCTTCTCATGGCCGTAATAGAGGATGGGACTGATGGTGAGGGCGAAAAGCGTCAGGCCCGCCGCGGTGGCAACGTGGCCTGACGCTACATAATTCGCGGTGAAATCCGCCGTCACGGCAATCACTTCATAGGTGATCGTCTTGGCCAACGAGCGGTTCATCGTCAATTCGCGCCCCGCGCCGCGCTGCGGCTCGTTTTTACGCCGCCTCAGCACGACGACATTGACGCGCGTGCCGGCCGGAGCGAGCTTATTCCAGACGACCTCATGACCAAAATAATAAAGCGGTGCAACACGAGACCGAAGGCGGACAGGCCCGCCGCGGTGGCGAAATCGCCGATCACGAAGATATTCGCGGTGAAGTCGACAGTCGTGGCGACCATGCGAAAGGTGATCGTCTTGAAGATCGCCTGCTTGACCGCGAAGCTCGGTGCGAGCCGCGCCGGCCGTTTGATTTCTTGTGCTTGCTGCGTGGCGATGACTGGCACGACAAGCTTGGAAGCCGAGCTGGAAGCAGACTTGGAAGCCGTTGTGTTCGATGACCGGCGCCGCTGCCCTTTCGGCACAAATTTCAACAGGACCTTGGGGGCCAGCACAACGGCGCCGCCGATCAACAGGCCTGGCACGAGTGCCGTTTCGATCAAAGCCGCGCCGGCGAGCAGCGAGAGGCCCAATGTTGTCGAGGATTTCATGGCATGGCCTCAGCGAAGCTCGCGCGATTCAAGCGGTCGGCTGCTGCTCTAAGACGTTTTGCTGACGTTTCGATTACTGGCCGTAACTACGAGTCTTCGGCCGCAACTTCCTTGCGGCCGCGGAAGCCGGTCGCCAGCACGTAAAGCTCGGCGGAGTCCGCCCGGCTCGCCGGCGGTTTGATATGTTTTACCTGGGCGAAATCGCGCTTGAGGCCCGCCAGCAATGCGCTGTCCGTACCGCCTTGCAGCACTTTCGAGAGAAAAGCCCCGCCCGGCGCCAGGATCTCGCAGGCAAAATCAGCGGCGAGTTCGACAAGACCGATGATGCGCAACTGATCGGTCTTCTTATGCCCGGTCGCATTGGCCGCCATGTCGGACAGAACGACGTCGGCCTGGCCGCCGAGCCATTCGATCAACTGCCCCGGCGCTTTGGGGTCGAGGAAATCGAGCTGGCGGAATTCGACGCCGGGGATCGCTTCCATCGGCAAAAGATCGATGGCGAAGATCTTCGCCCGACTCTGCGATGCACCGGTCTTGCCGGCGCCGATCTTCTGCGCCGCGACCTGCGACCAGCCGCCCGGCGCAGCGCCGAGATCGACGATCTTTTGGCCGGGCTTCAGAATGTGGGCACGCTCGTCGATCTCGAGGAGCTTATAGGCAGCGCGCGAGCGATAGCCTTCGCGTTTGGCGCGCGCGACATAGGGATCGTTGAGCTGCCGTTCGAGCCAGATGGTCGAGGACAGCGACCGGCTGCGCGCCGTCTTGACGCGCGCCTTCAACGAGCGGCCGCCCTCGCGGCCGGAGCCGCCGCCCTGAGTCATCGGGGACCCGTCCAGCCGCGAGCGCGGTCGGCCTGCATCATCTGCAGCAGCATGCCTTCACGCAGGCCGCGGTCGGCAATGCGCACGCGCTCGGCGGGAAAGGCACGCCGGATCGCTTCGAGGATGGCGCAACCGGCGAGCACGAGATCGGCCCGCTCAGGCCCGATGCAGCCGTTGGCGACGCGCTCATGGTAGCTCATCTTGCGCAGCCGCTCGACGGTGCGCCCGACATCCTCATCCGACATCCAGAGCCCATCGACGCGGCGGCGGTCGTAGCGCGTCAGATTGAGGAAGATGCCGGCGATCGTCGTGACGGTTCCCGATGTGCCGAGGAGATGGAAGCGGCCGCAGCGGCCGAGCCCGACGGCGCGGGCGGTGAATTCTTTGAGCTCGGAGGTGACATAGGCCACCATCGATTCGAAGACGTGGTCGGTGACTTCGATACCGCCGAATTTTTCAGCGAGCGAGACGACGCCGAGTTTGAGCGAGACCCAAAGCGGGATGCGTTCGCTCAATCCGCGTTCGACGAAGAGCGCATTGTTCATCGCCGACGGCCGTTCGAGCCAGATGACTTCCGAGGAACCGCCGCCGATGTCGAACAGCAGCACGCCTTCGGCCGAGGTATCGGCAAGCGACGCGCAGCCGGCGGCGGCAAGCTGCGCTTCCGTCTCGCGATCGACGATTTCGAGGTCGAGGCCGAGCATGTCGCGCACGCGGCCGACGAAAGCCATGCCATTCTCAGCGGCACGGCAAGCTTCCGTCGCAATCAGCCGGGCGCGCGTGACGCTGCGCGCCTGCATCTTGTCCTTGCAGACAGCCAACGCTTCTAGCGTCCGCTCGATGGCCGCTTCGCTCAGTCGGCCGGTCTGCGACACGCCTTCACCGAGCCGCACGATGCGGGAGAAACTGTCGATGATCTTGAAGCCGCATGATGTCGGCTCGCGCGGTTCAGGCCGCGCAATCAACAGACGGCAATTGTTGGTGCCAAGATCGAGAGCTGCGTAAGTCGGAAAGGAATGCTGCGTCCGCCACCCGCCATCGACTCGGCGGCGCGAAGCATCGCGATGCGCCGCGGCAGGTGCTGGTCCCGCAACTGGGCGTGGGATATCCGACGCAGAGGCTGCAAGCTCCTGCCCTCGAAGCCATGCCACTCCCATCCCGGCGTCAACGCCGGCGCGCTGCTTCATAGTGTGTCCCCGCGCGCCCCACTCTAAACGCCGTATCAAGTCTGCCGGCTAACTTTCCACAATAGGTAAATTGCTCCAGTGGGTCCAGCCTTATTGCACAGCTCGAGAGTCGGCGCCCGCGGTTTTTCAGCAGCTCATTTTTGCTCCGGTTTATGTTCCTCCGGTTTGCCACCAGGCTTCGCCGGTGGCGGAGCTTTGGCGGCAGGCGGCGCCGGATGGGGCGCTGCAGCAGGCGCCGCAGCCGGATGCGGAGGTGCTGCGGGCGCCGGATGCGGCGGCGGTGCTGCCATGGGAGCCGGATGCGGAACCGGTGCAGGCGCAGGATGTGGCCGCGGTGCAGCCGGCGTCGGGTGCGGCGGTGCAGCCGCCGGAGCTGGATGCGGTGCTGGCGCGGGATGGGGCGCAAGTGGCGGCGCGGCGTGCGGCGCGGGCGCATGCACTTGCGGCGCAGGATGTGGCGGCACTAGAGGCACCGCAGTGTGAGCAGCCGGTGGCGCCACAGGCACTGCATGCGGTGCCGGTGCAGCGTGTGGCGCGGCTTCCGGATGTGGCGCAGCTGTCGGATGCGGAGGCACATGCGGCGCGGGCGCCGCCTGAGGCGCAGGCCTCGCAGCGGGTTGGGCTGCGGGTGCTGGAGGCGGTGCAGGCGTGACCGCAGGTTTGGCACCACCTTGCGGCGCAGCTGCGGGCGGCGCTTGCGGTTTCGCCTGCGGCTGGCTCGCGGGTGCCGGAGCGGGAACCGGTGGCACGGCGGGTTTCGCTCCGCCATGCGGCTCATGTGCAGGCGGCACTTGCGCAGGTGGTACTTGCGCAGGTGGTACTTGCACTTGCGGTACTTGCGGCTTCACGCCTTGTTGACCAGCGGGCGCCGGATTTGCCGCGGGTGCCGGAGTCGGCGTCGCGGCGGGTTTGGCCTGGCCCTGCGGGCCATGTGGCGGTTGGGCTTGCTGATTGGCAGGCGCATTGGCTGGCGCGGCGGCGCCTTGTGGCGCATGGCCCTGCTGACCGAAATTCGGCTGCGAGACGTTTCCGTGGTGGCCTTCAGGGCGGGCTTGTTGCGGCGCGGCGATTGCCGCGGGTGCGGGTGTCGGAACGAAGCCGGGTGCCGCCGTCGGCGGTGGCGGCAAATGACGGAAACGTTCCGGCTCGCGCGGCAGGATGAAGATCGGCGGCGGCGGCGGCGGCGGATAATCATCGCCTTCAAAGACAATCACCGGCCGGTCGACGATCTCATATTCGTCCTCGGGCGGCGGCGGCAGGCCTTGGAAATCATAGGCGTCGAAACGGGCCGGCGGCTGCTGCTCGGCATGCAGCATCATGAGACGGCGCCGCGCATCCCAATAATGCGGCCCATGCGGATAGCGGCGCATATAGCTCCAATAGGCGCTCGGCGTATCGGCCGAATAGACGCGCCGCCAGCTGACGGCTTCGCGTCGCGCTGCCAGCAGCGCCCTCACCCGCCTGATGAGCGGATCGCGCGGGAAAGCCGAGATGAATTGCTCATAGGCGGAGATCGTGTCCTGTTCGACTGCGATCGCATAAGCCTCGGCCGGCGACATGTCCCTCAGCGGTCGTTTTTTGTAAGCGGTCGGCCGCGGCTGCTGCGTTTGCGCGGGGATCAATGCGAAGGAGTCTTCGATACGCGATTGATCCCAGGGCACAACCGCGCCCTGGGTCGCTTCATTCACCCGCAAGCGCGTCAGAGCAAAGACCTCATCGACAGAGCCGCCCTGCTGCAGCATCTCAACGAGCGCGCGTGCATAGGCGCCATAGGGCCCCGGCTCATCCGGCGCGATCGTGCCCGGCGTCGCATTGAAAGCAAAGAGCGTCCCGGGGCCTGGATCGATAAGCGCCAGGCCGCCGGCCAAACCGCCGTTCGGATCGCCCTTGGCGTAATCATTGCCGCGCGCCGCATCGAAGACGAAGATCCGCGCCTGCGCCGGCAGTCCCGCGAGCGCCTGGGTGTAGTCGGAGAGCCGCAAAGCGACGACCGGCACGTCCGTTGCGCGGGCAATTGTGGCATCCACCGGGACGAAGAAATTTTCACCGGCATATTGGACGCCGCGTCCGGCAAGATAGACGAACAGCACGGACTGCGGTCCGGCCTTCTGCGCTTTCGCAAGAAAATCCTGGAAGGCAGTGCGCAGCTCTCCGTAATTGAGATCGGCTGCCGCGGTGACATCGAATCCCTGATCCTGCAGCGCCTGGGCGACGAGGCCAGCATCATTGGCGGGCGTCGCCAAAGTCGCATTCGTATAATGCGCATTGCCGATGACCAATGCGAGGCGCGGATTGTTGCTCTGTGCCTCCGCCAGAACCGGCAGAAAGACGGTCCCCACGATCACGACAAAGGAAGCTATTATATTTCTTATATACATGACGACTCGTCCCCTCATCATGCGAATTAGAAATGTTTTTGCGGCTGAAAGGAGGCTGAGATTGTGTCGGCCTTGTCATGGTCGATAGTGCGACAAACAGCGCCGCTTCGCCGCGGCTCACCCAGCTCCTGGCATATCAGTGCATATCCCGTCGCAAATACATGCGCGGCCGCCCCCTGATGTCACTTGAATGTCACTCGGATTGATGAGAAGGAGCAGCACTCTAACTCAGCCCGCGCCGTTCTCATGCAACCACGAGTCATCGCGCTCGCCGCCCTCGGGCGCAGGAGCTTGCCCAACTACTACGACATTGCCGCAATGGCGGTGATCTTCGCCGGCTTCATTGCCGTCGTTCATGCCACGCATGCGATGACCTTGCCGATCAAAGCCCCCGAGGCAACGGCGATCTCGCTCGACTACTCGCATCTGCCCGCCTATGCGCTGCGCACGACGTTGCGGATGCTCGCCGCAATGATCGCGTCGCTAATCTTCACATTCACCTATGCGACCTGGGCTGCGAAAAGCGCGCGCGCCGAAAAGGTGCTGATTCCGGTCCTCGACGTCTTGCAGTCGGTGCCGATCCTCGGCTTCCTGTCGTTCACGGTCACCTTCTTCCTGCATCTTTTTCCGGGCTCGACGCTCGGCGCCGAATGTGCGGCGATCTTCGCCATCTTCACGAGCCAGGCCTGGAATATGGCCTTCTCTTTCTATCAGTCGCTGCGCACCGTGCCGAACGAGCTCATCGAGGCGGCCGACAGTTTTCATCTCTCGCCCTGGCAGAAATTCTGGCAGCTCGAGACGCCCTATGCGGTACCTGGGCTTATCTGGAACATGATGATGTCCATGTCGGGCGGCTGGTTCTTCGTCGTCGCCTCGGAAGCGATCTCAGTCGGCGACACGACGATCAACCTGCCCGGAATCGGCTCCTATCTCGCCGTCGCGATCAACAACCGCCGCATCGACGCCGTCTTCGCGGCGATTGTCGCCATGCTGATCGTCATCATCATCTACGATCAGTTGCTATTCCGGCCGCTCGCCACTTTCTCCGGCCGTTTCCGCGTCGAATTATCGGCCGGCGAAGAGGAGCCGCGATCATGGCTCCTGCAGATGTTCCGCCGCACCTATTGGCTGCGCCAGATCGCGGCGCTGCCCGGTCGGCTCTTCGACAAGATTGCATTGTGGCGTCTCGATCTGCCCTTCCGGCTTGCGCCACCCGCGGGCAAAGATGATGTGCTGCGGTCGCGCCTTTGGGACACGATCTGGATCGTCGTGGCCGGCGGCGCCGCGATCTGGGGTCTCTGGCTCATCTACCGCTTCGTGGCGGAGAAACTGAGCCTCGGCGAATTTGGCATGGCGATCGAACTGACATTCTTCACCATGCTGCGCGTCATTGCGCTGATGGCGCTCGCCTCGCTCGTCTGGGTACCAATCGGCGTGCTGATCGGATTGCGGCCGCGGCTTGCCGAAAAGGTCCAGCCGCTCGCCCAATTTCTCGCCGCCTTCCCGGCCAATGTCGTTTTTCCGATTGCCGTCGTTCTGATCGTCCGCTTCTCGCTCAATCCGGACATCTGGCTGAGCTTCCTAATCGTCTTCGGCACGCAATGGTATATTCTGTTCAACGTTATCGGCGGTGCGACGGCATTTCCGAACGACCTCAAGGAAGTTGCCGGGACGTTTCGTGTCGGCGGGCTCGACTGGTGGACAAAGGTGATGCTGCCGGGCGTCTTCCCCGCCTTCGTCACCGGCGCGCTGACCGCATCCGGCGGCTCGTGGAACGCGGCAATCGTCGCGGAATATGTCAAATGGGGCAATGATACCGTGTCAGCGCACGGCATCGGCGCCTATATCGCCAAGGCGACAGCCGACGGCGATTATCCGCGCATCGTGCTCGGCGTCGCAGTGATGTCGGTCTTCGTCATTTTCTTCAATCGTCTCCTCTGGCGCCCGTTGGCGCGGCTGGCGGAACGTCGCTACCGGTTGGGATGAGGTGCATCATGCTCGATGTCACGACAAAGCCGCTCCTCGAAGTCAAAGATGTCTGCCAGCGCTATCGCACGGGTTCCGGCGAAGAAGGCGCGCTTGTGCTCGATCATGTTTCGCTCACTCTGCATGAGGGCGAGATCGTCGCCCTGCTCGGCCGCTCGGGTTGCGGCAAGTCTTCGCTGCTGCGGATCATCTCGGGGCTCAATGAGCCGGCCGAGGGCACGGTGCGCTTTCGCGGCGAACCCGTGGCCGGACCGGTCGAAGGCGTCTCGATGGTCTTCCAGAACGCCGCGCTCTTCCCCTGGCTCTCGGTTCTCGCCAATGTGGAACTCGGCCTGCGCGCCAAGAAGATTTCCGAAGCCGATGCACGGCCCCGGGCCTTGAAAGCAATCGACCTTATCGGCCTCGACGGCTTCGAAACCGCCTTTCCGAAGGAGCTTTCGGGCGGTATGCGCCAGCGCGTCGGCTTCGCCCGCGCGCTCGTCGTCAATCCCAATCTTCTCCTGATGGACGAGCCCTTCTCGGCGCTCGACGTGCTGACGGCGGAGACGCTGCGTACCGACCTTCTCGACCTCTGGGTCGAAGGCCGCATGCCGATCAAATCGATCCTGATGGTGACGCATAACATTGAAGAAGCGGTGCTGATGTGCAACCGCATCGTCGTGCTGTCGTCCAACCCCGGACGTATCGCGGCTGAAATCAACGTCACGCTGCAGCATCCGCGCAACCGTCTCGATCCCGAGTTCCGCCAGCTCGTCGACAAGATCTATGCGCTGATGACCCGCCGCCCGGTCCCGGCACCGGGCCGCGAAGGCGCCTTCCCCGGCATGGGTGTCGGCATGGCCCTGCCCGACGTCTCGACCAACCTTCTTGCGGGCATGATGGAGACCCTCGCCGGACCGCCCTTCAAGGGCCGCGCCGATTTGCCGGCGCTTGCCGACGACCTGACCATGGCCATCGACGATCTCTTCCCGGTCGCGGAAACCCTGCAGCTCATGCGCTTCGCCGAGATCGAGGAAGGCGACATCAAGCTCACGCAGTCCGGTCTGCGCTTCGCCGAAGCTGAAGTCGATGTGCGCAAGAAGCTCTTCGGCGACCATCTCCTCTCTTATGTGCCGCTCGCCGCGCGCATCAAAATGGTGCTCGACGAACGCCCGTCGCATTGGGCCCGCGCCACGCGGTTCCTCGAGGAACTCGAAGACTACATGTCGGATGAATATGCCGAGCGGACGCTGAAGAGCGTCATCAACTGGGGCCGCTATGGCGAGATCTTCGCCTATGACGAAGGCTCCGAGACACTGAGCCTCGAAAACCCGCAATAAGAAACCTGGCCGGGCTATCGTCTTAAAAATGTGCGAAGGCTCGGCCGCCGCGGCTCACCGCAGGCCGAACCAGATCGTCGCGATCCCGAGGAACGAGCTGTAGCCGACGACATCCGTGACCGTCGTCACGAAAGCGCCGGACGAGACGGCCGGATCGACTTTCATCTTGTCGAGCAGCAGCGGAATCAAAATCCCGCCCAGCGCCCCCGCGACCAGATTCGTCAACATCGCCAGCGCAATGACGAAACCGAGCCCTGCGACGCCGAACCAGGTCGCCGCGGCAAGGCCCGTTATGACGCCGAAGAGTGCACCATTCAGCGCACCGACGAGAATTTCGCGGATAATGATCCGCCATGCATTGAATCGCGACAATTCTCGCGTCGCGAGTGCCCGCACAGCGACCGTCATCGTCTGGGTCGCGGCATTGCCGCCCTGACTCGCAACGATCGGCGCGAGAACGGCGAGCGCCACCATCTTCTGCAACTGCCCTTCGAACAAGCCCAGCACGCCCGAGGCCAGAAAAGCCGTCCACAGATTGACGAAAAGCCAGAGGAAGCGGCTCTTGGTCGTCCACCACACATTGTCGGAGAGTTCTTCCGCAGCGGAGACACCGCCGAGGGCTTTCAAATCTTCGTCCGCCGTTTCTTGAATGACGTCGACGATATCGTCGATCGTGATGACGCCGACGAGCCGTTCGCCGTCATCGACGACCGGCACAGAAACCAGATTGTAGCGCTGGAAAAGCTGCGCCACTTCTTCACGGTCGTCGTTGACGAAGACATGGCGCCGGTCCCTCATCAGATCGGCAAGCGGTTCGTTGCCTCTGGCGCGCAGCAGGGCATCGAGAAAGACATTGCCGAGCAGTCGATGCGCCGGATCGACGATGAAGACCTCGAAGAAGGATTCGGGCAGATCGTCGGCGTCGGTCTCGCGCAGGGAATCGATCATCTGCGCCGCCGTCCAGAAGGGCGGCGCAGTGACGAGCGTCGTCTGCATGAGACGGCCGGCTGAGCCTTCCGGATATTCGAGCGAACGTTCGAGCGCGGCGCGATCGACAGCCGGCAGGGCTCCGAGAATCTCGGCCTGCTCTTCGCGGTCGAGATCTTCGAGCAGGAAAAGCGCATCATCGGCTTCGAGCTCGCCGATACCTTCGGCGACTGTTTGCCGCGGCAATTCCTGCATGAGCTCGTCGCGCACATTGGCGTCGAGCTCGGTCAGCGCGGCGAAGTCGAAGTCGCTGCCCAAAAGTTCAATAAGCCGCGGCCGCATCTCATGGGGGAGCGCCTCGACGAGGCTGGCCATATCCGCTTCATGCAGCGCGCCAGCCAGTTCGCGCAGCTCTTCTTCGTTGGCCGCCTCGATGGCCGTCGCCACGGCATCTTTGAAAGGCGTGCGGATGCGCCCGTCTTCATCCGTCGCAGGTAGGACGCTTGTCTCGTCCACAGGCTCATCTGGGTCGCGGAGCCGCAGTTCGCCGTCCTCGAATGCCGATTCGCGCTTGTCGTCTGCCATGCTCAATCCTCGCCGCGGGTCCAGCGAGGCAGACCCGCGGTTTTAAGACGTCGTGCTTTCGCGAAGGCAGGCGACGCAAAGCAGCACATTTGCGCCAAATTTTACACCGACTGGCTTGCCTTACTCTCGCCCGCGTTCTTAAGAACCATCCTTACCAAAGGCAATGATGATGCCGAAACACGTGCCGGTTTCGCTGCGAAGCCGTGCTTTCCTATTGATGTCCTGCGTCTGCTTGACTCTCGTCGCAGCCGGAACCGTGGCTCGCGCCCAAAATAGCTGCCCGGCAACGGCGCTCGGCACGTCGCGAACGCTCACGCTTGGCACCAAAGGCGGCTTTACCGTCGGGTTGAAGTCCTATCCGCGAAGCTTGGATCTCGCCGATCACGAAGTGGTCCTCACTTTCGATGACGGTCCCTCGCCCAAGACGACGCCGCTCGTCCTCGACACTCTTGGCAAGGAATGCGTGCACGCCACCTTCTTTCTGATCGGCCGCAATGCCGCCGCCTATCCGGCGCTCGTCAAACGCGAGCTGGCAGCGGGTGAGGCGATCGGCCATCACACCTTCTCGCATCCCGCCAAAACGTTGCGGCTGATGAGCGAGGCTGCCGCCGAGGCGGATATCGACAAAGGCTTCGCCGCCGATGATGAGGCAGCCTATGGCAAATATGCCGGCGCGCCGAAAGTCGGCTTCTTCCGCTTTCCGGGCTTTGCCGATACGCCGGCCCTCGATACCTGGCTCGCCAGCCGCAACATCGGGGTTTTCGGCGCCGATCTTTGGGCCTCCGACTGGCTGCCGATGACACCTGACGAGGAGCTGAAGCTCGTTCTTGAACGGCTCGACAAAGATGGCCGCGGCATCTTGCTGTTGCATGACACCAAGCGCTCAACCGCCTTGATGCTGCCGAAGCTTCTCGCTGCGCTCAAGCAGAAGGGTTTTCACATCGTCCAGCTGGTGCCGGCCGACGGCCTGCCGCCGCAGTTCCGTGACGCGCCGAAGGGCTGGACCTCAGAGACGGAAGACATCCTCGCCAAGGTCCTGTCCCATAAAGGCCCGGAACACGCGAAACAGGTAAAATTCGACGCGCATAGCAAGCCCCCGGCGCATCTGCCGGAGCCCGGGCCCTAGCCGGCAGGCGTTCTCCGCTTACGCGGCGATCGATGCGCAGATCATCGGCTCAGAGTGTCGCGATATAGGGACGCTCTGCCATGGGATCGATCTCCACCATCGCGCCATTCGCAATCACCTTGGTGATGTCCTCGTCGAAGCCGGCAATCAGGGTCATGTCGCCGAAGGCCGCGCCCTGCGCCATGATCGGATTGGCTGCATTGAGGACAAGCGCGGCGGGAACGATGCCGCGCGACGCCATTTCATAGAGCATCCAGGCCGTCGCAACACCGCCCTTGGCGGCATCGAGTATCAAGATGCGGCCTTGATAGCTTTCGCCGGCAAGCTTGTGTTCCGGCCGCGAGAAGACGCCGCGAATGCGGTCGAGATCGTAGCGTGCGGAGAAGCCGTCCGACGCGACCAGAGCCTGACCCTGAACCTTACGGCCCATCGCCGAAGCTGCATAATACATCGCCTTGGCCATCAGCTTATTTTCCCTCCTGCGCAGGCGACCTCGACACAGGCTTCCATCGACAGCAGCGCCGGCGTGTAGCCATAGCCGCCGAGAATGTTGGTGAGCTTCGCCGAATTGGTCGCAAGCCGCTTCCATTCGTGCGATTCCGCCATCTCCCGCGCATAGCTTTGATAGAAGCACATGCCCGACAAGACAGTGCCGCCAGCAGCTTCAATGCGCGCGGTGATGCCCATCCGGTCCGCGTCGGGCTTCACTTGCGGGCTGGTGATGGCCAACAGTGGAATATTCGCAGTACGCCCATCCAACAGATTTGCGACCTGCTGCAATTCGATCAAGCTCAGTTGCGGTGCGGAGAAGACGACGAGATCGACGCTGTCGACTTTGCCATTGTATTTCAGTTGGAAGTCGCGGACGTCGCTCTGGCTGACCGAATAGGTCCGTAGCGACTGCGGATTGTGGATGACGTCACTGGGACGAACCGCCTCCGGCGTGATGCCGGACATATGGAACAGCGCGACCGAGCCGAAGCTCGCCAGCGCCGCGCCGAAATGCTTCATCTCATCGGAAGTCGGCACACGATCGAGCCCGACGATCGCCGGCACCTGCCAATAGTCGCCGGCAAGCCTGCCGACGAGGCCGCCGAGCGCGCCCCATTCATTCAGCTCGCGCGGCGTCCAATCAACATTGACGATGAGCGTCGCGCGGCGGCGCTCGTCGAGATGAAAACCGTAGCGCGGCGTCCGTCCCGTGAGTCCGGCGCTGAGCGCCGAAGGACCGCCTTCGAAATTCGAGCGCGCGCCGCAGACGCTGTTCGAATAGATGACGACGCCCGTATCGCCGAAGGCGACATGCTCGCGGCAAACCGGCGCCATGATCGTTTGATAGTTGATGCATGTATTGGTCATCAGGACGCCGAGCGCCTCGAAGGCCGTGATGGTGCGGCGTTCGAGATCGAGCATCCAGGGCTGATGTTTAAGGCAGGCCGTCGCCTTGAAATCCGTGCCGCGCGGATCGGTGATCGTCGGCACGCGGACGCGGCGCTGCTCGGCGGGCAGTTTCCCCCAGCCCTCCAGCCACTCGACCCCCGCCGATCCAAGCGATTCCGTATCGGCCATCACATGCGCCTGCTCAACCCGCACGAAATCCGTCGCGCCAAAAAAACGTCCGACCTTGATCTGGTGATCCATCGCCCATTGCCGCAATGGGCCGCATTCACCAGCCAACATGGCTTTTTCTTCTTCATCCAAATTCATCGTTCGTCTCCGGGAGTGCCCTGGTCACATGCGCGATCAGTGCATGCTCATATGTGCAGGCAGGAAGAGTGTGAGCTGCGGGATGAAATAGAGCAGATAGATCATCACAAGCTCGATCGCGATGAACGGCAGGATGCTGGTCATCATCTTCGTCAGCGGAATGCCGGAGATGGACGAGACGGTGACGAGGTTGAGCCCGGTCGGCGGATGGATCTGCGCGATCTCCTGATTGACCGCGATCATTACCCCGAACTGTACGGGGTCCAGCCCGATAGCTTGCGCGATCGGGAAAAAGATTGGGATGGTGAGGATCGTCAGCGCGCCGGATTCGAGGAAGGTGCCGAGGATCAGATCGGTGACGACGATGGCCGTGAAGACGAGCAAGGGACCGCCGGGAAGCCCGCCGACAGCCGTCGCAATATGCTGCGGCAATTGCAGCATTGCGCTGTAGCGCGCGAAGACCGAGCCCGTGCCGAAGATCAGCAGCAGCATCGCCGAGGTGAGTGCGGCTGAGCGTGCAGCGCGCAGGATTCTTATCAGATCGAGACGCTTGCGGATCAATCCGAGCACAAGCACATAGGCCGCTGCGACGGCACCCGTTTCGGTCGGCGTGACGAAGCCGAGATAGATCGATAGAATGATGAAGACGGGCAGTATGACGACCGGCAACGCCTTCCAGAGCGCCTTGAGCCTGTCCTTCAGCGAAAACGAAGGACCGCGGACGGCGGGGCGAAAAACGACCATCACATAGATGGAAAACATCGCCATCAGCAGCAGACCCGGAATGACCGTGGCCATGAACAGGCTGCCGATCGACGTCTGCGTCAGGACGCCATAGATGATCAGCGGCAGGCTCGGCGGCAGAAGAATGCCAAGCGTTCCGCCGCCGGCGATGAGCGCGCCGCGCAAACCATCCGAATAGCCTTCGCGCGCCAGCGCTGGCAGTGCGATCAAGCCGACCGTCACCGCCGTCACGGGGCTCGAGCCGGTAATTCCGGCAAACACCGCGCAGGTGAGAATGACGGCGACGCCAAGCCCGTTCGGCACCGAGCCGACCCAGGCCTTTGCGCAATCGAACAAATCGTCGCCCGCCTTTGTTTCCTCGACCAGCATGGCCGTGAGAACGAAAAGCGGAATAGTGACAAGTTCGAAGTTGTTGAGGCTCTGCCACAGGAAGGAGGTGAAATCCACCATCGCATGCTGCGGGCCGAAGATGAAAGCGAGACCGGCAAAGGCAGCGACGCCGATCGACACGAAGATCGGGATGCCGAGCCCCATGAGCCCGAACGTCAACAGCACGATCAGCAGAAAGGTGATGGTGTCTGCCGATGTCATCGTGCGATCTTTTGGACCGGCGGCGGCTTCAGAATATGCGACAGGCCCTGCAGCAGGATCGCCAAGCCGCCGAGCGGAAAAGCGAGCATGGGCCAGACTTGCGGCACTTGCAGCAGCGTGTCGGACCGGAGATCCTGGCTGAAGGCGCCGTAAGCCTGCATCGCTCCGGCCGCGAGCAGTAACGCGCCGAAGATGGCCTCCAACAGTCCGGACAGCGCGGCGAGCGGCACGCGCAAGGCCGGAAACATTTCAGACAGCAGCGCCACCCGGAAATGATGGCCCGTGTTCAGCCCATAGCCCGAGGCGGCGAAGGCGATCATGATGATCGCATAGCCCGTCGTTTCAAACACCCAGATCGGCGGCTGTTTGAACTGATCGGCAACCACTTCATAGATGATCGGCAATGGCAGCAGCAGAATAAGCAGGACGCCGAGATAGCAGATCGCGCGCGTTGCGGCGGTCAGCAGATCTGCAATGAAGATGCGCGCTCGGTTTGCCGTCTCATATGTGCTGGGCATCGATCACCTGCTTGACGAGAGCCGGCGGGAAACGTGCCTCCTGTGTCTTCGCCAATGGCGCAAGTGCGTCGGTGAAAGCCTGATATTGTGGCGTATGCGGCTCGAGCGTGGTGACTGTCATGCCATGCGCGGCCATCTGCTTGAGCTCGATGTCATAGGCTGCGATCATCGCTTTGCAGGCGTAGCTGCTGGCCTGATAGCCGCAATCGAGCACGATTTTTTGCAAATCGGCCGGCAGGGCGTCGAGCGCCCGCTTGTTCATCACATAGCCCGTCAGCAGCAGGCCGAAGATGCCATTGGTCGCGAGCAGATATTTGCCGACCTCATATTCCTTGAGCCCGATCGCGCCCTCAAGGCCGCCAATGGCTGCCTGTACAGCACCGCGCTGCAGGGCGGGATAAACGTCGGCCACTTCGATCGTCGACGGCGCACCTTGACGTCTGAACGACCTCCGCGGTGAGGCGGTCGAACACGCGCACCGTTTTGCCGTGGAAGTCGGCCGGTGTTTGCAATGGCGCGCGGGAGACGACAACGACGGGGCCGTTGTAGAGCATGGCGAGCAGGCGCACGCCGTGGGACGCCATATCGTCATCGACTGATTTGAATAAAGGCGTGCCGGGGCCGATCACATGCTCGAATTTATCGGCCGTCGGACGGAAGAAAACCGTATTGAGCGCGCCGACCGTTTGGACGATCGACGCCCAGCTCCCCATGGTGGTCAGCGAAATATCCACCACATGCGACTGCACGGCAGTCGGGACTGCCCGCTCGTTGACGAGCGATCCAGCCGGAAATGACTGCACCGAGATCCGGCCGTTGCTGGCCTTTTCGACGGCGGTCTGAAAGGCCGTTACGAATTCATGGACCTGCGGAGCCGATGGCGCGCCCCATGTCGCGAGGCGCAAGGTGAATTTATCCTGGGCATAGGCCGGAGCAATCACCGCGGGCGCCGCTGTCAGGGCGCTTGCACCGATCAGGAATTGACGTCTCCCGAGTCGCGGTCCCCCGCTGCACTCCGTCTCAGCTCCATCGGCGCGCGGTTGGCTCATGACGAAAGAGTCGCGCATATTCCCCCCTGGATGTTGCTTTCGATTCAGACTATTCGCCCTGCGCAGAGATGTTATAATACATATCGAATACAATACGAGACAATATTGAAAACCGAGTCAATCCCTCCATCCGTCGGTCACCCGAAGCTTGAGCGCGGGATCGCGCGTGCCCTCCATGAGCAGCTCAGCGATTGGCTCAAGGCCGAATTTCGCGCCCGCTATGCGCCGGGCGATCAGATTCCGACGGAAGAAGAGATTTGCCAGGCCTATGGTCTGAGCCGCGTGACGGTGCGCCGTGCCATCCAGACGCTGGTCGATGGCGGGCTCTTGCTGCGACGCCAGGGCAAAGGCACGTTTCTCAATCAGCCCCTGCCTCGCATCATTTATGAGATCGACCGTTTCGGTCCCTTCATGGATTCGCTGGCCGCTTTCGGCGATCAGAACGCGGTCCATCTTCTCAGCTATGATTGGGTGACCGGCAAAGATGTGCCGTCATGTTTCGGCGACGAGACGCGGGCGCTGAATTATGGCCGCCTCTATGAGACGGCCGGAACCTTTCACGCCTATCTGAAGATTTCGCTTCCGGGACGCATCGCCGATCGCGTAAGCCGCTCGGATACGGCGTCGATGGGCGTCTATCAGATTCTCCGCGAGCGGCTGGGCATCATGCCGGCGCGTGCCGCCTTCACGATCGATACGAAATTGCCGGAGCCGCAACTGGCGCAGCAAATGCGCGTCTCGCCGGCCTCCCCGCTTCTGGTTCTCGAACGGATTTCGCGCGATGCCGACGACAATGTCATCGAGCGCAGCATCCACCATCTGCTGCCCGATATTTATCAGCTGCGCGTTTCAGCCAACCGCGATCCGGCGAAGCAGAAATAAGACGGCAAAGAACGCGGCTTAGTGGACGCGGAGAAGGCCGTTAAGGCTTGGTGCGGCCAAGAGGACTCGAACCTCCACGGGTCTCCCCACTAGCACCTCAAGCTAGCGCGTCTACCAATTCCGCCATGGCCGCAGGAAAGGATCGGGGCCAAGCTCGCGTAGGAGTTCACGGGGCCGGCCCAAATCGGCAGGCGTGTCGTCTAACAAAAAGGCCAAGCCCTGACAAGCGCGCATGGGCGACCGAAAAAGATGAATTCGCGCCCGTCCCGCTTTATTCTGTGGTCCGAGATGGAGACCCACCTGCTCAGCCGCACAAATCTCTTGGCCGCCATGTTGCCGCAGCGGGCCAGCCCGCCTGTGGAATGGCACATTTTCGAGGGCCTGACGCCCTATCCCGACGCCGTGGCGGCGATGGAGGCCCGCGCCGATGCCATCGCCGCGGGCGAAGCGTCCGAAGCCGTCTTCTTGCTCGAACATCCGCCGCTGTATACGGCCGGCACCTCGGCCCGCGATTCCGATCTGATCGCGGCGCGCTTCCCGGTCCATAAGACCGGTCGCGGCGGCCAGTTCACCTATCACGGGCCGGGTCAGCGCGTCGCTTATGTGATGCTCGACCTCAAACGCCGCGAGCCGGATATCCGCGCCTATGTCGCGGCTTTGGAGCGCTGGATCGTGGCGACGCTCGCCGCTTTCAATATCAAAGGCGAGACGCGCGAGGACCGTGTCGGCGTCTGGGTGGCGCGGCCGGAGAAGCCGCGCGGTGTTACGGGAGAAATGGCCGAAGACAAGATCGCCGCGCTCGGCATCCGATTGCGCCGTTGGGTGTCCTTCCACGGCATTGCGATCAATGTCGAACCGGACCTTACGCATTTCTCCGGCATCGTGCCCTGCGGCGTCGGCGCGGCGCATCTCGGCGTCACGAGCTTTGCCGATCTCGGCCTTCTGGTGAGCATGGCCGAAGTCGATGCAATTCTGCGGCGCGAATTTGCGCCGATCTTCGGACCAACTGTCTCTATTTAATCGAGCGGCGACTCGGGCGAATCGCCCGGCTCGTCGCCATTGGCTCCGGCCGGGGCCCCAGATGCAGGTGCAGGCGTGTGCCAGCGTCGTTTCGGTGCCCGCGACCAGGGCCGGTCTTCATCCTCGCTGCGCGCAGTCGTGATCTGCCAATGGCTATCCACCATTCGCAAGGTCATCGATCCCGTTTCCGCCAGCCTATCGCGATCGATGACGAGCGGTGCGGCACAGCCGATGGGCGCGAAATGCGGCGTCACGATCACCTGGGCGCGGCGGCAATCCTCGGCGAAGGCCGCCTGATCCGTGACGAGCGCGACCGCCTGCCCGTCTGCGAGAATGCCGACGCAACCGATCTTGTCGCAGGCCGTCGGATCGATCGCAGCACGCGGCTTGCGCCCATCGGCATCGGCGCGCAGCCATTGCTCGGCCGCAAAGAGACTCGGGCGATGGCCGATGACAATGAGATCGCCGTCGCCGCCGCGCAGCGCGACGGCATCGCCGGTTGCCGGAATGCCGAGATCGAAGGTTGGGCCGCTCGCCGCGCCGTAAAGCCCGATCAACAGCAAGGGAATCGCCGTCGCGCGAAACACGAAGCTGCGCCAGATGACAGCGGACAAGACGGCCAACGCCAAAAAGACGATTGCCCATGGCGCAAAAGCATGCAGATGCAGCGTCGATCCGGGCCAGCTGCCGATCTGCCGCGCCGCCCACATTACGAAGGCGATGCCCGCTCCGACATAGTGCCAGACGAAACCGTCGAGCCCGAGCGGATAAAGCAGCGTGCCAAGCAATGCACCCGGCACGGCAAAGATTTCGATGATCGTCAAAGTCAGCGGATTGCCGATCAGAACGTAAGGGCTCAATTCATGGAAGTCATAGGCCATGAAGGAGGCCGTCGCCGATGTCGCGCAGAAGGTCGCGAAGAGAAGCGCCAAAGGACCGTGCGTCAGCCTTTCTTCGACAGCCGCAAACCTCTCCCGCCACGGATGGGCTTTGGTCGCGAGCTCGCCCAGATCCTCCTCGCGGCGGCGGCTGCGGAAACGTGTGCGCGCTTCATAGACGGCGACGAGTGCGGCGACCGCCGCAAAGGACAGCTGAAAACTTGCCCCCATAATGGCTTCGGGCTCGATAAGAATAACGACCCAAGCCGCAAAAGCGAGATTGCGCATGCTGAGCGATTGGCGCCCGATCAGCACCGCCCCAAGCAGGATCACCGTCATGATCAAGGCGCGTTCGGTGCCGATCCGTGAGCCGGTCAGCATGTCATAACCGATCGCGGCGACCATCGCCGCGGCGGCGGCCCATTTCTTGATCGGATAGCGCAAGGCGAGCGTCTGGCTCATCGCCAGCAGGCGACGCAGACCGATATAGAAGATGCCGGCCACGAGCGTCATCTGCACGCCGGAAATCGTGATGATGTGAAAAATGCCGGCCTCGCGGATGACGTCCTTGGCGTCCTCTGACAGGAAGTCGCGCTTGCCCGTCACCATGGCGGCGCCGATCGCGCCGGCATCCCCGCCGATGATATGATCGACGCGGCGCGCCAGAGCATTGCGGGCGCGATCGATCCCCATGCCGATTGAAAGCATCAGGCCGGGCGGGGCCGGCGCCGTCACGACCTCGACGCGTCCCAAGACGTTCCCGACACCACCGATCCCCGCAAACCAGGCATCACGCGCAAAATCATAGCCACCGGGAAGTGTCGCATGCGCCGGCGGCAGCAGCCGGGCTTTCAGCTTGACATAGGTTCCAGCTTCGAAGGGAGGCGTACGCCGGATGGTGAGGCGGATGCGAAACGGCGTCTCCTCGGCCGCAAGCCCGTCTATCTTCGTCGGCCGCATCACAAAGCGCGCGCCCTCGCGGCGAAAATCCATCTCCTCGATATAGCCTTCGACTTCGGCGATCTTGAAGTGCGTGAGCACGGGCGCCGCGACGCGTGCGCTGCGCCAGCCGGCAGAAACGAAGCCGAAGCAGATCGCGGCGAGCGCCAGGCAGACGGCAAAAGGCACCGGCCAATGCCGCAAGCCGATCGCCGCGCCGGCGCAGACGACAAGTCCGAGAGCGGCAAAGATCAGCGATGGTTCGTGATCGGCGAAAAGATAGAGAACGACGCCGCTGCCTGCTGCAATCGGCAACCAGAGAAAGAGCCGCCGTTCGGCCAGCTCCAGAGCGAAGGCGCGGCGGAACAGTCCGAAAGGATCGCCGAAGCGCGCCTTGGCGGCCGTTGCCGCCGTGGCAACATCGCGTTCGGCAAGACCGCGTTCCGCAACCGCAGATCCGGCGACTTCCGTCACGAACGAAGACCTCTTGAGACGCTTAACCCAAACCGTGAAAACGGCAGTCTCCGAGGACACACACCCGTCTTCTGCCCGCTATGCTACACAACGCAGGCGCGTGCGAAACCCGCGGCTGCGCCCGAGCCGGTCATTTTTTCGCCATCTGCCCCCTTCAGGCCCGGAACCAGGCGCGCCATTCAAGCTTTGGGAAACGCGCGGCAAAGTCATGAAATTGCGGGCGTAGCGGCTTGCTTTCCGCGTGCCCATGTTCCAGGACGATCCGCGATCACTCAGAGAGTCGGCAAAGAAGCGACACTCCCGACGGATCGCCACGCAAATCCGGCAATTTGGAAGAGGTTGAATGGCAGACCAGGTGGTCACGCGTTTTGCTCCGTCGCCGACGGGGTTCCTGCACATCGGCGGCGCACGGACGGCGCTCTTCAACTGGCTCTTTGCCCGCCGCAACGGCGGCAAGATGTTGTTGCGCATCGAGGATACGGATCGCGAGCGTTCGACCGAAGCGGCGATCGCCGCGATCTTGGACGGTCTCTCCTGGCTCGGCCTCGATTGGGACGGCGAAACGATCTTCCAGTTTCAGCGTTCGGCCCGCCATCACGAGGTGGCCGAACATCTGCTTGCCACCGGCAAGGCCTATCGCTGCTATGCGACGCCGCAAGAACTCGACGAGATGCGCGAAAAGGCGCGCGCCGAAGGCCGCCCGCCTCGCTATGACGGGCGCTGGCGCGACCGCTCCCCGAGCGAGGCCCCGGCCGGCGCTCCCTCTGTCATCCGGCTGAAGGCGCCACTGACCGGCGAGACCGTGCTCGACGATCAGGTACAGGGCCGCGTCACCTGGGCGAATGAAAATCTCGACGATTTCGTTCTGCTGCGCTCCGACGGCACGCCGACCTATATGCTCGCCGTCGTCGTCGACGATCACGACATGGGCGTCACCAACATCATCCGCGGCGACGATCATCTGACCAATGCCGCGCGGCAGATGCAGATCTATGCGGCGCTCGATTGGGCCATTCCGACGATGGCGCATATTCCGCTGATCCACGGCGCCGACGGTGCCAAACTGTCTAAGCGGCATGGCGCGCTCGGCGTCGATGCCTATCGCGCTTTAGGTTATCTGCCCGCGGCTTTGCGCAACTATCTCGTCCGGCTCGGCTGGAGCCACGGCGACCAAGAATTCTTTTCGACCGAAGAGATGATCGCCAATTTCGATCTTGCGCATGTCGGGCGCTCAGCGGCGCGCTTCGATTTCGTCAAGCTCGAACATATGAATGGCCATTACATGCGCGCGAGCGACGACGACGCGCTGCTCGAAACCCTCATCCGGTCCCTGCCCTATCTGCCGAACGGCGAAAGTCTGATCGACAAGATCGACGCACCAATGCGCGCGAAACTCAAAGCCGCCATGCCGGGATTGAAAGAGCGCGCGAAGACGCTTGTCGAATTGCTCGACGGCGCGATGTTTCTCTTTGCCAAGCGCCCGCTTCCACTCGATGAAAAGGCGCAGGCGCTTTTGAATACAGACGGTCGCGTCATTCTGTCGAATTTGTTGCCACGCCTCTCCGCTCTGCCAGAATGGACGGCCGCGGCTGCGGAAGCCGCTGTGCGTCGGTATGCCGAAGAGGAAAAGCTCAAACTCGGCCAAGTTGCACAGCCGCTACGTGCAGCATTGACGGGCCGTGCGACATCGCCCGGAATCTTCGATGTTCTCGAAGTCCTCGGCCGCGACGAAAGCCTTGGTAGACTGGAAGACCAAGCTGGTTGAATACATTCGACCATGAACGGCACCCTCAGACATTAGTTATAGAACGGCTGTCGTGCTGCGGCCGGGCGCCCGCTTGAACCCCATCGAACTATACGTTAGTGACCTTTTCGCATCGCACACGTCGGGTTTAAGCACGTCCCTCGGGACGTTCTCCAAACCGCAGGGAAGCTGCAGCTCTGCACGACTTCGCTGCGAGAGGACGTGACGCATCAATATTCCAGAAGGGTGACGCCGATGAGCGAGAAGACCGCCTCTCTAACACTTGGCGATAAATCTGTCGCGCTGCCGGTCAAGCCCGGCACGATCGGCCCGGCTGTGGTCGACATCGGCAAGCTTTACGCGCAGACGGGGACCTTCACCTTCGATCCCGGCTTTACCTCCACCGCGAGCTGCGAATCGGCCATCACCTATATCGATGGCGACGAAGGCATTTTGATGTATCGCGGCTATCCGATCGAACAGATCGCCGAGCAGGGCGACTTCGTCGAGACCTGCTATCTTCTGCTTTTCGGCGAGCTGCCGAGCAAGTCGCAGCGCAATGATTTCGATTACCGCATCCGCCGGCACACGATGGTGCATGAGCAGATGGCGCGCTTCTTCCAGGGCTTCCGGCGCGACGCGCATCCGATGGCGGTGATGGTCGCCTCAGTCGGCGCGCTCTCGGCCTTCTATCACGACTCGACCGATATCTCGGACCCGCAGCAGCGGATGGTCGCGTCGATGCGGCTCATCGCCAAGATTCCGACGCTCGCGGCGATGGCCTATAAATACAATATCGGCCAGCCCTTCGTTTATCCGAGCAACGACCTCGACTATTCGTCGAATTTCTTGCGCATGTGCTACGCAGTCCCGTCCGAAGAATATAAGGTCAACCCGGTTCTCGCCCGCGCGCTCGACAAGATCTTCATCCTGCACGCCGATCATGAGCAAAACGCCTCGACCTCGACGGTGCGGCTTGCCGGCTCTTCAGGCGCCAACCCCTTCGCCTGTATTGCGGCGGGTGTCGCCTGTCTTTGGGGACCCGCGCATGGCGGCGCCAACGAAGCCGCCCTCAGGATGCTTGAAGAGATTGGCACGGTCGAGAACATTCCAAAGTTCATCGCCCGCGCCAAGGACAAGAACGACTCCTTCCGCCTGATGGGCTTCGGCCACCGCGTCTATAAGAACTACGACCCGCGCGCCAAGATCATGCAGAAAACCTGTCACGAGGTCCTCGCCGCAATCGGCGACGTCAATGATCCGCTGCTCGAAGTCGCAATGGAACTCGAGAAGATCGCGCTTCACGATGAATATTTCATCGAGAAGAAGCTCTATCCGAACATCGACTTCTATTCAGGCATCACGCTGAAGGCGATGGGCTTCCCGACCGATATGTTCACCGTGCTCTTCGCCGTCGCGCGCACCGCGGGCTGGATTGCGCAGTGGAAGGAAATGATCGAAGATCCGGGCCAGAAGATCGGTCGCCCGCGCCAGCTCTATACCGGTGCGCCGCGTCGCGACTACGTGCCGCTGGATAAACGCTGAGACGACGTGACGGAGAGCGAACGCAGCGCTGACATTCTCGTCATCGGGACGGGCGCAGCCGGTCTCTCCGCCGCAATTGCGCTCGCGAAGGCCGGCCTCTCTGTCATCGCCGTGGGCACGGTCGAACAATTCCGCAGCGGGCGCACTGTCGCCCTCTTCGAAGCTTCGCTGCGCTTCTATGACGCCCTCGGTCTCTGGCCGCATTTCGCCGACTGCGCCCAGAAGATCACGACCATCCGCATGGTCGATTCGACCGGCGTGCGGATGCCGATCCCGCCGATCGAATTTTCGGCCAGCGAGGTCGGCCTCCCTGCCTTCGGCGAAAACATCTCGAACGACGACCTTTCCGCTGGGCTTGCGGCGATTGCCGCCGAGACGCCGGGCCTTTCTGTCGAAGACGAGCGGCTGATCGACATCGTCCATGACGGCGATTCCGTGACGGCCATTTTCGAATCAGGCCGCAGCGTTTCCGCCAAATTGATCGTCGCGGCCGACGGACAAAGATCGACCGTCCGCGCCAAGGCGCGCATCGGCGCGCGGCGCTGGAGCTATCCTCAGGTCGCGATGACCGCGCTGACCACGCATGAAAAGCCGCATCGCGGCGTTTCGATCGAATTTCACACGCGCAGCGGCCCCTGCACGCTTGTGCCGCTGCCGCCGACCGAATCGGCACCCAACCGATCGAGCCTCGTCTGGCTGATGACGAAGGAAGATGCGGCGCGGCGCCAGCCCCTGACGCCCGTCGATTTCGCCCGCGAGCTCGAAGCCGAGGTCGGCAGCGTCTTCGGCGCCATGCAGCTTGAAAGCGCCTGCGGCGCTTTTCCGATGATGGGGCTCAGCGTCTCTCGCCTGACCGGCCGGCGCATCGCGCTTCTCGGCGAGGCGGCGCATGCCTTTCCGCCGCTCGCGGCACAGGGACTCAATCTCAGCCTGCGCGATATCGCGGCGCTCGTCGATTGTGTCGCGACTGCGCAAGCCAAGGGCCACGATATCGGTGGCACGACAGCGCTCGCCGCCTATGCGGATGCGCGGCGCGCTGATATCTCGCTGCGCACGCATGGCATCGACGTTCTCAATCGCTCGCTGCTCGCCGATTTTCTGCCCGTCGATCTTGTGCGCGGCGCGAGTTTCTTTGCCTTTTCGATGATCGGTCCATTACGGCGCGCGATCATCCGCGAAGGCATTCTGCCCCATGGTCATCTGCCGCCCCTGATGCAGAAGCCACGCGCTCTGGGCATGGACAAGGCGGCAATGAGCGCGGCCAACCGCCGCCCCGCCTGACTGTGCCTCCCCACTGGCTCGTCTCTCTGCGCTATCGGCTGGAGGATTTCGCCTTCGCCCTCGCCGGCTGGGCTCTGTCGCTGCTGCCGCTCGAAACGGCATCGGCCCTCTCCGGCAAACTCTGGCGGGTGCTCGGGCCGCGGATCGGCCGGCATCGGCAAAGCCGCGCGCTGGCCAATATCGCGCTCGCCTTTCCCGCGAAATCCGCCGCTGAGCGCCACGCCCTGACCGCGGCGATGTGGGAGAATCTCGGCCGCACCTTCGCCGAGACCTTCCGTCTGCGGGAACTCGCGACAAGCGACAGGCTGTCCGTTAGCCTTCCAGATGACTTCACTGCGCACAGAAACGCCTGCGTCGTCTGCGCGCCGCATCAGGGCAATTGGGAGATCGCCGTTCTTGCGGTCGCGACCGATCCCAATTCGCGCCCCGCCGGCGTCTATCAGCGGATCAAGAATCCACGCGTCGAGGCGCGCGTCGCCGAGATGCGGCGCTTTCTTTATCCTGGCGGCCTTTATCCGAAGACCCCTTCTGCGCCGCGCCAGCTCATCCGCCATGCGCGCGAGGGCGGAACTCTCGCGCTGCTTGCCGATCAGCGCGACATGCGCGGGCCATGCGTGCCCTTCTTCGGTCGTCCGACGCCGTCGACACCCTTCCCCGCCATGGTCGCGCGCACGCTCGGCATCAAGCTTTATGCCGGCGAGATCATCCGCAAGCCGCATGTACGCTTCGTGATAACGCTGGGTGAGATCGAGGTGCCGCAGACAGCCGATCGCGACGCCGACATCCTTGCGGCGACAGCTTCCCTGCAAGCCGCCTTCGAAGCATCGATCCGCCGCCACCCCGAGCAATGGATGTGGTCGCATCGCCGCTGGGGATGAGCGACATCTCTAGCGGCTTGAAAACAGCCGGATTTGTTCGGCCGAACCCATCCGGTTATGGTCGTGCGAGAATCCGACGGCCGGTCAGTACAAGGCAAATCGACGTGCAAATCGCCACTTGGAATGTGAATTCGGTCCGCCAGCGGACCGAACATCTGCTGCGTTATCTCAAGGATGTAAGTCCCGACGTTCTCTGCCTGCAGGAAATCAAATGTGTCGACGACGCCTTCCCGCATATGGAGGTCGAGGCGCTCGGCTATAACGTCGCCGTGCACGGGCAAAAGGGCTTCAACGGCGTCGCCATTCTGTCGAAAACGCCGTTCGAAGTGACGCGCGGCCTGCCCGGCGACGACGAGGACACGCACGCCCGCTACATCGAAGCAATCGTTCCAGACGGCAAAGGCATCGTCCGCATCGGCTGTCTCTATTTGCCGAACGGCAATCCGCCGGACTCAGATAAATACTCATATAAGCTCGCCTGGATGGACCGGCTCATCGCTCACGCCAAGCGACTCATCGCCTATGAGGAGCCGCTCGTCTTCGCAGGCGATTACAATGTCATCCCCGAGCCTCGCGATTGCTACGATCCCGCCGCCTGGGTCGGCGATGCGCTGTTTCTGCCGCAGACGCGCGCGAAATTCCGCGCCATGCTCGATATCGGCTTCACCGATGCGTTGCGCGCCACGAGCGACGCGGCCGGCCTTTATACATTCTGGGATTATCAAGCCGGCTGTTGGCAGAAGAACAAAGGCATCCGCATCGATCATCTCCTGCTCTCACCGCAGGCAGCCGACCGGCTGACTCAGGTGACGATCGATAAGGAGCGCCGCGCCGAGGACAAGCCCTCGGACCATGTGCCGATCCGCATTTTGCTGTCCTAACAGCGGTCAACGCGGCTTCTTTGTGCTGGATTTGGCTGCGGCCTGCCTCGCAGCGAGCCGGCGCACCACCTCGTGATAGAGGTCCTGGATCTTCTGTTCGCCATGGATGCGTTCGAGCCGCCGCATGGTGAAATGGCCACGCGCGATCTCCTGAAAATAATCCATGAAAATCCAGTTGATCGTCGCGCCGCCCAATGCGCCGAGCACAGGAATGGCGCCCGCTGCAGCGCGATCCGAAACGACGACGCCATAACGCCCGGCTATTTCCGTCACCAGACGCATCAGGACCGGCGTCGCCTCCTCGGCGGTGCCGCGCTGCACGAGGTGCGCCGCCACTTCGCCCGTCGTCCGAGCCAGCATCGCGCGCAATGCGTAATAGCCGGCCTCGATCGCAATGCTGCCGCCGCGCCGGCCCAGAGCGAAGACTTCCAGACAGGCCATCTGCGTCGCCGGATCGGCGAGGTCTTCGCCTTCGGCGCGCGCAATGGCGGCGATGGCGCGCAACATATTCGTCGTTGTGATCGGTAGTTCGATCGGCAGCGCCGCGAGCCCCGCAAAACCGCTGATGCCGCCGGCAATGCCGGCGATCAGTTTCGGCGCAAGATTGGCGGGCTTGTTCAGCGCCGGCCTGGCCGGCACCTGATCGAGCGAACGGATCGCCACATGCGCGCATTCGAGCAAAGCGCGGTGAACAGCCGTCCGGACCTTGTGCTGCGCCTTATGCGGCAAAGCCCGTACAATTTTATTGATAGGCTCGCCGGCAAAATCAGCCAGCCGGACCACGAGATTGGAGCGTTCGAGACGGACGATGGCGCGGGCCAGATCGGCCTGATCCGCCGCGTTGAGGACGAGGCGCGGTGCGCCTTGCGTCAATAGCGGCGCGCGATCGGACGCAGACCGTTGAGGCTCGCCATGATCGCCGAGCCATTGCTGATGAGCGCCGTCATTTCCGGCGTGATCAGGCCGCCCGGCAGCGCCAGAGCCAGCGCCGCCGTGTTCAGCACCGAGACGATCGCATAGTTCTGCTTGATCAGGCCCACCGCCCCACGCGAAATCTCGACGGCTTTGACGAGCTTCCATAGGGAATCTTCCATCAACAGCACATTGGCGGATTCATGCGTGACATCGGCGCCATACTTCATGGCGATGCCGACATCGGCGAAACTCAGGGCCGGCGAGTCATTGATGCCATCGCCCACCATGGCAACCTTACGGCCGCCGCGCTGCAACTCCTGGATGATCGCCGCCTTATCTGCCGGCAGCGTGCCGGCATATTGGCGGGTCAGACCCAATCGATCACCGACCGCTTTGGCGACAACCGGGCTGTCGCCGGTCAGCATGATCGTGTCCTTGATCCCCATCCGATGCAGAGTGGCGATGACCTCCTTGCTCTCCGGCCGGATCTTGTCCGCATAAGGAATTATGCCGGATAAGGTTCCATCGACCGCTATATAGAGGGAGGAACAGCCCTTTTCGTCGAAGGCCGAGCGACCGTGCATCGCCTGATCGATCTTGATGCCGCTCTGGCGCAGGAAGCGCTCGCTGCCGACATGGACGTAATTGCCGTTGACCTGGGCTTCGACGCCGAGGCCGACGTGGAATTGCTGCGTCGTGCAAGGCGGAATCTCGGCCGCCATCTCCTCGGCCTTAAACCGCACGGCTTCGGCGACCGGATGTTTGACACGGGTTTCCGCGGCGGCGACGAAGCCGATCAACTCGCGGGCGGAGAAATGCTTCTCCTGATAGCAGACGACATCGACGACATGCGGCACGCCATGGCTCAGCGTGCCGGTCTTGTCGAAGACGAGCGTATCGATTTCGGCGAGCTTTTCCATATACGCGCCGCTCTTGATGATGATGCCGTTGCGGGCGGCATAGATCATCGAGGACAGCACAGAGGTCGGCGCGGCGACACGGATGCCGGTGCCGTAATCGACGATCACCAGCGACAGGAAGCGCTGGAAATCGGCCGTCACCGCCGCCGTCCCGACAGCAAGCCCCAAAGTGGGCACGACAAGGCGGTCGGCCAGGCGCTCGGCGTGATTCTGCATGCGCGTCTCGCCGATCGGCGCGGATTCGACGAGTTTGACAATCTGCGCCGCCGTCGTCTCATTGCCGACCCGCATGGCGCGGACGGTGATCTGGCCTTCCCGCAGCACTGTCGCGGCAAAGACGACTTCGCCCGCGCCGCGGCCAACTGGCAGGCCTTCGCCCGTGATCGTCTTCTGGTCGATCGTCGCATGCCCCTCGGTGATCTCGCCATCGACCGGCACCATTTCACCAGCATGGACGATCACAAGATCGCCGGCCACGACATCGATCGCGGCGATCGACACGACGGCGCCATCACGCAGTACCCAGGCGGTCTTCGCCTGATAGTCAAGCAATTCGCTCATCGCCCGGCGCGAACCTGCCGCCGTCAAATCGCGGATGTAATCGCCGAGATGGATCAGCCAGGCGACGATCGTGCCGGCGACGAAATTGCTCTGCGCAATCGAAGCGGCGATTGCCAAAGTGTCGAGGAAATCGACGTTCAGCCGCTTTTCGCGGCGGATGACGCGGAAGGCGCGCTTGGCGATCGGATAGGAATTCCACAGCAGCAGCGGCGTGTTGATCGCGATCGCGGCCGGATGCGCGACGAGCGCCAGCGCAAAGGAAAGACTCGGCAAAGCGAGCGGCCAGCGCTTCGTCGTTGCCTTCAGCGCCGGGCCGGATTTGGCGACGATCTCTTTTGGGTTTGTGTGATGTTTCGGCGCGGCGAGTTGTTGCTGCTGCTGCGTAACCAGCATGCGCAGCTGATCGATCGTCATATTTTGCAAGAAGAACGACATCTGCGCCCAGATCTCGGGGCGGCGCCGGTCATATTCGATGACGATGCTGGCGCAGGCCGAATTGACCCGGACGTTTTCGATGCCCGATTGCTTCTGCAGCCAGAGCACGGCGGAGTCGATGATATGCGACTCGAAATAAAGCACCGGCATGTGGAGGCGTACACGGCCCGGGATAAAATGACGGATTGCAAGTTCCATCAGGCCCGCGCTTGTGTGGGCTCGGCCAAAGGTGCGCCCCCAGCCGCGGGCGTTCCGGCCGCTGCCGCGTTTTCGTTTGCACTTCCGTTCACCGCCGCTTTGCCGCGACGCGCCTGATGGGCCTGGAGCTCAACGAAATGATTGAGCGAGAAGAGACCGATCGTCACCCAGACGGGCGTCGCCGCCGTCGCGCCGATCTCAACGAACATAACGGCAGCGAGGCCGAGAGGGACAAGGACTTTAAGATCGACCGAATTGTTGGTCACCTGCTTTATTTTCTTGTCGAGACTGGAGCAGAAGTCGACGACGAGACGCGCTGTATGCGAATGCTCGGCAAGAAACTCCGCCTCCTCTTGGATGAGATGGGTCATCTCATCGAGCTTGGTGGACGGCGGCCGACGCTCCGCTGCGACTGCGAACACTTCCTGGTGCCGATCGATGCTGGCGTGCAGCTCGGGATGCGTGTCAGGGCAATAATGGATCGTGACGCTGCCGGTCGCGCCATTCATCTCGACATTGTGGATGCCCGGCACGCCGACGAGCGTCTGCCGAATTTCGGCGAGCAGCTCGTCATTGCCCTTCGCATTCGGCACTTTGACACGCATACGCCCAGGCACGTGATGGGCGATCTTCGCGTGATGTTTGGCGCGGCTCATCGCCTGATCATCCGCTCGATGCATCGGCCTTAATGCGTAGTCGCGCTCGCGGCGCCGTTCTTGGCGCTAGCCGCTTCACGATCGTCGTGGCGCGCTTCCGCCATGATGTCCTGCACTTGCTCCTGCGCCTCGGCGAGTGCCTCGCGGGTCTTTTCTGTCGCGCGATAGACTCCGCGGATGGTATGCTTCAGCAGCGGCCGCATGCGGTCGCGAATACCGGCCAGATATTTCGGCGCGAGGACCGCGGCGGCGCCGACCAGAATGCCGGGAATGAGCGAAACTTCGATCAGAGCCGCACCGACACCGATCACGCCCGCGATGGCGACTTTCGCCGCAACGTCGTTGTTCGACTCTCCGTTCGCCTCGACCGCGCCGTCGGCGACCGCCGGCGACGTGCCGTTCACTTCCTTGCCGGAATTATGATGCTCGTGATGGCCATGCTCGTGGTGCTCATGAGCGTCAGTCGCTTCCGTAGACATTGCACAATCCTCTCGCCTGAGCTTACCTTCACCGTAGCTACACTTCCTCTAACCTTGGTTTTTTACTCTTTTGTGAAGAACGATCGTTTTAACCGATCAAGACAGTCTCGATGGCGCTTTTATCTTGCACCAATGCCGTATAGAGAGATCAACAAACGGCGAGCACTTGGGCCATCGCGTCGGAACAGCCGCTTATATTATTCTTATATTATTCGCCTAAACTGTTGGGCCGATGCGGTTTCCGGCGGGCATTGTTTGGCGAGTGCCGGTCGCCCCGGATAAGCTGGGACAACCCGCGATATAGTTTGGTGATTTGAAGCACGTCCATGGCGTTCGGCGACAAGAAGGCAGCGGAAGCCCCGCACGAAACGGCAAGGACTTTCGCCGCCCCGGCGCAACGGGTCGCGGCCTTTGCCGGCCGCTTGCTGCTGTGGATCGCGCCGACGGCGATCGGACTTATGCTCTGCCTCTGGAGCCCGCCGAGTGTCGAGCGGCTGCGCAATCTCATCTTCGATTACGATCAGCGCGCCGCGCCGCGTGCCTATGATCCGGAAGCACCTGTCCGGGTGATCGACATCGACGATGCGTCGCTTGCCAAGATCGGCCAATGGCCGTGGTCGCATCAGCAGCTTGCCGATCTCACCGACCGGCTTGCGGGACTAGGCGCCGCCGCCATCGCGTTTGATGTGCTCTTTGCCGAACGCGACCGGCTCGCACCGGCCGACCTTCTTTCCGAACTGCCCAAACTGCCTGAACGCGACGCGCTGATCAGCGCGCTTGCCGCACATGGCATCTCCGGCACGAAAAATTTCGCTCAGGCGATCATGAAAGTGCCGACGGCGCTTCCCTTCGCACTGACCAATGGCGAGACGAAGGAAAGCGTGCCGGTCAAAGCCGGCTTCGTCACGGCAGGCGATGATCCGCGCCAATTCATCCGCCATTTTCGCAGCGCCATCCTGCCGCTTCCGGAGCTTCGCGAGGCCGCGGCAGGCCTCGGCAGCATCAATTGGGCGCCAGACAGCGATCTCATCGTGCGCAAAGTGCCGCTTGTCCTCGCGCTTGGCTCCGGCGACGACGCGCAGCTCGTGCCAGGCCTCGATACCGAAGCGCTCCGCCTCGCCCAGCATGCCGATACGATCGTGATCAAATCCTCCAATGCATCGGGCGCCAGCGCTTTTGGGCGGCCGACCGGTGTGGTCGCGGTGAAAATCGGCGCCTTTGAAATTCCGACCGAGAGCGACGGCATGGTGCGCGTGCGCTACGCCGGCAGCCAAGCAACACGGCATATTCCGGCCTGGCAGGTGTTTGCCGATGACGTGCCGAGAAGCGAGGTCGAGGGCCGGATCTTATTGATCGGCACCAGCGCGGCGGCTTTGAGCGATCTGCGCTCGAGCCCGCTCGAAGCGGCAATCCCAGGTGTCGATGCGCATGCCGAAGTGCTGGAGCAGATCATCGCTGGCGCCTTTCTGGCGCGGCCGGATTATGCGCTCGGACTCGAAGCCCTGCTGCTGGTCGCGGGCGGCGTTCTGGCAGCGGCACTCGCCCGCATCGCCAAGCCGGTCGTCGGCGCAGTCGCGCTTTTATGCCTTCTGGTTTTCCTCGCCGCAACGCATGTCTTCGCCTTCGCCAAAATGCAGCTTCTGTTCGATCCACTGATGCCGGGTGTAACCTGGATCTTCGCCTATGCGGTGATGACGATTGCCGTCTTCCGTCGCAGCGAGCGGCAACGCCAGTTCGTCCGCAAAGCCTTCTCCCGCTATCTGGCACCCGCTCTCGTCGAACGGCTGGCGGATGATCCGTCGAAGCTCACCCTCGGCGGCGAAGCGCGCGAGGTCACCATTCTCTTTTCCGACATCCGCAACTTCACCCGCCGCTGCGAAGGTCTCGATGCCGCGGCCGTCGTCGCTTTCCTCAATGAGGTGCACACGCCGCTGACGGAAGCAGTACTCGATGAGGCTGGCACGATCGACAAATATATTGGCGACGGCCTCATGGCTTTTTGGAATGCGCCGCTTGATGTGCCGCAACATGCGGCGCGTGCATGCCGTGCGGCGCTTGCCATGCACAAAGCAATTGCGAAACTCAACGCCGAAGGCGCACAGGCCGCGGACCTGCGCGGCGAGGATTACGAGCTGGTTGCGATTGGCATCGGTCTCAATCTCGGCGAGGTCTTTGTCGGCAATATGGGCGCCGAACAGCGCTTCGACTATTCGATCGTCGGCGACCCGGTGAATGTCGCGGCGCGGCTCGAGTCTGCGACCAAGGAGCTGCAGGTGCCGATTCTCGTATCGGCGAGCATCGTGAAGGCGGCGCCGGACTTCGTCTTCTTGCCGCTCGGCCGGATTGATCTCAAAGGCAAAAGTGCCGCGAGCGAGATCTACGCGCTGCATGCCGCGGCGAAGGACGTGAGCGCCGAGTTCTCCGCGTTTGCGCAGCTGCATAAGACCGCGGTCGCGGCCGCAGAGAGCGGTTCGCCCGATGCCCGGGCGCGTCTCGCAATAGCCAACGCACATCCCCTCGCGGGGCCCTACACCGCCTTCTATGCGCGGCTGGCACAACGATGCGGCTGATCTTATCTTAGATGTCGCGACGTACTTTTGCGACGCAGCATCCCTGCCGGCGACATCCATGATTCGTGCGCGCACGGCTAAAGGCAATCCTGATTCATCCGCGCATTTCGACAAGGACGGATGGCGAAGCGGCATTGTCGCTTGCAGCCAGCGCATAACTGCGCAAGCTTGGATGATTAGGACGAACTTAACGCCGGGCTCGGCACAAAGGCATCCGTGATCGACAAACTGGAATTCTTCATCGCTGTCGCGCGCGAACAAAGTTTCAGCCGCGCCGCTGAGAGCTGTGGCGTCACGCAGCCGACGCTGTCGGCGGCGATCAAACAACTGGAAGATAGCCTCGGCGTGCTGCTGATCAATCGCAGCTCGCGCTTTCACGGGCTGACAGCGGAAGGCGAACGCGTCCTCGATTGGGCCAAGCGAATCGTCAGCGATGCCCGCGCCATGCGTCAGGATGTGCGGACGCTGAAGAGCGGGCTGATCGGCCACCTACGCATCGCCGTCATCCCGACGGCGCTCAGCATGGTCGCTTCGCTGACCACGCCGTTCCGCGCCAAACATCCCAATGTCAGCTTCAGCATTCTGTCGATGACGTCGATCGATATTTTGAATGCACTCGACAATCTCGAGATCGATGCGGGCATCACCTATCTGGATAATGAGCCGCTCGGCAATGTGCGGACGCTGCCGCTCTATATCGAAAGATATAAACTCGTCACATTCGCCGACAGCCCCTACGCCGACCGTGACAGCATCAGCTGGGCCGAAGTCGGACGCATTCCGCTCTGTCTGCTGACACCCGACATGCAGAACCGGCGAATCATCGATCAGCTGTTGACCGGCACCGGCAGCGAGGCCGTGCCGACGCTCGAATCAAACTCCGTGATCGCCCTCTTTGCCCATGTACGAACCGGGCGCTGGGCCAGCATTCTCTCGGAAAAGCTTGTTGAGACGCTGGGGTTGATCGAGCCGATCAAGTCCATCCCCATTGTCGATCCGATCGTCGCCCACCAGATCGGCCTGGTCGTTCCCTACCGCGAGCCCATGGCGCCTTTGGCGGGCGCTCTTTTCAATGAAGCCAAGGGATATGGTGCGACGCAAAACCCTATTGAACTTTGATCATTTATAAAAAAGCCCGATCACGCGACGGGAAGGCTTTATTGATCTCCCGCAAAGGAGGTTTAAAGCTTTCTTCTATAAAGGATGGCATACCAATGCCGCAGATAAACCGCCGAGCTTGAGTCCGTAACCGCGTTTCGATCGGCGAAGCCGAAGACCGAATCCGCGGGACCGGTGAATTCGCGAGGCATCAATAGTCGCGAAGCCAAAAAGGTATGGTGGAAACATGCCCGAGACGCCTGTCTTCGATGAAGATCGTGCGCGCCTGATTATCGCCGAGCATCTCGGCCTCGAAGGCCCAATGCTCCCGATCCTGCATGCCCTGAATGAAGAGCTCGGCTATGTGGACGACAAGGCCGTCCCGCTTATCGCCGAAGCGCTCAATGTGACCCGCGCCGAGGTGCACGGCGTCCTCACCTTCTATCACGATTTCCGCCGCGCGCCGGCAGGCAAGCACACGCTGAAGATCTGCCGCGCCGAAGCCTGTCAAAGCGTCGGCAGCGAAGCGATCGCCAAAACCGCGCTGGCTGAACTGGGCTGCACTTGGCACGGGACGACCAAGGACGGCCAGATCACGGTCGAACCTGTCTATTGCCTGGGCCTTTGCGCCACTGGACCGTCCGCGCTTCTCGATGATCTGCCGATCGGCCATTTCGATAAAGACAAACTCGCCAAGGCGATCGAGGAGGTCGAGGGGGCATGACGAAGGTTTTCGTTCCACGCGATGTGGTCGCGCTGGCGCTCGGCGCCGACCGCATTGCCAAGAAGATTGCGCAGCTTGCCGCCGCACGCGGCGCGGATGTCACCATCGTCCGCAACGGCTCGCGCGGCATGTTCTTTCTCGAGCCGCTGATCGAAGTCGAGACCCCGGCCGGCCGTATCGGCTATGGTCCCGTCTCTCCTGCCGATGTCATTTCGCTTTTCGATGCCGGATTTCTGACCGGCGGCGCGCATCCGCTGCGCATCGGCAAGCCGGAAGACCATCCCTATCTCGCCAAGCAGACACGCCTCACCTTCGTCCGTTGCGGCATCACCGATCCTGTCTCGATCGAAGATTATGAAGCGCATGGCGGCTGGAAAGGCCTGAAGAAGGCCATCGAAATCGGCCCCGCGGCGATCCTTCAGGAAGTGACCCAGTCGGGTCTGCGCGGCCGCGGCGGCGCTGGCTTCCCGACCGGCATCAAATGGAAGACCGTCGCCGATTGCGTCGACGACCGCAAATATGTGGTCTGCAATTGCGACGAAGGCGATAGCGGCACCTTCGCCGACCGCATGGTGCTCGAAGGCGACCCCTATATGCTCATCGAGGGCATGGCCATTTGCGCGCTCGCGATCGGCGCAACGAAAGGCTATGTCTATTGCCGCTCCGAATATCCGCACGGCGCCCGGGCCTTCGACGAGGCCCTGCGGCACGCGCGTTCGGCCGGATGGCTCGGCAAGAACATCCAGGGCTCGAACCATAGCTTCGATATCGAGCTCCGTATGGGCGCCGGCGCCTATGTCTGCGGCGAGGAAACCGCCCTGCTCGACAGCCTGGAAGGCAAGCGCGGCATCGTTCGCGCCAAGCCGCCGCTGCCCGCGCATAAGGGCCTCTTCCAGAAGCCGACCGTCGTGAACAATGTGCTCTCCTTTGCGGCGACGCCTTTCATTTTGAGCGAAGGCGGTGCCGCCTATGCGGCTTTTGGCATGGGCCGTTCGCGCGGCACGATGCCGTTGCAGATCGCCGGCAATATCAAATATGGCGGGCTTTATGAGACGGCCTTCGGCCTGACGCTTGGCGAGATCGTTGAGGACATCGGCGGCGGCACGCGCTCCGGCCGCCCGGTGCGCGCGGTGCAGTGCGGCGGCCCGCTCGGTGCCTATTTCCCACGCGAACTCTTCGACACGCCCTTCGACTACGAAGCCTTTGCGGCGAAAGACGGCCTCATCGGCCACGGCGGCCTCGTCATTTTCGACGACACGGTCGATATGGCGGATATGGCGCGGTTTGCGATGGAATTCTGCGCGATCGAAAGCTGCGGCAAGTGCACGCCCTGCCGCATCGGTTCGACGCGCGGGCAAGAGACGATCGAAAAGATCATGAGAGGCGAAAATGTCAGCGCCAATCTGACTCTCATCGAAGATCTCTGTCAGACAATGAAGTTCGGTTCACTTTGTGCACTCGGCGGTTTTGCGCCTTATCCTGTGTTGAGCGCACTTCGCCATTTCCCCGAAGATTTCCGGCCGCAGACCGCGGTCGCGGCCGAATGAGGATTGGTCATGTCTCTGATCCATGAAATCGATTATGGTACGCCTGCTTCAAAGTCGGAGCAGTCTGTCACGCTGACCATCGATGGCTCGCAAGTGACTGTGCCGGCCGGCACGTCGATCATGCGCGCGGCGATGGAAATGGGCACGGAAATTCCGAAGCTCTGCGCGACGGACATGCTGGACTCTTTCGGCTCCTGCCGTCTCTGTCTCGTCGAGATCGAAGGCCGTAACGGAACGCCGGCCTCGTGCACGACGCCGGTCGCGCCGGGCATGGTGGTGAAGACTCAGACCTCGCGGCTGAAGCAGCTTCGCAAGGGTGTGATGGAGCTCTACATCTCCGACCATCCGCTCGACTGCCTGACCTGCGCGGCGAATGGCAATTGCGAACTACAGACGCAGGCCGGCGCTGTCGGCCTTCGCGAAGTCCGCTACGGCTACGAGGGCGAGAACCATCTCGACAATAAGAAAGACCTGTCGAACCCCTATTTCGCCTACGATCCGGCGAAGTGCATCGTCTGCAACCGCTGCGTCCGCGCCTGCGAGGAAGTGCAAGGCACCTTCGCGCTGACGGTTGATGGCCGCGGCTTCGACAGCCGCATCTCGGCCGGCCAGAACCAGCCCTTCATGGATTCGGAATGCGTCTCTTGCGGCGCCTGCGTCCAGGCCTGCCCGACCGCGACGCTCATCGAAAAGAACGTTCTCGAAATCGGCCAGCCGGAACATTCGGCGGTGACGACCTGCGCCTATTGCGGCGTCGGCTGCACCTTCAAAGCCGAGATGCGCGGCGACGAACTCGTCCGCATGGTGCCGTATAAGGACGGCAAGGCGAACCACGGCCATTCCTGCATCAAAGGCCGCTTCGCCTGGGGTTACGCAAATCACAAAGAGCGCGTCCTGAAGCCGATGATCCGCTCGAAGATTTCCGACCCGTGGCGCGAAGTCTCTTGGGAAGAGGCGATCAATTACGCGGCCTCCGAATTCAAGCGCATCCAGGCTAAATACGGCAAGGACTCGGTCGGCGGCATAACCTCCTCGCGCTGCACCAATGAAGAAACCTATCTGGTGCAGAAGCTCATCCGCGCCGCCTTCCGCAACAACAATGTCGATACCTGCGCGCGCGTCTGCCATTCGCCCACCGGCTATGGCCTGAGCACGACCTATGGCACCTCGGCCGGCACGCAGGACTTCGACTCGGTCGAAGATTCCGACGTGATCCTCGTCATCGGCGCCAATCCGACCGATGCGCATCCGGTCTTCGGTTCGCATATGAAAAAGCGGCTGCGTGCGGGCGCCA
>CAZXXA010000001.1:0-190115 GCA_964644615.1 uncultured Methylovirgula sp. | reverse complement strand
TGCCGCGTGACGGTGCCGTGCGCGGCCTCCGCCTCGACGGTCTGGCCGTCCGGCGTCATCAGCACCGAGGTCATCAGGCCAAGCGAGCCGAAGCCTTGGGCGACCGTGTCCGACTGAACGTCGCCATCATAGTTCTTGCAGGCCCAGACATAGCCGCCCGACCATTTGAGCGAGGAGGCCACCATGTCGTCGATCAGCCGGTGCTCATAGGTAAGGCCGGCAGCGGCGAATTTATCCTTAAACTCTTTCTCAAAGACCTCCTGGAAGAGGTCCTTGAAGCGGCCGTCATAGGCCTTGAGGATGGTGTTCTTGGTCGAAAGATAGACGGGGTAGTTGCGAATCAGCCCGTAATTCATCGAGGCGCGGGCAAAATCCCGGATCGAATCGTCGAGATTGTACATGGCGAGCGAGACGCCAGCGCCGGGGAAGCTGAAGACTTCCTTCTCGATGACCTTGCCGTCGTCGCCCTCGAATTTGATGCTGAGCCGGCCCTTGCCTGGGACTTTGAAATCGGTCGCCCGATACTGATCGCCGAAGGCATGGCGGCCGACGACGATGGGCCTCGTCCAGCCGGGCACGAGGCGCGGCACATTTTTGCAGATGATCGGCTCGCGGAAGATCACGCCGCCCAGAATGTTGCGGATCGTGCCGTTCGGCGACTTCCACATCTCCTTGAGCTTGAATTCCTCGACGCGCGCCTCATCCGGCGTGATCGTCGCGCATTTCACACCGACGCCATATTTCTTGATGGCATTCGCCGCATCGACCGTGACCTGGTCGCTGGTCGCATCGCGATTCTCGACGGAGAGGTCGTAATAATCGAGATGGATATCGAGATAGGGGTGGACGAGCTTGTCGCGGATATAATGCCAAATGATCCGGGTCATCTCGTCGCCATCGAGTTCTACGACGGGATTTGCGACCTTGATCTTTTCCATGGGCTGCGACCTTTGGCAGAGAACGACCGGGCGCCCCTATAGCACCCGCTCTTCCCTCGGCAAAGCGCCACCCTTTGGCAGAGGCCATCGCTCCAAAGCCTTCTTGGATGCCCTTCAAAAGATCAGGCCGGCGGCGCGCTGCGCGGGCAGGTCAGCCGCATGGCCTCGGCCGACTTGCCGCCGACCGTCGGTTCGATCGCAACCGTCTGGCCGGGTGGCAGATGCCGCCAGATCGCATCGCCGGCCGCCGGACAAAGCGCCAACATTTTGGCGCGCAGCTTTTCCGGTGCGTACCAGAGATCGAAAGCCTCCTGATAGGGCGGCATCAGGAAGACGATAAGCGCGTTCTGGCGTGTCGAAACATGCACCTGCCAATTCGACGGCACTTTGGCCACAGTCTCGTCGCGCAGCAGATCGGCATCGGGCGAACCGGCAAAGGCCGGAGCCACGAAATTTGTGGCGAGACCCGCAGCGAGAATGCCGAGCCCTAAAATGACGCTTCCTCCGATCGTCTTGATCATGATTGTCCTCCGCAATACGCCTGCAGCCGGCGCCTCACTTGGCGCCTCCATTTGGCGAGATGCCCAGTGTAGCCGCATCGCCGCGCGACAGCGGTGAGGATGTCTGATCGTCGCGATCAGCGCTGGTTATGCATCGCGCAGATTTGCCAGTTCGGCGCGAAAGGAGAAGGATGGCCCGGCAAACTCAGAGTCCGCCCATGCTCTACGATATCGTCCAGCTCCGCAGCTTCGTCGCCATTTGCGACCATCAAAGCTTCACCAAGGCCGCACGCGCGGTCAATCTGACCCAGTCCGCCGTCAGCCTGCATGTCAAACGACTGGAGGACCGGATCGGCTGCCGCCTGTTCGAACGCAATGCGCGGCAGGTGCAGCTCACTGCCGATGGCGAGATCCTCCTCTCCTATGCGCGCCGGATTCTGAGTCTGAGCGCCGAAGCCGAGAGCCAGCTCAACCGTCGCCAGGCGACCGGGCTCGTGCGCCTCGGCGCACCGGAATATTTCGATCCGCAGACGCTCTCCTCGCTCATCGGCCAGTTTCTCCAGCGCTACCCGAAAGTGCGAATCGCGATCGAACTCGGGATCGGTCCCGACATTGCCGCCCTCTTCGACAAAGGCGAACTCGATCTCGCCATCGTCAACCGCGAGATCGGCGACGGTGACGGAACTGTTCTGCGCCGCGACGGCCGCGTCTGGGCTGCCGCGTCGCAGGCGCGACTCGATCGCTCGATGCCGATCCCGCTTGCGGTCTTCCCGCCGCATTGCGGCTGGCGCCGTCTTGCGCTTGAAGAGCTCGACAAGGCCGGACGGCCGTGGACGCTGAATGTGCAAAGCGCCGGATCCGCCGGCATCGTCGCATCCGTCGAAGCGGGGCTTGCGATTGGCGTCTTCCCGACCGGCGCTCTGCCGAAAGGGATCGTCGCGCTTCCCGAAACAGAGGGCCTGCCGAAACTGCCTGATTTCGAATATGTCTTGCGCCGCAAAAGCAAGCTCACGCCGGCTTCCCACCGGCTTGCCGAAGTCATCGTCGATTTCTTCCAATTCTCCGCCGCCTTGCGCGGGCGCCAGAGCGCGCGCGATCCGTCGCAACCGGTGAAATGACAGTCTCCGCATGACCGGCGCTGGCACCAATCACACGATCGATAGCCTCGAAGGCGGCCCTGCCGTCATTCTGGTGCGCCCGCAGCTCGCGGTGAACATCGGCATGTGCGCGCGGGCCATGGCCAATTTCGGCCTCTCGGATCTGCGCCTCGTCAATCCGCGCGAAGGCTGGCCGCGCACCGGCGCTTTAAAAAAAGGCGCTTACGCCGCCGCGGCAGGCGCCGTGCATCTTCTCGAAAAAGCCAAGCTCTACGACACCGTCGAAGCGGCGGTTGCCGATTTGAACTGCGTCTATGCGACGACCGCGCGCGAACGCGGTCAATTCAAGCCGATCCTGACACCTGCCGAGGCGATGCCGGCGGCCGCCGCGCGGATCAAGGCCGGCGAAAAACACGGCATTCTCTTCGGACCCGAGCGCACCGGCCTCGACAATGACGATATCGCGCTCACCGATATGATCATCACCTTTCCGGTCAATCCCGCCTATGCCTCGCTCAATCTCGCCCAGGCGGTTCTGCTCGTCGGCTATGAATGGCTGAAGGCGAATACGGGCGACGTCAAACCCTTCCTGCCGGTCGAACGCTCGCCCGCGGCCTCGCGGCAGTCGATGCTCTCCTTCTTCGAATTTTTCGAAGGCGAATTGGAGCGCTCCGGCTTCTTTCGGCCGATCGGCAAGAAGCCGGTGATGCAGCGCAATTTGCGCAATATGTTTCACCGCATGCAGATGACCGAGCAGGATGTCCGCACCTTCTGGGGCATGATCGTGCGGCTCGTCGAAGGCCCGCGCGCCGAGACATCGAAGGAGAAACGCCTGCGCGAGGCGAAAGAGGCCGAGGAAGACCGCGCCGATCCGACTGAGCAGCCCTGACCTTCGGCCTCTCTGTGGGCCAAGATGGCGAATCATTCGTCTCCGGCGTGCGAGAGCGGCGTCGCGACGGCCTCCAGCGATTTGCCTTCCGCCGCGACGCCGAACAGCGCCGCAACGATGGCAGCAAGGACCATCAGCCCTGCCCCCAAAAGATAGCCGATGAAGACATTTTCGCGCGTCTTGGTGGCGATCAACGCGCCGAAAATCGCCGGCGCAGCCACGCCGCCGATCGCGGTGCCGAACGCATAGAAAGCGGCGATCGCCAGCGCGCGGATCTCGACCGGAAACACTTCGCTCACCGTCAGATAGGCGGCGCTCGCCGCGGCGGAGGCGAAGAAGAAGACGACTATCCACGTCATCGTCTGGCCGGTCGCATCGTCCAGTTTGGCGAGGAAGAGTACGCCCGAGATCGCGAGCAGAATGCCGGACGCCGCATAGGTCGCGGCGATCATTTTCTTGCGGCCGATCTTGTCGAAGAGCGGCCCCAGCAGCAGCGGGCCAAAGACATTTCCGATGGCAAAGGGAAAGATGTACCAGCCGACCTGTTGATGCGGCACGTTGTAAAAATTCGTCAGGACGAGGCCATAGGTGAAGAAGATCGCGTTGTAGAAGAATGCTTGTGCCGCCATCAGCGTCAGGCCGACGAGCGTACGCGTCCGATAAGTGACGAAGAGTGCCGTAAAGACGTGCGACAGCGGCGTATGATCGCGCGATTTGACTCTGAAAGGCTTGATGTCGCTGGCGTCGGAGACCTCTTTGCCGCTCTCGCGCAATTCGTTTTCGATGTCGCCGACGATTGCTTCGGCCTTGTCTTCATGGCCGTGAATCGCCAGCCAACGCGGGCTCTCCGGCACGAAACTGCGCAGACCGAGGATAACGAGGCCCAAGAGCGCACCGATGAAAAAGGCAACGCGCCAGCCCATGTCGACGGGGAACAATCCCGGCTTCAACAGCACGATGGAAGCCGCGGCGCCGATCGCGCCGCCGATCCAGAACGTGCCATTGATGATGATGTCGATGCGGCCGCGCAGCCGCGCCGGCGTGAATTCCTGAATCGTCGAATTGATCGCGCTATATTCGCCGCCGATGCCGGCACCGGTCACGAAGCGGCAGAGGCAGAAGCTGACGAGGCCGACGCTGAATGCCGTCGCGGCGGTCGCAATCGAATAGACGCCGAGCGTGATGAAAAAGAGTTTTTTGCGGCCCCAGCGATCGGTTAGCCAGCCGAAGAGCAGCGCGCCGAAAACCGCACCGGCAAGATAGAGGCTCGATGCGAGCCCGACATCCCAATCGGAGAAACGCAGCACCGGACTCGCGACGAACGCACCGGCCAAAGCGCCGGCGAGTGTGACTTCGAGCCCATCCAGAATCCAGGTGATGCCGAGCGCGATGATGACACGAAGATGAAAACTGCCAAAGGGCAGACGATCGAGGCGCGCCGGCACTTTGGTTTCGATAATGCGCCCGGTTTGGCGCCCGCCCTCTGCACCCGGGATCTGTTTCGCCTCGATCGTCGCTTCGCTCATCCCCGCCCAACGCGCGAAGCTGGAAAAAGCTCAATTTTGTTTCGCGCCTTGCACGACCGCAGGCATAAACAAAAAGCGAGGCAAATAAAAAGCGAGACCTGGGGCCTCGCTCGATAAGCGCGAAATCAGAGTGCACCGATCAGTTCGGCCAGCAACGTTGGCCATGCGGGCCGAGGTGGTAGCCGCGCGGGCAGGCGCGGTTATGCGGCATCGGGTGGCAGGCGCCATGCGGACCGCGCCAGAAACCCGGGCCACAGCCTTCAGCAACGCGCGTGATCGCCGGGCTGCTCTCGCCCACCGGCGCCATCATCACGCCGGCAAAGGCCGCGGTCGACAGACCGAAGGCGAACGCCAGGCTCAAAAACATTTTGCAAATCATTCCCACCCTCCCAATGAACGAAGATGCGTCACGCGCGAGCCCGCGCGCGCCGGCCGGAAGCTAACATTGAAAGGCACAAAAGCAATCGCAGCCGGAGGGCGTTTTAGGCTTTCCCCAATCGGAAATGTGAGTATGGCCGTCACTCCGCCATCACAATTGCGCTAGGGTGAGAGATGCTGACCTAATTCAGACATTTGGCCGATTGTGCAGCTTTTTGTCGATCTCCAGCTATGAACAGTCTATGACAATTCGCGCCGGCAACATCAGCGCAGATTTCCCCTATAAAAGGTTGTCGTATGGCCGGATCTTTGGACGATGCCCCTGTCGCCGACTCCAATTGTGGCAAAAATGATCTCGCTTGCTGCGTGCCGCAAAGCGGCACCGCTGATGAATCGCATAAGGATGTGATGCCGGCAGAGCCTAAAATCCTCGTCTTCGATTCCGGCGTCGGCGGCTTGACCGTGCTCGCCGAAATCATGCGGCTGCGCAATGACGCGCATTATCTCTTCGTCGCGGATGACGCTGGCTTTCCCTACGGACGGCTGAGCGAAGAGGCAGTCGTCGCGCGCGTCAACAAAGTCATGCAACGGCTTGTCGCCGATTTCGCGCCCGACATTGCAGTCATTGCTTGCAACACGGCTTCGACACTGGTGCTGCCGCATCTGCGCGCGGCTTATCCGGAGATTCCCTTCGTCGGCACGGTTCCGGCGATCAAGCCCGCGGCAAGCGCCTCGCATTCGCAGATGATCTCCGTTCTGGCGACGCCAGGTACGGTGACGCGCGACTATACGCATGATCTCGTGCGCAATTACGCGGCGCATTGCGATGTGACGCTGGTCGGATCGACGCAACTCGCGGCGCTCGCCGAAGCCTACATGAAAGGCGAAGCAGTCGATGATGATGCGATCACCGCCGAGATCGCACCCTGCTTCGTGATGAAAGACGGAAAGAAAACCGACTGCATCGTGCTCGCCTGCACGCATTACCCTTTGCTTCTGGACAGTTTTGCGCGCCTGGCTTTATGGCCAGTCGAATGGATCGATCCGGCAGAAGCCATTGCGCGGCGCGTCGATCATGTGCTGAGCGAAGATCTCGGCTTGCCGCATCAGCTCGGCGCGACACCCGCAGAAGGCCCGCATGCGGCGCTTTTCACCAGTGGCACGGAGCCGAGCGTCGCGCTTAAAACCGCGCTCAATCAGCGTGGTCTCACGAAAATCATTCAGGAACCGATTCCCCTCAAATGAGGGTCGCGCCGGGCGGCGGTTTCTTCCAATCATTCCCTGCTCGCCACACGATTTTCTATCGCTTGTGCTGGCCGGATTCGCGGGGCGAGCTATATTGAAATCAATATCGCTCTGTCTGGCCCCCCTCATGACATTCCGGTTTGCTCGTGAATTCGCCAAATATCGCCGCATTTGCGCCAGCGCGCTCGCGCTCCTTATTGCTTCGGGCTTCGGTTCTCTGGACGCATCTGCGCAGGCGAAGGACAGCCTCACGGTCGTCACCGGCTATCCCGATGCGGTCGTGCAGACCTTCGAAAAAGCTTTCGAAGCCAAGTATCCAGATGTCACGGTGACGATGCTGCACAAATCCGGCCGCGACGCCTTGACGTTCCTCGCAGCGCCCGATCATGGCGGTGCCGATGTCTATTGGGCCGCCTCCGGCAATTTTGTGCATCTCGCGCAAAAGAACGCCTTCACGCCGCTCAAAGTCGATCGCAGCCTATTGCCGGGCAAGCTCGGTGCGACGCCGATCTCCGACGCGAACGGACGCTATGAAGCCTTCGAACTCGCAGGCTACGGGCTGGCCTATAATCCCAAAGCCTTATGGAAAGACAGGGCGCCGCCGGACAGTTGGGACGATGCCGCAAAGCCCGATCTTCCCGGCACAGTCATTATGCCCACACCGCATGTCGGCTTCGCTTCGACCCTTTACGAAATCATTCTTCAAGGCGAAGGCTGGGACAAAGGCTGGGCGCTCGTCTCCGAGATGTCCGGCAATGCGATACTGACCAATAATCCACCTAATCTCAGCGCGCTCGAATCGGGCCAGGCAGCGCTGATCCTGACGATTGACTTTCACGCGTTCGCTGCCGCGGCGAAAGGCAAGGCGATCGCTTTCGCCTATCCGCAGAAGACGGCTTTCCTGCCGGCCTATGTTGCGCAGCTCGCCAATGCGCCGCATCCGCAGGCGGCGCAAAATTTCATCGCCTTCCTCCTCTCGCAAGACGGACAAAAGCTGCTGCCGAGCGTCGATCGTTATCCGGTGCGGCTTGATGCCTATGCGGCGGGCGCGGTGGATCCGTTCACGCGCACCTCCCTTGCCGCTTACGATGCCGAACTGGCGGAAGCGCGGCGCAACCTCGATGCGGCGCTTTTCGATGCGGCCATCACTGTGCCGCATGACAAGCTTGTCGCGCTCTGGCAGGCGATTCACGCGGCGGAAAAGAAGCTTGGCGCCAATCCAGACGGCAATGCGCGAAGCATCTTGCGCGAGGCGCGTCAGCTCGCCGCCTTCGTGCCGATATCGGAGACGCAGGCGCGCGATACCGGATTTCTTGCGCAGTTCGGCCATTGGCGAGAAACACCGGCCGACGTGATCGCCAAATGGCGCAGCGACATCGACGCGGCGCACGCGAAAGCGCTGGCGCTGCTCGCTAGAGCCGATCCCGATTAACGGAATCGCTTCGCGATCTATTTGACCGGAACAAATCGGCTCGACTCAAAATTTTTGAGCATGTGCCTCACCGGAAAAGTCGATCAACTTTTCTGGACATGCTCTAAGCTCCCGAACTGACTTTCTTTGTCATGGCGGGGGCTCGAACCAGCCATCCAGATATCAACGCGGCGCATCGTGATCCTTTGCGACGGGATGCACGGCTCAAGCCCCGCGCATGACGCCATCGCCTACCGAGCTGATCTAGCGGGCAGCGCCGGCATCACCTGGCGTTCTGCAAGATCGCACGGGCCGAGGCTTCATCGGCTTTGATCTGGCGTTTCAATTCGTCGAGTGACGCGAATTTCTGTTCGCCCCGAATGAAGTCCAGAAAATCCACTTCGATCGTCTTGCCATAGAGATCGCCGGAAAAATCGAAGACGAAGACTTCGAGCAAAGGCGCGCCATTGTCGAATGTCGGCCGGCGTCCATAATTGGCGACGCCGCCGTATCGCCTCCCATCGATCTGGACTTCGACAACATAGACGCCATGCCGCAATCGGCTGCTCGGATCGAGACGCAAATTCGCCGTCGGAAAGCCGATCGTCCTGCCCCGTTCATCGCCGTGAATGACTTCGCCGATAACAAAATAAGGATGGCCGAGGAGATGCGCCGCGCGTGCGACATCGCCGTCTTCGAGCGCGGCGCGCGTCGCGGTCGATGAGGCTGCCTCGATCGAGCCGCTCGCATCCGCATTGATCTTCTCGACAATCTCCACAGCGAAGCCGGCGCGTTTTCCGGCTTCGACGAGAAACGCCGGCGTACCGGCGCGGCCCTTGCCGAAGTGAAAATCATAGCCGGCAACGACCGCGGCAACCTTCAGCCGCTTGACCAAAATATCGGTGACAAAATCTGCCGCGGGCAACTGCGCGAGCGCGGCATTGAAGCGAAGAACGACCATCCCGGCGATGCCGAGCCGTTCCAAAGCTACAGCCTTCGTCTCGCAGGGAGTCAGGCGGAAGATCGTATTGGGCCCGAGAAAATAATCGCTCGGATGCGGTTCGAAAGTGAGCACCGCGCAGCGCTTACCGAGCTTTTGCGCCAGCGCCTTGGCGCGCTCGATGACGGCGATGTGACCGCGATGGACGCCATCGAAATTGCCGATCGCGACGACCGCGCCGGCCAGTGGCTCCGGCACCGGATCCGGATCAATGGCAAGAATGAAAGGTACGGGCAGGACAGGAACAGTCAAAACAGGCACAGCCGAAAAAGCGGATTGAGAAGCCGAACCCGCGAAGAGCGGGAAAACTGCCGCGCCGCAGCAATTGCGTCAAGCGGACCGGTGCCGCACCATCCGCGCCTGATGGTATGGATCGCGGACAAGCAAAAGCCGTGCGCCTTTCAGTTGCTTGCTAGCCATTTGCGAGCCGCCGCCAAACCGCTGGAAGCCGTCGGCATTCCGCCGCCCTTCCGATTAACCAACAATCGTAAACCGGCTTCAATTGTATATCCGGCCTGATCTTAACTGAATAGCAAGCCAAACTAGTCTTAAATCCGGCGGTCAAAAAGGGACGCTTTGCGCCAGATTTGGCGGCGGGCGTTTCGCGTCTTGGTTCGTTCGCTCATCTGCTTCCAAAGGGAAGCGGTTGGAGATTTAAATGATTGTCGACTCGTCTCTCCCCATTCTCGTCGTCGATGACTATCAGACGATGGTGCGGATTATCCGTAACCTCTTGAATCAACTTGGATTTGATAACGTCGACGCGGCTTCGAACGGCGAAGAAGCGCTCGCCAAGATCAAGGACAAGCAATACGGCCTCATCATTTCCGATTGGAATATGGAGCCGATGACCGGCTTTCAGCTCCTGCAGAAGATCCGCGAGGACAAGGAGCGCGCCGAGATCCCGTTCATCATGGTAACGGCCGAGTCGAAGACCGACAATGTCATCGCCGCGCGCAAGGCTGGCGTTAATCATTACATCGTCAAGCCGTTCAACGCCGGCACGTTGAAGAGCAAGATCGACGCTGTTTTCGCGCCGGCCGCCGCTTAAGGCCGCCGCATCGCCTGACCGCGGCCAAGATGTCTAGAAGCCGCGCTCTCGTTTAAGTTGCCGAAAGCGCTACCAGGCAAGCTCCGTTATCGCTGCCATCGGTGCAAATCCTGTATCCTCGAAAAATTGCCGGACAGCGGCGGCGTCCAATTCGGACGGCGCCTCGGCCGCATGCAATTCGGCGCGATGAATGCCGGAGGTGACGAAGAGCGTCGCAAGCGACTGGCGCTGCGCGCCTTTGATATCCGTATGCATCGCGTCGCCGATGGCCAGCACGCGGGCCGAATCAAGAATTTTTCCACGCAGCCGTGCCGCCTTTTCCAAAGCGCGCACATAGATCGGCGCGTAAGGCTTGCCGGCCTGAATCACATAGCCACCGAGCGCCTCATAGGCCTCCGCCAAAGCACCGGCGCAATAGATGAGCTTATCGCCGACTTGGACGACGATATCCGGATTGGCGCAGATGAAATCGAGATTGCGCTGCCGCATCCGCGCGAGCGGCTTGGCATAATCGGCCGGCGTTTCCGTCCGATCATCAAGAAGCCCCGTGCAGACGACGTAATCCGCTGCATCAAGCGGCACGAAATGCAGCGGATGGCCCAGGACCCTTGCTGCGGCCTCAAAGAGCGCACTGTCGTTGGTGGGACCGAGATGCATCAAGCTTTTTGTGCCGCGTTCGGTGATCAGCGAGACCGTCACGTCGCCGGATGAGACGACGGCGTCATAGGCCGCATGCGGCACGCGGAGCTTGTCGAGAAAGCCGATAACCTTGGCGCTCGGACGCGGCGCATTGGTGATGAGGATCACCGTTCCGCCTTTGGCGCGGAAGCGCTGCAAGGCATCGATCGCTTTCGCAAAATGCGTAACGCCATTGTGGATGACGCCCCAGACATCGCAGAGACAGACGTCGTAATCCGCCGCGATGTCGGAGAGGCCGTGCAAATGACGCGGCGCTAAAGGCTCGACCTTCGATGAGAAATGCGACAATTGCATCGTGAACTGCAAACCTATCCGGGCAGGCCGTAGCCGCGCGCCATCGCGGCACCGAGGATCGGCAGCAGCAGGGCAAGGCTCGCCTCTATATGGATCAGCCGCTTGACCTTTGCGACTTCATCCGCCGGCGGCAACGCCTTGGGATCCGCGGCAAGCTGGCGCCGCCAAGCGAGGAAACGCAACGTTGGGTGAACCGAAATCAACCCGATCAGCGCGAAAATGCCGATCTTCGTCCAAAATACCCAATTGCCCATGTAGTAGGCCGGCCCTTTGACGCCATAGAGCACGCGGGCGAAACCGAAGACCAGAACGGCACCCGCAGCGATGCCAAAGGCCATATCGATCCGGGCAAGGCGGCGGACTGTCGATTCATCGAGCCCCGGCCGGACGAGAGCAATTTCAACGGCGAGGATCGCAAAGAGCGAGAAAGCGGCCAGATGATGCAGGCACGCCAGAACAAAATCCTTCAGCACTGCCGGGACCTTCTCTTGCTCTTGAAGGAGGAGTTTCCCCTAACATTGTGACATAAGCCGGACAAGTCGGCGGGCTACCGATCCGTCTCAGCCGTGTCCCCCGTCCGCTCGGCCCCAACCGGAGTTCCCGATGTCCGCTGCTCGCCCCAATGATCTCGATGCCTATTGGATGCCTTTCACGGCGAACCGCGCCTTCAAGCAGAATCCGCGCCTCGTCGTGCGCGCCAAGGACATGCATTATTTCACCGCGGATGGGCGTGCGATTCTTGACGCAACATCGGGGCTTTGGTGCTCGAACGCCGGCCACAGCCGCACGCCGATCGTCGCGGCAATCCAGGAACAGGCAGCGGAGCTCGATTTCGCCCCGCCCTTTCATTTCAGCCATCCGAAAGCCTTTGCGCTTGCCTCGCGCATCGCGGCGCTGGCGCCCGGCGATCTCGATCATGTGTTCTTTGGCAATTCAGGTTCGGAAGCGGTCGACAGCGCACTGAAGATCGCCATCGGCTATCACAATATCCGCGGCGAAGGCGCGCGCCAGCGTCTCATCGGCCGCGAGCGCGGCTACCACGGCGCCTGTTTCGGCGGAACCGCCGTCGGCGGCATGGTGGCGAACCGCAAGATTTTCGGCGGCCTTGTCGCCGGCGTCGATCATCTGCCGGCGACCTACAACCGCGCCGAGCAGGCCTATAGCAAAGGCGAACCGGAATGGGGCGCACATCTCGCCGACGAACTCGAACGGCTCGTCGGACTGCATGATGCCTCCACCGTCGCCGCCGTCATTGTCGAACCGATGGCCGGTTCGACCGGCGTGCTGCCGGCGCCGAAAAACTATCTGCAGAAGCTCCGAACCATCTGCGACAAATATGGAATCCTGCTCATCTTCGACGAAGTGATCTGCGGCTTCGGCCGTCTCGGCCATGCCTTCGCCGCCGAGCGTTATGGCGTCATCCCCGACATGATCACCTTTGCCAAGGGCGTCACTTCGGGAACCGTACCGATGGGCGGCGTCATCGTCCGTAAAGGCATTTATGATGCCTTCATGAAAGGCCCGGAACATGCAGTCGAGCTCTTCCACGGCTTTACCTATTCCGGCCATCCGCTTGCCTGCGCGGCGGGTCTCGCGACGCTCGATCTCTATGCCGAAGAAGATCTTTTCGCCCGCGCCAAATCGCTCGAATCAGTTTGGGCCGATGCGGTGCATTCGCTGAAAGGCCTGCCGAATGTCGTCGATATCCGCAATGTCGGCTTGACGGCGGCGATCGATCTCGCTTCGCGCCCCGACGCACCCGGCAAGCGGTCTTACGAAGTAATGGATCGCGCCTTCAACGAATGCGACCTGCTCATCCGGCTCGCAGGCGAGTCCATCGTGTTGATGCCGCCGCTCATCATCAGCGAAGATCAGATTGGCGAGATTGTCGATAAGCTTAGCAAGACACTCAAAGCCGTTGCTTGAAGCGCCTGCGACTTTTTCACGCGCAATAGATGGAGATCACCCGGCACCATTAGTGTTAATTAGCGTGATTAAGCCCAACTTCTTGCGATCCCTGCCTACCTTTGGCCGCACCGTTCATCTACCGTTCGGTTCGCTTCTTTTAAGCGCGACTGCGCCGTGCCAGCCTGAGTGCTGCGGCCAATGCCCCCTAACAAATGAGGAAATACTGGATGAAGGTTGTGAAATGGAGCGCTGTGCTCTTTCTTTTTTCGGGTCTTATGCCGGTCGCGGCGCAATCGTTTCACGGTGTCACTTGCGATGATGTGCGGGCCCTCTCAAAGGCTGAACAAAACTATTGGTCGGAGCGCCTGCATCTCTCGGCCGATCAAAAGCATCGCATCTATGTGACCTGCTATCAGCACTACCATCCTGGTCACGATCTCAGCCCCATCGCCGATCTCGCGCGATAACAAAGACGGCCGATGCTTTCGATGAAGCGGCGGATTCAAATGCAAAGAAGGTCATCACGCGCGGCATAGCCCGCCGAAAGACGGGCATCCTTACAGATGCCCCACGACCCACGCTCCCCGCGAAGCGCGGCAAGACGCTCAACGCGGTCTCTTAGAACGCGGACCTATAGATCGACAACGATGTCACGCGTCGGCTGCGAGCAGCATATGAGAAGATTGCCGTCAGCGGGCATTTCGAGCGGCTCCGGTCCGTAGGCGATCGCCCCCGAAACCAAACCGCTTTCGCAGTTGTGGCAAACGCCGGTCCGGCAGGACCAGCGCACCGCAACATCGCATGCTTCCGCCAGCTCCAAAATGCTCTGGTAGGACGGCTTCCAATGCGCGGCAATGCCGCTGCGCGCGAAGGACACTAGCGGGCCGGTATCGGCATCGCCTTGAGGAACATGCGCGGCGCGCGGTGTTGCGCCGACGACACCTGGGCTCAGCGATTCGCTGCCGTTGAAGAGTTCGGCATGGATATTTTCCGGTGCCACGCCAATGGCGGCGAGCGCCTCTTTCATGTCCGCCAGAAAGCGGGTCGGCCCGCAGATATAGACATCCGCCTCGCGCGGAATGCCGACCTGGTGGAAGACCGATCGCGACAGATGGCCGATCGCGTCGAAATCCTCGCCCATTTTGTCGGACGCGTCCGGCCTGCTGTAACAGACATAGCTGCGGCCATGCGTCAGTGACTGCATGAGGCGGCGGACTTCAGGCGCAAACGGATGATGCTGCCTGTCTCGCGCCGCATACAACCATAGGACCTCCCGCGCGGCGCTCGTGACCACCAGCGCATGCAGCATGGCAAGAACCGGCGTTGCTCCAATTCCAGCGCTGAGCAGCATCACTGGCCGCTCTCCGGATTGCAGAATGAAGCTTCCGCGCGGCGCACTCACGTCGAGAATATCGCCGATTTGAACATGGTCCTTGAGATAGGTGCCAGCTGCGCCGTTCGGCTCGATTTTCACGCTGATCCGGTAGCGCTCCGTCGAAGGCGGACCCGAGAGCGAGTAGCTGCGGAAAAACGGCGTGCCGCCCATTGTTCGTCGAAGGCGCAAGACCACATACTGCCCCGGCAGCGCGGCTGGCAGTGCCTGGCGGCCAAGGCTTTGCATCGTGAGCGAGAGAACGTCCGCCGATTCGTGATCGATCGCAGTCACAAGGAGCGGTCGAAATCCCGGCGCCACCGGATGTGCGGCTGTTGCCGGTGCGAGTCCGGCGTTGCCGCGTCCCACGGCGGTCGTCCGGCTCTGAAGTAAGGCCTCAAAGGACGCGCACCATCCGGGAGAAAGGGCCTCGATCCGCAAGGCGCGTTCCAGGCGATCGCGCGGATGATCGGGCGAATAGAGAAGTGCGTTGACCTCGGCGACCGTCATGCGCTCATTCGCTTCGCCCACCTTCACGATCGGATCGCCGGCGCCCACCTCGCCTTCCTGCAGGACGCGGAAATAGAACCCCGGCCGCCCGCTCGACGTCAGCAATGCCGGCATGCGTGGCTCGTTTGTCCGAATGCCGACGCGTAACAGGTGACACGCGGTTGCGTGACCTCGAACAGCGCACTGCCGATTTGATAGCGGTCGCCAATGCAGACGGCATCATCCGGCAATCCTTCGATCGTGAAGTTTTCACCGAACTGCCCATGGACGAAACTCGTCTTCAGCTGTTCCTGCCAATAACGGTACGATTCGATCTGATAAACAAAGACGGCACGCTGCTCGCCGCCGTGACCGGCCAAATCGCCCTGCCCGTCTCCGTCCAGATTCAACCGCCCAACACGGCAACGGCCCTGCACCGGAGTCTTCCATATCCCCGTGTGGACGATGCGACCCTTCCACGCGATGTCGCGCGGAAGTCCAACGTTTACCGAGAGTAGCCGAGCCATGGCTTCCGACTCCGCCGCCTTGTTTATTCAGACCAAATATTCAGCCCAAGCATTCAGATTCATGTCACTTGCTCAGTTTATTTGCTCAAGCCCGGAACAGCTGGGCCAACGCTTGCGTTCCTTGCCCGGTGCACGGGCTGCGCTGGGAGGGCCGCGACGATGACTCTTGATCCGGTTATCTATTTTCTTCTGATCCTGCTGATCGGCATCGCCGCCGGCGTCTTGGCGCAACGCTATTTCAATTCCTGGCTGTTGAAGCAGATTGGCGGCCGGCGCAGCCTCGCCACCCATATGCTCGTCGGCATCGCCGGCAGCTTCATCGGCTACCACATTGCTTTGCTGCTCGGCGTTCTCAATGCGCTCCTTCTTCTGATCGCGGCTGCTATCGGTGCGGCCGTGGTTCTGTGGCTCTGGAAGGGGCTGCGCGTCTAATCCGCGATGAGTTTCGATCCTCGCACCGAGAGCTTGAGCGCGTGCCGCTTCTCGGCGGCACCGCCCGCCGGCTGCAGCATTTTGCGGAAGTCTTCGCGCTTGGCATGGATCGAGGCGATCACATGGCCCATCGGGATACCGAGATCGACGAGCGCAGCTTCCGAGAGCTGTAGACTCGCCTCGATCGTTTCCGGCACGGCGTCGGTGACCCCGATTCCGTAAAGCTCGGTCGCATGTTCGGCATCGCGAGCGCGCGCGATGATGGTGAGATCGTCGCGCAATCCCCGGGCGGCTTTGACGATTTCCTCCGATGCAGAAGGTGCATCGATCGTCACGATCAACGCCCGCGTCTTCATCAGGCCGCAGCGCTTGAGGAAGTCCGGCCGTGATGCATTGCCCCAGTAGATTTCAATGTTCTCGCGCCGCCAGGATTGGACATTGACGGCGTTGGTATCCACAGCGAGGTAGGGGATCTGGTGGACCCGCAGCATTTCGGCGACAAGCTGGCCGACACGGCCGAAGCCGACAAGGATCACTTTGCCATCGCCGTCTTCGGTCAGGCTCGGAAGCCTTGCCAATTCCGGATCGTCCGGCATCACGCGGTGCGTCAGGCGATTGGCCAAGGCGCCAAGCAGCGGCACGGCGCACATCGAAAGGGTGACGGCGACCATGGCATCGCCGGCGAGCCCTGCCGGGAGCTCCTTGTTGGCAAGCGCCGTGGTGATCAACACGAAAGCGAATTCGCCGCCGGGCCCGAGCATCAACGCCGATTCCCCGGCGACCGGTTTCGGCAGGCGCAGGCCGCGCCCGGCGAGATAGGTCACGGCGAATTTGACGACGATGATGCCGAGCGCGAGACCGAGCGTTTCGAGCGGCGCCGAGACGATAAGCGAGAGATCGAGGCTGGCGCCGATCGAGACGAAGAAAAGGCCGAGCAGCAGGCCTTTGAAGGGCTCGATCGTCACTTCGATCTCGCGCCGATATTCAGTCTCGGCAAGCAACAGTCCGGCGATGAAAGCGCCGAGCCCCATGGAGAGGCCGGCAATCGCCGAGAGCACGCCGGCACCGACGACGACGAGCAGGCAGGCGGCCATGAAGAATTCGGTGGAGCCCGCCGCGGCCACGAGATGGAAGAAAGGCCGCATCACAAACCGGCCGAGCAGCACGATCAGCGTCACTCCCGCAAGAGCGGGGAGGATGAAATACAGCAGCACGGGGCCGATCTGGCCTTCATGCCGGTTGAGCATCATCACCATGAACAGGAGCGGCGCGACCATCAGGTCCTGGAACAGCAGCACCGAAAAGATCGCGCGTCCGACACTTGTGCCGAGCTTCTTGCGCTCGGCCAGTTCTGGAATGACGATGGCGGTCGATGACAGCGCGAAGGCAAAGCCGAGGATCAGCGCAGGGGTCGGCGCGACTTTCAGCGCCCAGCCGAGGCTGGCGAGCGCCGCCGCACAGCCGAAGACCTGGACGACGCCGAAACCGAAGACCAGCCGGCGCAGCCGCACAAGGCGGTTCCAGGATAGCTCCAGGCCGATCATGAACAGCAGAAAAACGACGCCGAACTCGGCGATCGGCGCGATCTCCCCCACATTGTCGAGCGCGAAGATCGAGGCGAAACCGGCAACAAAGCTCGTGAGCCAGGGCGGACCGTGCCAATCGAGCCTGACATGCTGCACGGCAAGCCCGAGCCCAAAAGGTCCGAGCAGGAAGCCCGCCGCCAGAAAACCATAGATCGGGCTGAGCCGCAGCCGCCTGAACAGCGGCGCCACGACGCCGGCCGTACCGAGAAAGAGCAAGAGCTCCTTGTATTGTTCCGGCGCGAATATGTTCATGCCCGGTCCCTAGAGCCGATCCCGATTAAACGGAGTCGCTTCGCGATACATTTGATCGGGACAAATCGGCTCGATTCAAATCCTTGGAGCATGTCCTTTGTCGGAAAAGTCGATTTTCCGGGACATGCTCAGTCTCCTCACGGCAGCGATTCCGCCTCCTTGGTTTTCTCGATCTGCCGGACGATGACGAAGGCGGCAAGCAATATCGCCGGCAGCAGCACTGAGCCGAGCTTAAACCGTTGCGTCAGAAACACCGAGACGAAACAGCCGATGCCGAAGCCGACGATCAGTTTGAACAGGGATTCCTCATTCGCGGCGGTTTGCCGTGCGATGGCGACTGGCATCCAGCCGACCAAGGCCCGCGACAGCGTCACGATGAATTGCGTCACATTGGTGGTCATCACGGCGGATGTCGGCCCGAGCGTGCGGTCGAGGCGATGACCGGCGTTCTGCCAGCCCATGGCCGCAACGAGCACCATCGCGAGCGCCGCATTGCCGTGGGAGCCGAGCCCCACGTGGCTGATGGCAATGATGCCGACGGCCGCCAGCACAAGGGCTTCGGCAGCAAATAAAAGCCGCTCCTTGCCATTAAAGTGATCATAGATCAGCGTCGCGATCGACACCGACGCCAAGAACACCGGAAAAGAGATCAGCTTCAGCCAGTCTTCGGCGACGACGCCATGTGCCATCGCCGCGGCGAAGACGACGAAATTGCCGGTCACATGCGCCGAGAACAATCCGGAGAATTGGATATAAGTGGCAGTATCAACAAAACCGCCGATGAAAGCGAGCAGGAAGCCGCTTTGCCGGTTCATGAGGCCCCCCATATCCTACGCATCCTTTGAGACGCGAAACCGCAGACACTCTGGCCGGATGCTCTGCAGCGCTCATGCCGGGATGCCGGGGCGGCACGCTCAGGTCAATGCCATGTCGCTGCCGAGTAGGCCCGCAAGCCCCTCTGTCCACGCAATTATCCGCCGTGGGCGGTGATCGACCCGCCCTTTCCTTGACCGTTCAAATCCGGCATTTTGTTACGCATGTCAGATGTCCAAACCGGCAATACGCCTGAATTCACCGTCAGCGAGCTGTCCGGCGCCCTGAAGCGCAGCATCGAGGACCGTTTCGGCCTCGTGCGGCTGCGCGGCGAGATCACCAATTACCGCGGGCCGCATTCCTCAGGCCACGCCTATTTCTGCCTGAAGGATCAGAATGCGCGCATCGACGCCGTCATCTGGAAGAGCAATTTCACTCGCTTGCGCGCCAAGCTGCAGGAAGGGCTGGAAGTCGTTGCAACGGGCAAGGTAACGACTTTCCCCGGCAAATCCTCCTATCAGATCATCGTCGAGAATCTCGAACCGGCGGGCGTCGGTGCGCTGATGGCGCTGCTCGAAGAGCGCCGCCGCAAGCTCGCGGCGGAAGGGCTTTTCGAGGAGGCGCGCAAACAGCTGATCCCGTTTCTGCCAGAGCTGATCGGCGTCGTGACCTCGCCGACCGGCGCCGTCATCCGCGATATCCTGCATCGGATCAGCGACCGCTTCCCGCGCCGCGTGGTGGTCTGGCCGGTGCGTGTTCAAGGCGAAAGCTGTGCCGCCGAAGTCGCCGCCGCCATCGACGGCTTCAACGCGCTGCCGAGCGAAGGCCCGCTCCGGCGCCCTGACTTGCTGATCGTCGCGCGCGGCGGTGGATCGCTCGAAGACCTCTGGGGTTTCAATGAAGAGATCGTCGTGCGCGCAGTGGCTGCGGGCATGATCCCGCTGATCTCCGCCATCGGACATGAGACCGACTGGACGCTGATCGATCATGTCGCCGATCTGCGCGCACCGACACCGACGGGCGCCGCGGAAAAAGCCGTTCCCGTCCGCTCCGAGCTGGCCGCAAACCTCGCCGATCTCGGGCGCCGGCATGCGGCTTCGGCCTTGCGCCTTCTCGAGCGGCGGCGCGGCGAACTGCGCGCGCTCATCCGCGCCTTGCCACAGGGCGAAGCGATCCTCGCCATGCCGCGGCAGCGCTACGACCGCGCTGCAAGCGCGCTCGGCAACGCCGTCAGCAAGGGTTTCGACCGCCGGCACCGGACTTTAGCGGGCCTTGCGCATCGGCTCGCAAGCCAATCGCCGCAAGCCAAAATGGCGCGCGCCATGCAAAAACTCGAAGGCCTCGATCACCGCCTCGCCCGTTGCATTATTGCGGGCCAGGATCAGCGTCGGCAGAAGCTTGCGCATCTGAGCGGACGGCTTTCGACCGCGCTGCTAGCCCGCAGCCATGTCGAGCGCGAGCGTTTCGCAACGGCCGCGCATCGCGTCGAGGCACTCGATCGGCGTCTCAAGCGCGCGGTGATGGCGCGGCTCGATCTCGCCCGCAGCCGCCTCGAACGGCAGGATCAGCTTCTTCACACGCTCGGCTATACGCAGGTGCTGTCGCGCGGCTTCGCGCTGGTGCGCGACGTGGAGGGCCGGCCGTTGCATCGCGCCGCTGATGTGGATTCCGGCGCAACGCTCGACATCGAATTTGCCGATGGGCATCGCACCGCCATTGCCGATACGGCGTCCTTAACCAAACCCTCTCCCGTCGCCGAAGCGAAGCCTCAACGCGGCGCCGCCAAACCAAAGCCCGATAAGAGTGAAAAGACGAGCAATCAGGGCTCGCTCTTTTGACAATGATTGCCTAGATGTTTGCAAGCGAAGACGATTGCAAAGGCGAACCAATCGTAGACACACCGCTTGGAACGGCGACGCGCCACCGACGTTGAGCGCGCGGCGCCAGCCTCAGACATTTTCATAAAATGAGATGGTTTCGTGCTGATCGCCCTGTTGTCCGATATTCATGCCAATCGCGAGGCGCTTGACGCCTGCCTCGCAGATGCCCACCGGCGCGGCGCGGAGAAATATGTCTTTCTAGGCGATCTCGTCGGCTATGGCGCCGACCCCGGCTATGTCGTCGATTGCGTCGCGCAGATGCGCGGCGAAGGCGCGTTGGTCATCAAAGGCAATCACGATTCGGCGGTTGCCAACGGCCAAGAAAATATGAACCGCCATGCACAACTGGCCATCGACTGGACGCGACGGCAGCTCGACGACAAGCAGCGAGACTTCCTCGCCAATCTGCCCATGATGGCTTCACTCGGCGAATTGCTGTTCGTACATGCCGAGGCTTCGCATCCGACGCAATGGGCCTATATCTCGCGGCTCGTCGATGCCGAGCGCTCGATGCGGGCAACGGACATGCGCGTAACCATATCGGGCCATATCCACCGGCCGCATCTCTTCCACATGGCGCCACAGAAGCCCGCGGTCTGCTTCATCCCGACGACCGATGTGCCGATCCTGCTTGCCAAGAGCCATAAATGGCATGCGATCATCGGCTCGGTCGGCCAGCCGCGCGACGAGATGGCATCCGCCGCCTATGCCATTTACGATGATCGCAGCGGTCTCCTCACTTTCGTGCGAACGACCTATGACATCGAGCGCGCGGCGCGTAAGATCAAACAGGCCGGCCTGCCGGCGGTCCTTGCCGCGCGGCTTTACGTAGGACGTTAAAGCATGTCCGCCGCTTCCCTCATCGAAGGAATGCGGATTGACGGTTTTCTGATTGGCAAGCAGCTGCATTCCGGCAGCATGGCTATACTCTGCGAGGTGACGCGCGACGGCGTCGCCACGCCGTTGGTCATGAAAGTGCCGATCCAGGACAGCACCGATCCTTTGACGATCGTCGGCTTCGAAATGGAGCAGATGATCTTGCCGCAGCTCAAAGGCAGCCATGTACCGAAGGTCGTCACGACCGGCACGTTCGAGGCGCAGCCTTATATCGTGATGGAGCGGATCGACGGCGTCTCGCTTCTCGGCAAGCTCGGGGCCGCGCCTTTACCGGTGGATGAGGTCATCGCCATCGGCATTGCACTCGCCGAAGCGCTCGATGACATCCATCGCCAGCATGTGATCCACTTTGACATCAAGCCGTCGAATGTGATGCGCCGCCTCGATGGCTCGGTCGTGCTGATCGACTTCGGCCTCGCCAAGCATGAGAAGATGCCGGACCTTCTTGCCGAAGAATTCCGCATTCCGATCGGTACGTCACCCTATATCGCGCCGGAACAAATTTTGCGCCGGCGCGACGATCCGCGCTCTGATCTCTTCGCCGCCGGTGTGCTGCTCTATCATCTGCTGACCGCGCAGCGGCCGTTCGGCTTCCCGCGCACGAAAGGCGGATTGCGGCGGCGACTGTGGCGCGATCCGATACCGCCGCGGGCACTCAACCCCGCCTGCCCGCCTTTTCTGCAAGAGATCATTCTGCGCTGTCTGGCGCCCGATCCCGACGAGCGACATCCAACCGCAGCGCAGCTCGCTTTCGATCTGAAACATCCGGCCGAAGTGCGCCTCACCGAACGCGCGACACGCTTCACGCGCGATCCGCTTTGGCAGGCGCTCAAACGCCGCTATGCGTTGCTTTTTTCGTTGCGGTCCGAGCCGCCGAGCATGGCCCAGCGCCTGTCCCGCGCGCCGATCATCATGGTCGCCATCGACATCGGTGAAAAGACCGATCCGCTCGCCGAGCCGTTGCGTCATGCGGTCGAATCCGCGCTTGCGAGCGCCGCCGGTCGCAATCCCGGAAAGGCTGCGATCCGCCTCGCTTGTGTCCATGTTTTGAAGACCAGCCGGATCGCGCCCGTTTATCCGCTCGACGACGAAGGCCGCAATATTCATGTCATGCGGCTGCTGGCCTTAAAGGAATGGGCGCGGCCGCTTGCTCTCGGCACGGCCGAATTAACGATCCATGTGCTGGAATCTCCCGATCCCGCCGCTGCCCTGATCGATTTCGCGACGGTCAATCGTGTCGATCAAATTATCTTAGGCACCGATCCGCATCTGGGCCCGATTGCTGCAAAGGTCGCCGCGGAGGCGCCTTGCACCGTCGTGCTCGTCAAGACCCGCCACACCGGGCCGTGAGTTGGGGATAGGCAAGCCGCCCATCAAGCATTATCTTGGGGCTAACAAAATCATCTGACCGCTCGGAAAAAATGAACCGTTTTGAACGCCGCCCCGTCTCTGCGGGAGAAGCCGAAGTCGAGTATTTGGACGGTGAAATCCGCGTATTGAAGCCAGGCGCCTATGTGCGCTGTGCCGTAACCGGATTGCCGATTCCGCTCGACGATCTCCGCTATTGGAATGTCGATCTGCAGGAAGCTTATATCTCGCCCGAGGCCAAGCTGAGGAAGCTCGGGCTCACGCTCGGCAGCCGATAAGCTTTACAGCTCAGCAGACGCCTTGTGCGCCGTTGAAACGGCCGCGATGGCGCGTTTCACCAGAGCCTCAAAGGCAGGCCGATCTTCGACCGTGAGTTCAACCGGAACCGGCCTTGGTTCCGGCAGCGCTGGGTGGCCAAAAGCCGCCATGGGTTGTAGCCGCGCCATATCCTTTTCCGTCGTCACGAGCCACGCATCGCTGTCCTTCGCGGCACGCTGCAAGCCGACGATTTCGTCGCAGCGATAGGCGTGATGATCGGGAAAGGCGCGGCTTCCGACGACATTTGCGCCGATGCCGGCCAATGTCGCAAAGAATTTCTGCGGCCGTCCGACCCCTGCGAAAGCATAGACGCGCTGGCCTGAAAGTTCTGTCGCCTGCTTTGCTGGAACGTCGAGCCGTGCGTTGAAGACCGTCTTGCCCATGCGCCGCGCCTGTTCAGCAATCTTTGCCCCTTGTGTGCCATTGCCGAGAAGAACGAGCACATCGGCGCTTGCGAGCTGAATCGCAAATGGCGCGCGCAGCGGTCCTGCCGGCAGGCAAAGCCCATTGCCAATTCCAGCGACAGCATCGACAACAACAAGACGAAGATCCTTGGAGAGCGACGGATTCTGTAAACCGTCATCGAGGATGAGAACGCTGGCGCCCTGTGCCGCGGCCATTTTTGCCGAAGCAACACGGTCGGCTGAGACAAGCGTCGACGCGACGCGTGCCAGCAAGAGTGCTTCATCGCCGATATCTTCCGCCGTGTGCCGCTCCGGATCGGCGCATAGCGGCGGTCCATGCTCGGCTGCCGAGCGATAGCCGCGCGTCAGAAGAAACGGCTTTTCGCCGGAAGCCATCAGCAATTGCGCAATCACCATTGCGGTCGGCGTCTTGCCAGCGCCGCCGACTGTCAGATTGCCGACGCAGATGACCGGCAGCGGCGATCGAAAGCCCCTCTCCTGCATGCGGCGCCCGGCAATCGCGCCATAGACGGCAGCAAGCGGCGACAGCGCCGCCGCTATGAGGCCGCGCCGCTCCTCCCACCAGAAGCCAGGTGGCGTGAGCGATCCGATCATGATTGCATTGTTCAAGGCGCAGACCGCGCGTCAAGCGGCTTTCGGGTCGGAGCATGTTCTTATCGAAAAAGTCGGAGCAACTTTTTCGGAACATGCTTCTTAAGCGTGCTGATTGATCATCGCTTGCGCGATATGCGGCTCGATCGCCGCCATCGTGATAGCGGCAGCCCCACCCAACCGCTCGACGGCTTCCGTCGCGGCGCGCGACATCTTCCGCAGCTTGCCTCTGTCGGAAAGTAGGATGCCGAGAACGCGGGCAAGCGTGCCGGCATCGCCGATTTCAGCCGCGCCGCGCGCCTCATCGAGCGCGCGATAGGCTTCGACGAAATTGCCGACAAGCGGCCCGTGCAGGACGGCGCAACCGAGTTTCGCCGCTTCGATCGGATTTTGTCCGCCGCCGCGGCCGATCAGCGATTTGCCGAGAAAACTCGCACTGGCCAACCGATAGAAGAGACCGAGTTCGCCATTCGTATCGGCGATATAGACGCCGGGCAGCGAGGCCGGCACCGGGTCATGCGACCGCTGGACAGCGGCGACGCCCTTCGTGTTTGCCAGTTGCGCAATCTCATCGCCGCGGCGAGCATGGCGCGGCACGATAATGGTCAGAAGATCGGGGAATTGCGCGGAAAGGATTTCATGCACGGCGAGGACGACCGCGTCTTCACCCGGATGGATCGAGGCCGCAACCCAGGTCGGCCGGGCGCCGATGCGGCCCGAAAGCGCTGCCAATTCCTGCGGATCGGCGGGCGGCGCGAGCACGTCATATTTCAGATTGCCGGCGATCAGCACGCGCCGCATGCCGAGATCGCCGAAGCGCTCCGCGTCGGCAGCGCTCTGCGCGAGGCAGAGCTCAACACTGTCGAGCAGACTCGATATGAATCCCGGCCAGTGGCGCCAGCGCTGGTAGGAGCGCGGCGACATGCGCGCATTGACCAGGATGAGCGGCAGGCCGCGAGCTTTGATTTCGGTGAAGAGATTGGGCCAGATTTCCGATTCCGCGACCAGCGCCAGATCCGGCTGCCAATGATCGAGAAAACGCGCCAGAAATTTGGGAACGTCAAACGGCAGATATTGGTGAATCGCCCCCGCCGGCAGGCGCGGCGCGATGACCGAGGCCGCGGTGATCGTGCCGGTCGACAGAAGCACGTTGAAACCGCGGGCAACGAGGGATTCGAGCAGCGGCAGCAACGCCAGGCTCTCGCCCACGCTGGCGCCGTGGAACCAAGCAAGCTGGCCGTGCGGCCTCTCCAAACTCGGATATCCGAACCGCTCGCCGACGCGCGCCGGGTCCTCCCGGCCCTTGCGGCACCGGTAATAAGCCCAGAGCGGCGAGAACGGTGCAAGCCCGCTGGCAGCCGCCCGATAGATCGGCAGTATGGGAAGATCCAAGACCACGAGCGGCGCAGATTTTAAGGAAACTGGACGGACGATCGCTCGATCCGAGAGCGGCGCTTTTCGCGTCTAAAAGCGACTGTTTAATGACCGGATCAGAGATTTGAACAATCGGACGAGCCGATGGACCGAGCCATGATTTCCACGCAGAGCTGAAGACGGATGTGGGCTCGGCGACAGACGCAAGGCCTTGCGCATCCGAAATGAGATTCGGTCGACTGCGCCAGGATTTAGATGGTCGACGGACCCCGCGCCTGCTGCCGAGGAAAATTTATTTTTTCTCGGCTGGATCGAGCAAGCGATGCAGATGGGCAATGAAATAGCGCATCTGCGCATTGTCGACGGTTGCTTGCGCCTTGGCCTTCCAAGCGGCATAGGCCGTCGCATAATTCGGAAACATGCCAACGACCTCGATCTTGCTCAGATCGCGAAATTGCACGTCTGACAAATCGGTAAGTTCGCCGCCAAACACCAGATGCAGCAGTTGCTTTTCGTCTTCCGCCATGGATGTACCCAGATTCAGGACCGAGGCTGAGATGCCCCGTGCATTAAGCCAGTCCTGTGCCTATGGCTACTGTCGGCACGCGATTACTGCCCGCGCGCCTGCATCATCGCGCTGCTAATCTGGGACAGGATCTGCGGCGGCCCGGCGATGAGCTCCGGATGTTCGGTCGTCTCGCGATTGTAAAGCAATTCGCGGCCGTAAAGGCTGGTCAGCTTGCCGCCCGCTTCCGTGACGATGAGATCGGCGGCGGCGATGTCCCAATCATGGCTGTTGGCCGAGACGAGACCCGCGTCGAGCGTACCCGCCGCCACATTGGAAATACGCAATGCGAGCGAGGAAATCTTCGGCAGAAGATCGAATTGCAGGCCGACGCCGCGCAATTCGGAGGCCATGGAGAGCGGGCCAGCGACGAGCGCGGCCGCATCGAGCTTGCGGCGCGTCGAACTGCTGATGGCGCGTCCGTTCAATTGCACGCCGCCGTTCTTCACTGCGACATAGGTCTCGTTGAGCGCCGGCGCATGAACGATGCCAATGACCGGACGCTGCCGATACACCACCGACACGGCGACTGCCCAGGCGCGCTCGCCGGCAGCAAAGCCGCGCGTGCCGTCGATCGGATCGACGATGAAAAGCAGGTCCTTGCCGACCCGGTCGCTGGAATCGGCGGATTCTTCCGACAGCCAGCCGGCGGCAGGAATAAAGGCCCGTAGTTTTTGCTCGAGAAAGGCGTTGACGGCGTGATCAGCCTCAGTCACCGGCGAGCCGCCCGCCTTTTTGTTGACCGCGGCGCTCGTTTTGGCGCCAGGACGGAAAAAGCCAAGCGCCATGTCGCCGGCTGTGCGGGCAATCTCGACCAGCGGCGCGACAATGTCGTCATTCAGCGCCAACGCATGCCAATCCACGCTCGCCGCATCGATGGGCTTGACCGCCTCGGGGGCTTCCGGAGGGGAATTCCTTTTGGCCTGCAAAGGCTTCATTCTGGCAAAACTCCTGGCCGATCGGCACGCAGCTTCCAATCTACAGCGAAGTTAGGCGATAATTCTTAAAGCTGCTGAAAGAACATCGCCTATCGGAGAGTTAAAAAGGGCGGCTTCTTGCGATTTACGCTGGCACACCATCTTTCGCCAGGCAGCAGAGCGCGTACCGCAGACTCTCCGCACTGATCTGGCGCAAATCCTATATAGGCGCCGTATCATTGCGGCGCGATTGCGCGCCTTGGCGCACGTGTCGATTTGCTAAAATTTTTCGTTTTTGACCAAGATTTCACCAGTCATAAAACCAGTAAAATCACATGAAATCAAATATTTACTATCTATCCAACGAGGCTTTGCGCAAAATGCCCAAACAATCGTCCGGCAGCTGCGTTGATGCCCCGGACGCCAGTTCGGGAAACGGCCATGCCACCTGTCACGTCGCCGGTGATTTCTCTCGTCAGCGCGAACACGCCCGCGATCGCGAGCCTCATCACCTCGGCGCCCGATGCCCGCGCCGACGGCGGCATTCGGCATATCAGGCTGAGCGAAGACAGCATTCGCATCGAGCGGCAAGTCAACGGCGTTAAAATGCGCCTCGCCGTCCCGCTCGAGGGCTATCGCGGGGTCGTTTTGAAATCCGAAACGACGCATGACCGGCGTCTCTGCCGGATCGCGCTCGAACATAGCGACCCGGAGCTGACGATCGAACTCTACCAAGCGCAAGAATCGCCTGACGCCGTGGCGATCTGGCTCGATTGGGCGGATTACTTCGCCAAGCCGGCCCTTTGCGAAGCGACGCCGCAATCGTCGCTCCTCAGCGATCTGCGCCTGCCGCAAGCGCATCGGCGCGGTGCCGGGCTCGTGCAGCGCCGGCCGCTCTTCTTGAAGCGCCGCGGCGCCAACCGAACCTACAAAAAAGCCTGAGATGCGCGGCTCAGTCGAGTATCAGGCCGCGGTATTTGCGGTGCGCATAGAGCAAAGCCTCACCGCCTGAAGCAATCTCCACCGCTTCGACGATCCCCATCACGATCAGATGGGTTCTGACTTCCTTGGCTTCGACAAAGCGGCAATCGAAGGCTGCGAGCGCCGTGCTCAACACGGGCGCACCTGTTGCGAGCTTCGTCCAGGTGCCGGAGGTGAAGCGCTCTTCCAAATGCCTATTCGTGCGGCCGGCAAAAACATCCGAAAGCGGCTCATCCGCGCTTGTTAGGGTGTTGACACAGAAGACGCGGTTATCGAGCACCCGCTGCGCCGACGGCGATGACGTGTTGATGCAGAAGAGCATCATCGGCGGATCGGTCGTGATCGATGTGACGGAAGTCGCTGTGATGCCGCCAAGACCCGCCGGTCCCGCCGTCGTGACCACATGAACGGCGCCGGTGACGCGGCTCATCGCCTCGCGGAACCGGCCAGAATCGATCGGCGTCGCCAAATGCGCGTTCCCCGGAGCGGGCTCTTCGGTCATTCAGTCTCTCCTCGACGGCCGCCGGCGGTTAAGCGATGGCACCTAGATAGCCAGCCCGCATCTCTGCCGAAAGCGCCGGCAAATGTCCAATTATGCAGCGGCTCTGGCATTCGCGCTCAAGCCCGACTATGGAAGCGATGTTGCCCTAGAGCCGATCCCGATTAATGGAAACGCTTCGCGATCCACTTAATCGGGACAAATCGGCTCGATTCAAAACCTTGGAGCATGTCCTCTGTCGGAAAACTCGATCAACTTTTCCAGAACATGCTCTAAGAAACACTTACGCGCATTCACCAACGAACCAGCGTTCCCGTGACGACGAACCGCCTCTCTCGCCCAATAGCCGCGCTTGCGGCAGTTCTGGCACTGCAGAGCGCCGGTCTACAAGCGTCGGCGCAAACGATGGTTGGGCCGCCGGGCATTCTAAGAATCGGAGTTGGCGCGCCGATGACGGGATCGGATTCCGTTTTCGGCACAGAGTTACGTAACGGCGTCGAGCAAGCGGTCGCCGATTACAATGCTGCCGGCGGCGTGCTCGGCCGCAAGCTCGTCGTCGAAATCGGCGACGACGCGGGCGATCCGAAACAAGGCCTTGCGGTCGCAAAACGCTTCGCCGCAAATTACGTGCGTTTCATCGTCGGGCATTTCAATTCGGGCGTGACGCTGGCCGCCTCGAATTTTTATGCCGATCACGGAATGCTGATGATCACGCCGGCCTCGACCAATCCGCAGATCACCGAGCGCGGCTATCCGATGATGTTTCGCACCTGCGGCCGCGACGACGCGCAGCCGAAGGTCGCCGCAGAATTTCTCGCAGATCTCGGTGAGAAGAAGATCGCGATTGTCTACGACAAGACGACCTATGGCAAGGAACTCGCCGACTCGACGCGCAAGGTTCTGTCCGAGCGCGGCATCAAGGAGGTTCTCTACGAGGGCGTGAACAAGGACGAGAAAGATTACTCCGCTCTGGTCGGCAGGCTCAAAGCCACCGGCGCCGACTATCTTTATTTTGGCGGCGACGGCATTGCCGCGGCACGCATTGTCGCGCAGATGCGCGCGCGCGGCCTTCGCACAATTCTCGTCGGCAGTGCCGCCATCGCCAGCAATGAATTCGCTACGATCGGCGGCGATGCGGTCGAAGGCAGCTATATGACCTTCCCGATCGATCCGCGCAGCCGTCCGGAAGCCGCCAAGATCGTGCAGGAATTCAAAAGCCACGGCATCGATCCCGAAGCCTATACACTTTATGCCTATGCCGCTGTCGAAGTGATCTTACAGGCCATGGAGAAAGCCCACTCGATCGATCCTGCGGCGGTGGCGCAGACGATCCATTCGGGCATGCGCTTTTCGACGGTTCTTGGCCCGCTTTCCTATGATGCAGCAGGTGACGTCAGGCGGCCCGACTATGGCATCGTCGTCTGGAAGAAAGAGACCGACGGCAAATTGGATTTCGATCCGGTCACGCAGCGCGCCGCGAACTAAACTGCTTTAGGCATGTCTCAGCCGAGATTGGCGAGGCCCGGAAAGGTCTGCAGCAGCCAATTCGAGAAATTCTGCATCGAGCCCGTCAGAAAGGCGACGCCTGTTACGATGAGCAGGATGCCGACGATCCGCTCGACCAGCGGAAAATGGGCGCGGAACTTCTTGATGAAGCCAAGAAAAGGCTCGATCGCCACCGCCGCGAGCAGGAACGGAATGCCGAGGCCGAGCGAATAGACGGCGAGCAGAATGGCGCCGCGTCCTACGGTCGCCTCCGAGGCTGCGACCGCGAGAATTGCCGCGAGAATCGGACCTATGCAGGGCGTCCAGCCAAAGGCGAAGGCAAGCCCAAGGACATAGGCGCCCCAAAGCCCAAGCGGCTTGTCGATCTCGACGCGCTTTTCGCGGTAGAGGATCGCCAACCGAAATACACCTAAGAAGTGCAACCCCATCAAGATGATCGCAATTCCCGCCAGGAGCGAGAGAAGGCGCAGATGCTGATGCAGCAATTGGCCGAAAACCGAAGCCGTCGCGCCAAGCGCGACGAAGACGGTCGAAAAGCCGAGCACAAAGAGAATCGCAGCCAGGAAGACGTCGCGGTGCGCCCGGCTCAGCCGCTCATGGGCGACATCCTCAAGGGTCGTGCCGGCGATGAACGTCAGATAAGGCGGGACGAGCGGCAAAACGCAGGGGCTTAGAAATGAAAGGAGTCCGGCCGCCGCAGCGGCGGGAAGCGTCACATCTGCTGCCATGCTGGATTTTAGAGCCTCTAACAATGAAGGGGAAACAGACCTTTGGTCACAGCCGAGCCGAATAGGCAAGTTCGGCTTCCGCCTCATATGGGATTGGCGATTGACGCGCTGCCCCCTATCATTAAACCGCATCCAGCGAAGGTCGGCTCATCGAGCGATTCGGCGGATGGCCACAGGGTGCGCCAGAAAGGCCCCAATTCCGCAGCCTTTTAACGATTAAATTGCCCGGCCATGCGATGGAATCCGGGGGGGCGACGTTCAATGGCGAATTTCGCTGTCCTTCGCATGACGAGCCGATGAAAGGGACCGGCGCGCCGGCGCGCCTGATGTGAGCCGAGAATGAAGGTCCTCATCGCCTTTTTCTGTAACATAATTTTTAATTTCGTGATCGGGCTGCTGATCGCGAAATTCCTCGGACCGGCGGAATACGGCCGTTTCGCCTTGGCTTTCGCGACCGCGACAATCGTTCAGGCGGCGTTCCTCGATTGGCTGCGGCTCGGCGCGACTCGCTTTTATTCGGAAAAAGTCCGCAGCGAAGACCCGGCGCTGCGGGCGACTCTCGACGTTTCCTTCGTCGTCGTTGCCGGCGCGCTGATCGTCGGTGGCGTGCTTTTCCTGTTGTCGGGCGTGCGGTTCGCTCTATCGAATTGGCTCATCGGCATGGCGATCGGCATCGCCATCGCGAATGGTTTTTTCGACTATAACACAGCGCTTGTGCGGGCCCGCTTTCACGACCGGCTCTATACGCGGCTGATCGTCGTCAAGAATATCCTCGCCTTCTGCCTGACGGGCGGCGGCGCCTTCTGGTTTCATTCGGCGCAAATGACGCTGATCGGCAGCATCATCAGCCTGACCGGCTCGGTGATTGCGGCGCGCGCCTCGCTGCGCGATCCTGGCGCCGAGTCGCAATATGCATCGCGCAGCATCGCCAAGGCCGTTCTGAGCTATGCCCTGCCGATCGTCGCGGCCAATCTTCTCTACGTCGCGATCCCCCTCGCCAATCGCTCGCTCATTGCCGCGTTCTACGGCTTCTCCGAAACCGGACAATTCTCGCTCGCCTTCGATCTCGGCAATAAAGCCGTGCTGGCCATCGGCTCGACGCTCGACGTCGTGCTGTTCCAGATTGCCGTCGCGGCGCATGAGCGCGATGCGGGCGAAGCCAAAGAACAGGTGGCGCGCAATCTCGCCATCGTCTTCGCGATCGTCCTGCCGTCCTGCACCGGTCTGTGGCTGATCCTGCCTTCGATCGAACAGGTGATCGTGCCGAACGCCTATCGCGGTCCCTTCGGCGATCTGTTGACGCTGATGATGGGCGGCTTCTTCTGTTCCGCGCTCATCCAATTCGGCCTTAATCCGATCTTCCAGATCGCCAAACAGACGGGGCCGCTCATCGCCGCTGCGGCCGCCGGCTGTGTCGCCGACGGCATTTTCCTGCTGATCCTGCCGCACTCGGGCGACTTCTTCATTCTGCCGCAGAGCGGCCAGGGCTGGAGTTTCGCCGTGGCGCAGTCGGGCGCCTACATCGTTGCCTTCCTCACGCTGATCTTCGTCGCGAGCTTCTCGCGGCCGAAATGGCCCAGCGCGCGGGAAATCCTAACGGTGATCCTCGCGACGACGGCGATGGCCGCCGCACTCCTGCCTTTGCGCGATCACGCCCCGGGCCTTGAGACGCTCGTCATCCAAGTCGCCGCCGGCACGGTGATCTACAGTTTCTTCGTCGCCATCTTCGACATCGCCTCTCTGCGCACGATTCTTCTCGCGAGGCTCCGTGCGCATATGGCGGGGCTGCAGACGCCGGTCTGAGCCTTTTTGGGCATGTTCTTATCGAAAAAGTCGCGCAAGTTTTTCGGAACCTGCCTCACCGATACCAGCAGTGATGATGCCGGCAGACGCGGCGATGCGGGTACATGAAATGCGGCCCGATGCAGCTGCGATAATGGTGATAGCCGCTGAGGCCCATGCGATAGCAGCCGGCGCTCGCAGTACTCGGCAGAAGCACTGCGCTTGCACCCAGCATCATAGCCATGAGCAGAATTTTTCGCATCGCATCACTCCCTTTGGCACTGAACCCTTTAGGTATTTAGCGCGGCGATAACGCGGCTCCGCGCAAAAAGCTGCAAGGCCGCATACGCTTTATGAGGATGCGTTGAAGGATGTTGCTCAATCGAGACGGCGCAACCAGCCGAGCCCCGCCAGCGTGCCGGCGCGCGGCCGATATTCGCAGCCGACGAAACCGGCATATCCGAGCCGGTCGATCTCGGCAAAGAGATAGGGGAAGTTGAGCTCCTCGCCGTCCGGTTCCTCGCGCGACGGCACGCTCGCAATCTGAATATGGCCGATGCGATCGATGAGCGCGCGCAGCGCCATCGTCACATCGCCATGCAGGAGCTGGCGATGATAGACGTCGAACTGCAGTTTCACGTTCGGCAAGTGAGATTCTTCAATAAGTTCCAAAGCCATCGCGTAATCGTGCAGGAAATAACCTGGGATATCACGGCGATTGATCGGCTCGAGCAGCAACTCAATGCCGGCAGCGTTTAGCGCTGCGCCAACATGTACGACAGAGCGGCGGTAAGCGGCGACAGCGGCCGGATCGGTGGGATCCGCAATGCCTGCCATCATATGAAGCCGTTTCACGCCAGTCGCTTCGGCATAGACGAGTGCCGTCTTCACACCGGCTGCGACATCGGCGAAACGGCCGGGCAGCGCGGCAATCCCGCGCTCCCCCGCTGCGAAATCGCCAGGCGGCAGATTGAAAAGCGCCTGACTGAGTCCGTTTTTTGCAAGCCGAGCCGCGATGCGGTCGGGCGAAGCTTCATAGGGAAAGAGATATTCCACAGCTTTGAAGCCGGCATCGGCCGCAGCATCGAAGCGGTCGAGAAAATCCCATTCCCCGAACATAAAGGAGAGATTGGCTGCAAAGCTTAGCATGGCAGAACTGCCCATCTTTCAAACAAAACATCTGGCGATTTGCGCCAACGCAATGCGGCGCCGCCGGTCTCGGCGGTAATAGCGTGACGCGAGGCTAAGGTCTTCCGTGAACCGTGCAGTTCAAAAGACTGGGTGCAAGTCCCCGTCTGCTTCAGGATTACGGATAATACGTAATTCCATTCTAATATCTTGTGGTGCATAGTTTTCTTTAATCAGCTGATTCACTTTCAGCCGGTCGATCGGAGGTGAAAGGAATTGTCCACGCGCAATTTGAAGCGCAACGGCGTGGCAGCACGGATTGAACCCCGGAAGAAACGCCCCTCGCGGGTCTTCCAGATCGCCGCCCTGGTCTATCGCTGGAACAGCGATGCGCTTGAGGTCCTGCTTGTGACCTCGCGCGAGTCGCGGCGCTGGATTTTACCCAAAGGCTGGCCCGTGGCCGGCAAGACACCCGCCGCATCGGCCGCGCAGGAAGCCGATGAGGAAGCCGGGATCTTGGGTCACGTCATGAAAAAGCCGATCGGCTGTTATTCGGCCGTCAAGCGCATCGGCGAGGCAAGCCTGCCTTGTGACGTCGAGGTCTATCCGCTCGAATTCGTCAAGCAGAAGCAGAAATGGAAGGAACGCGGCGAACGGGCCTGCCGCTGGCTCCCGATTGAGGAAGCCGAGAAAGCGATTGCCGAGCCGGCGCTCGCCGCCCTAATCCATGATTTCGCGCAAGATATGCGCAGTGCGGCACATATTCCGCAGTCGGCCTGAATCGCGCCCTCGCTCCACCCGCCTAAAAAAGCCAATTCGGCACGCTTGCCGCGCCGCTGTGCCCTCCACGCACTGGCTCAGCTTGGCCGGGATGCGCCATAAAGCACTTTGTTGGAGCTCAATTTAGTGCCAGCTGGCCGCCGGCCATGGGCGAGTTGGAGGGGTTTTCAGTGAAGCGTCGCGATTTTCTTGCTGGATCGAGCGCCGCGTTGGCGGCGGGTTTTCTGCCTGGGATGGCGCTGGCCAATGTGCCCGAGCCCTATTCCTTCGATCTGATGCCGCCCTTCGACAAGCGCGACGCTTTCATCGCCTGGGGCGTCAAGAACCGCGGCGAGGACCCGAAATTTCTCGGCGAACGCTTCGACCGCTTCCGTATCCTCGTCGCCAACCGGGACGTCTGGACCGATGCCGACAAGCGCGCCTTTCTGATGGTGCCGCGCGAGGAATTCGTGCTGAAGCACAATCTCTCCAGGGCTTATGAACATGCCTTTCTCGACATCGGCTATGGCGTGACGATCTCCGGCCCGCATGTCGTCGGCCGGATGACGAGCACCCTCGGCATCAAGAAGGGCGACAAGGTTTTGGAGATCGGCACGGGTTCGGGCTACCAGTCTGCCTATCTCGCCAATCTCACCGACAAAGTCTGGACGATCGAGATCATCAAGCCGCTCGCCGAGCGCACCCGCGGCATCTATGACGCGCTGATCGCCAAGGGCTACACAGAATATAAGGCGATCACCTCGAAGAACGCCGATGGCTATTACGGTTGGGAAGACGCCGGCCCCTTCGACAAGATCATTGTGACCTGCGGCATCGATCATGTGCCGCCGCCCCTGCTGCAACAGCTCAAGACCGGCGGCATCATGGTCATCCCGGTCGGCCCGCCCGGCGCCCAGCGCATTCTGAAGATCGTCAAGGAAGAAGCGCCCGACAAGACGATCACCGTGGCGCGCTCCGACATCTACAACGGCCGCATCGTGCCTTTCGTCCCCTTCACCAAGCTCGAAGGCGAAACCATCTCCGGCACGCACAACAAATGACCCGGATCGATACGGCGGGGCGCATCGCGTTACTCGAAGCATGGACCAAAGGCCCAAGCGCAGAAGGCCTCCGCCGATGAGCCTCGCCATATTGCCGAAACGTGCCGATGGCCGCAGCGCCTCGAATGTCGCGGTCTATCTCGCCATCGGTTTCGAAGCCGGCGCCATCATCGCCCTGCAGATCGCGCTGATGCGCATATTCTCGATCGGTAGCTGGGCGCATTTCGGCTCGCTCGTCATCAGCCTTGCCATGCTCGGCTTCGGCCTGATGAGCGCGATCATGTGCGTGGCGAAGAATTGGTTCGCCAAACATTGGCGCTTCGTCTGCGGCTTCGCGCTGCTGAGCTTCGGCCCGCTGGCGGTGGCGGCGCATCTCATCGCCCAGCAATTGCCCTTCAATGCGATCTTTCTTTTGTCCGATCCGAACCAGAAATGGCGGCTCGCGGCGAATTTCGGCCTCTATTTCACGCCGTTTCTGGCGGGCGCCGCCTTTCTCGGCAGCATCTTTCTAAAGGCGGGCGCGAGCTTCAACCGCGCCTATTTCGCCGATCTTCTCGGCTCCGGCATCGGCGGCCTGCTCTTCCTAGCGGCGCTCTACGTACTGGCGCCGCAGGACATCATCCTCGCGCCTTTATGCCTATGGGCGCTTGGCGCGCTCTTCTGGTTCGCTGCCGTGGAAAGCCGCCGTGCGACGCTGGGTTTCGCCGTCGTGGCACTGGCGACCTTCGCCGCCTACATCGTCCTGCCTGGCGCCCTCTCGATCACCAAGCTGGCCGTCTCGGATTACAAGGGCGTCGCCTATGCGCGGAAGTTCCCGGATTCGCAGCGCGTCTACCGGCGCAGCACGCCTTTCGGCTTCCTCGAAATCTATGCGAGCTCTTATCTGCATTTCGCGCCGGGCCTCTCCGACAACGCCGCCTTCAATCTGAAATCGATGCCGGCCAACGCCTATGAAGGGCTCTATATCGACAGCGACGGGCCGAGCGGCATCATCCGCAAACTGCCGCCGGAAGAGACGGATTATTATCGCTATCTGCCGATGATCTATCCCTATCTCATCAAGCCGGCCTTCGACACTTTCGTCGTGCAGTTCGGCGGCGGGCTCTCGACTGCGATCGCTCTGTCGCAATCGAAACATGTCACGGTCGCCGAAGGCAATCCGGCGGTGCTGCATGCCTTCCGGATGGACCCTGGCCTGCGCCATTTCACCGGCGATATTCTGCGCGACCCGCGCCTGGACGTGATCGATTACGAAGGCCGGCTCTATCTCGCGCATACGCCGCGCCAATATGACGTTGTCGACCTGAGCCTGGCTGATTCCGCCGGCCTCTCCAGCCCCGGCGGTTTTTCGATCGTCGAGAAATTTGCCTATACGCGCGAGGCGCTCGCCGCCTATATGCGCGCCCTGAAACCGGGCGGCGTTCTCTCGGTCACCTTGTGGAACAAGGAAGAGCCGCCGAAATCCGTCCTCAAGCTCTATGCGACCATGGTCGGGGCGGCAGAGGCGAGCGGCGAGACGGATAAGGCGGCAAGCTTCTTCTCCGTCGCCAGCTATCTCTCGACCGCGACGGTTCTTTATAAGAAGGGCGGCTTCACCAGCACGGAGATCGCGGCGCTGCGCGCCCATACGAAAGCGATGTCCTTCGACGAGGTCTATTATCCAGGCATCGTCTATGACAATATGCAGACGCAGAGCACGCTCGACAATTATCACAATCAGATCTTCTTCCAGGCAGGCGCGGCGCAGGATGCCCCGCCCGCTGGCGGCGACCCGACCCTTGATGCCGGTCCGAGCGGCGGCGTGCTACCCTCGACCATTCTCGGCCGGCTCGTCTGGCATGCGCTGCTGTTCGGCGATTTCGACAAAGTCGCCAAGGCCTATGTCTTCGACATCCGGCCTCTGACCAATGAGCGACCCTATTTCGCCGCTTATGTAAAGCCGCTAGATCTGCCGAAGCTTACCGACCGGCTCGAACTGCTGCAGGACGAATGGGGCTACCTCCTGCTCTGGGCGACGCTCGGCATTGCCGCGGCGGGCGCCGCCGTCCTCGTGTTGTTCCCGGTCGTGTTCGACTGGCGGGCGATCTTCTCCGCCTATCCCGGAAAGCTCCGCACGATCTTCTATTTCGCCTGTCTCGGCCTCGGCTACGTCATGGTCGAAGTCGGCCTCATCGCCGAATTCGTGCTGGCGCTCAGCAATGCGACCGTGTCAGCCTCGATCCTTATCACTGGCATGCTGATGGCGTCAGGGCTCGGCAGTCTGGCAAGCGAGCGCATCCTGCCCCGCGCGAAACAGAGCCTGCCGAAAATCCTTGCCGCTATCGGCCTCATGCTCTTGGCATATGGCGCCTTCATCCATGTGCCGCTCGATTGGATCGGCACCTTCCCTTATTGGCTGCGGCTGGTGGTCTGTCTGCTGCTGATCTTCCCGCCGGCTTTCTGCATGGGCTTTCCCATGCCGACGGCCATGGCCTCGCTCGCCAAGCTCAGCAAGGACCATATGTTCCTCTGGGCTTGGGGCATCAATGGCAGTTTTTCGGTGATCGGCGCGGCCCTCGTGCCGCTGATCGCGACGTCATTCGGCCTGTCTTATGTGCTTTATCTGAGCGGGATCGCCTATCTCTGTGCGATTCCGGCCTTCTTCGGCGTCTTGCTGCCGATGCTGAAGCGCGATAAACACTCCGCGCCGCGACGGCGCCGATCTGAACACCGGAGAAGGACGGGAGCGCCGGCGGAGGCCCAGCGCTCCCAATGACCTCAGCGCTTGCGGGTCGGACGCCGGCCCGGCAGATGCCGCGGCATCGGTTTGCGCGACGTCGTCTTCTTCGCCGCCGTCTTCCGCCCTGCCTTCTTGGCCTGTGTCTTCTTCACCACCGCCTTGCGGACAGCCGCCTTTTTAGCGGCGATCTTGCGGACCGGCGTCTTTTTGGCAGCCGATTTCTTCACCGCCGACTTCTTCGCAGCACCCCTCCTGGCCACCGTCTTTTTGGCGACGGCCTTACGGGCGGCAGCGATCTTGCGGGCGGACGCGGCTCCGCGTGCCGATTTCTTCGGCGCCGCCTTCTTGCCGATGGCCTTGCGGGCCGAGGACTTCTTCGCGGCGGCCTTGCGCGCCGGGGCCTTCTTGGCAGCGGCGGCCTGGCGGGGCGCCGCTTTCTTCGCCGCCGCGCGGCGCGGACGAGCCGCCGGCGCGGGGGCCGCGGTCGGTCCCGGCTCGGCGATCGGCGCGGCTTTGGCGACAGTTGCCTTCGCAGCCTTCGGACGCCGCGGCTTGCGCGGCGCCGGGGCCTCAACGACCGGGGCGGACGCGTGGTCTTCGGCGTCGACGTCGTCCTCGTGATGCGATTCGCCGTTCATATGATGCGCCGCTTCGCTCTCTGCAGCTGTCGGCGCGTCATCGATAAAGGCTTCATGCACCTCGAGCTTCGTCGGGCGCGGCTTGCGCGGTTTCTTTGGGGGCGGTGGTGTGTCCGCCGTTACCTCTGGTGTCACCTGATGCTCGGTGTCTTCCTCTGTCAGCATAGGAGCCTCCGCCTTCAAAAATTCAATGCTCGCTTGAGTGAATGCTTCGGGTTCTTCAACGCAGGACATATGTGCGGTCTCAAGCGTCACGAGCTTGGCGCCGGAAATGGCACTCGCAACGAGGGCCCCGAGACCGGGGGTGGCGACCGGATCGTGCCGGCCGACGATCACCAGAACAGGCTTGGTGATTGCCCGGATCTCTTCGCGCTGGTCCATGTCGCGAAGCGCGGCGCAAGCACCGGCATAGCCTTGAGCGGGCGTCCGGAGCAGCATCTCCCACACCCGCTCGACCTCTTCTGGATGATGTTCGCGAAATCCCTTGGTGAACCAGTTCTCGAGGATGGAGGGTGCCAGCACATCGAGCCCCTCCTCTTCGACGACGCGGATCCGCTCGTTCCACATCTCGGGGCTGCCGAGTTGGGCGGCCGTATTGGCGAGCACCGCCTTGCCGATCCGCTCCGGCGCATGGGTCAGAAGCCACAGGCCGACCATGCTGCCCATGGAAAGGCCAATCCAGTTGACCTTCTCCAAGTCGAGCGCCGTCATAATATTGAGCGCGTCCGTGCCGAGTTCTTCGAGGGAATAAGGGCCGGGCGTCACGACGCTGCGGCCATGGCCGCGCGCGTCATAGCGCACGACGCGGAAATGCTTCGCAAGCTCCGGGACGACCCAATCGAAAATCTGCATATCGTTGCCCAGCGCATGCGCAAGCATCAGCACGGGCGCGGTCTCACTACCCTCGATATGGACTTCAAAAGCCTCGCCGTTAATCAACATCTCGGTCATGCCTCTCCCCCGAAATGAACCTGATCATCCGCCACCAAATCAGGCCGACTTCAGTTCGCTAGACTAGCCGCATCCAATCTTGCTGCAAGAGTGAGTGTGCAATTAAAGCGCGGAATCACTGCATATGCGATCACATTGGACGCGATCGACATCTTCATGCGCATCGCGATGATGATCGAACACGGGCACACATATGCTGTCGGCGGCCCGTTGCGCATTGACTTGCCGCGCCTACATCTGGCGAAGGCAAAGGTCTTCGATCATGCAATTGAAGCCGCTCGAACCATGTCCAATCGGCTTCCGAAAGCGCCGCGGAGTCCCGCAATGCGCACGCAATTTCAAACTGTTGCCGCCTAGCGATAGGAGCGCTCGAGGAGCAGCACTGTTTGTGGAGAGGGGTTTGTGACAGAGGTCAAAGGCACGGCGCTGATCATCGGAGTCGGTGCGCAAAGGGGACTTGGAGCCTCGCTCTGCCACCGCTTCTCCCGGCAAGGTCTGCATGCTGTCGCGGTCGGACGCACCGAAGCGCAGCTCAAATCGGTCGTTTCCGATATCGAAGCGACTGGCGGTAGCGCCGCGGCAATCACCGCCGATGCGACGCAAGAAGCCGATGTCATCGGTCTTTTCGACGAGGTTCTGGCTCGCGGGCCGCTCGATGTCGTCGTCTTCAACGCCGGAATCAATCGCCCGCAGGATTTTCGCACGCTCGACGCCGCCGATTTCGAGATGTTCTGGCGGATCGGTTGTTTCGCCGGCTTTCTGGTCGGCCGCGAGGCAGCGCGGCGGCTTGTGCCGCAGGGACATGGCACCATCATCTTCACTGGCGCGTCCGGCAGTCTGCGCGGCCGCCCCAAATTCGCGGCCTTCGCCGCGGCGAAATCAGGCCTGCGCGCGGTCGCGCAAGCCATGGCGCGGGAGTTCGGCCCGGCCGGGCTGCATGTCGCGCATGTCATTATAGACGGTGGGATTGACGGCGACCGGCTGAGAGCCGCCTTTCCGAACGCACAGGCCGAAAGGGGCGATGACGGTCTGCTGCAACCGGACGTGATCGCCGAGACTTATTGGCAAATCCATTGCCAACCGCGCTCCGCGTGGACACATGAGCTCGATCTGCGGCCGTACAAGGAGACTTTTTGAACCGTAACGGCCCACACTCCGGCCGCGTATAAGCCCCTGAACAAGGTGGCCCTTGAGATATGATGCTCCTGCAACATGTCAGGCTTGGCATTTTCTTGGCACCGATGAGGGAACGATAGGCCCAAGCTCGCGTTTCCTGTCACGCCTTTCTCTACGACCGTCTCTCTTAGCCGCCGGAAAGGCCGCGTATGTCCCCAGCCAAAGCTCGCGCCCGCCAGAGGGAAAACCTTGAGCCGGGAAACGCCTCCGCCCACGCTTCGGGCCACTTCCCGCTCGCCGAACGCTATGCCGCTGTCCGTCAGGCAACCGAGATGCTCGCGGCGCCGCTATCGGCCGAGGACCAGACCATCCAATCGATGCCCGATGCGAGCCCGACGAAATGGCATCGCGCCCATACGAGCTGGTTCTTCGAGACGTTTCTGCTGGAGCCGCATCTGAAAGGCTACCAAGCGTTCGACCGGCACTATGTCTATCTTTTTAATTCTTATTATGAGGCGGTCGGGGCGCGGCATCAGCGCTCGGCGCGCGGCATGATCACAAGGCCCGGCGTCGAGGAGATCGCCGCTTATCGCGCCCATGTCGATAGCGCCATGGCGGAACTGCTGCGCGATGCCTCGCCGCGAGTCGCGGAACTCGCCGAACTCGGCCTCAATCACGAACAGCAGCATCAGGAATTGCTGCTGACCGATATCAAACACGCCCTCTCTCTCAATCCGATCGCACCCGCTTACCAGCCCGCACCGCTGATGGACGCGGGCGTCGCCCCTGCCGCCCAGTGGATCGAGATCGATGCCGGGATCTACCGGGTCGGCCACGAGGCCGGTGGCTTCGCCTATGACAATGAAGGCCCGGCACATGAGGCCCTCTTACGCGATGTCGCCATCGCCGATCGGCCTGTCAGCGTCGGCGAATATCTCGCCTTCATCGAGGATGGCGGCTATCAGCGCGCATCGCTCTGGCTTTCCGACGGCTGGGCCCTCGTCAATGCGGAAGGCTGGCGGGCGCCTGCCTATTGGAGCTGCGAGGATGGGGTCTTTTCCGCCTATACGCTTTATGGGCGCCGGCCGCTGCAGCCGGCCGAGCCCGTCTGCCATGTGAGCTTCTATGAGGCTGCCGCCTTCGCCACCTGGGCCGACAAGCGGCTGCCTAGCGAATTCGAATGGGAAGTGGCGGCGCGCCTTACGCCGGCCAACACGGACAAAACCATCGAAGTCGCGCCGCATCCACGTCCGCTGGCGCCCGGATTCCATCAGGACGTCTGGGAATGGACGGGAAGCGCCTATCTTCCCTATCCCGGCTTCCGTCCCGCCGCCGGCGCCGTCGGCGAATACAACGGCAAGTTCATGATCAACCAGATGGTGCTGCGCGGCCGCTCCTGCGCCACGCCGCCCGGTCACGACCGCCTCACCTACCGCAATTTCTTCCCGGCTTCGGCGCGCTGGCAGTTCAGCGGCTTCCGCCTCGCACAGGATCGTTGACATGAGCAATACGTTGCAGAAGCTTCGCGACCTCGAACCGTCGGCGGAGGAGTTCCGCACTGCCGTTGTCGATGGTCTCGGCGCCCCAGCAAAGACGCTGCCCTGCAAGTTCCTCTATGACGCGGAGGGCTCGCGGCTCTTCGACAAGATTTGCGAACTGCCCGAATATTATCCAACCCGCACCGAATGCCGCATTCTTGAGCGTTATGCTGGCGAAATCGCGGGCCATATCGGCCGGCGCGCTCGGCTTGTCGAATTCGGCTCCGGCGCCGGCATCAAGATCAGGCTGCTTCTCTCAGCCCTCGAACGTCCCGCCGCCTATGTGCCGGTCGACATTTCGCGGCTGCATCTGCTCGCTGCAGCTTCGGGCCTGGCGCGGGATTTCCCGCGCCTGTCGATCGCACCGATCTGCGCCGACTATACGACGCCCTTCGCGCTGCCGCCGTCCGATGGCGCACGTACGACCGCCGGCTTCTTCCCCGGTTCGACGATCGGCAATTTCACCACGGACGAAGCGCTGAACTTCCTCAAGACCGCCCGCGCCCTCCTCGGCGCCGGCTCGTCGATGATTGTCGGCGTCGATCTGCGCAAGGACGAAGACGTGCTGGTGCGCGCCTATGACGACGCGGCAGGCGTCACCTCCGCCTTCAACCTCAATCTGCTGCGGCGGATCAATCGCGAGCTTGGCGGCACGTTCAAGCTCAACCAGTTCTTCCACACCGCGCGCTGGAACGATGCCGAAAGCCGGATGGAAATGCATCTCGTCAGCCGCCGCGCCCAGACCGTCGAGATCGGCGGCGAGAGCTTTGCCTTCACGGAAGGCGAAGCCATCCATACCGAGAACTCGCATAAATATACGATCGAGCAGTTCCAGGATCTGGCGCGGACTGCCGGCTATGCGCCCAAGGCGGTCTGGACGGACGAGGCGTCGCTCTTCTCGGTCCATCTCCTGACCGATGTCGGCTGAGGTCAGCTCAACGGAACTTTCTTCGCCAGATCCATCAGCCAGGCGCGCGCATTGCCGTCAGAGGGCGCGCGCCAGTCGCCGCGCGGCGAGAGGGCGCCGCCGGCCACGACTTTCGGGCCGTTCGGCAGCGCCGAGCGCTTGAATTGGCTAAAGGCAAAGAAGCGTTTGATGAAGACTTCAAGCCAATGCCGGATCGCCGCGAGATCGTAGGCGCGCTTGAGTTCGGCCGGGAAATCCTGCGGCCAGCTCCCGCGCGCCAGATCCGACCAGGCGTGCCAGGCGAGAAAGGCGATCTTCGCCGGGCTGAACCCATGCCGCAGCGTGTAATAGAGATTGAAGTCCTGCAGCTCATAAGGGCCGATCACGGCCTCGGTGCTCTGCACCGCCCCCGCCGCATCCGGCGGCACCAATTCAGGTGAGATTTCCGTCGCGAGGATCGACGACAGGGTCGCGAGCACGCTCGCATCGAACTGCTGCGTCGCGATCGTCCAGCGGATCAGATATTGGATCAGCGTCTTCGGCACGCCGGCATTGACCGCGTAATGCGACATCTGATCGCCGACGCCATAGGTGCACCAGCCGAGCGCGAGTTCGGAAAGATCGCCAGTGCCGAGCACCAGCGCTTGATGCATATTGGCGAGGCGGAAGAGATAGTCGGTGCGCAGTCCCGCCTGGACATTCTCGAAGGTCACATCGAAGAGCTTCTCCCCCTTGGCGAAGGGATGGCCGATGTCGCCGAGCATCTGCCGCGCCGACGGCTTGATATCGAGCTCATGTGCGGAGACCTGCAGCGCCTGCATCAGCGCCTCGGCATTGGCCTTGGTCGCGGCGCTCGTCGCGAAGCCGGGCATCGTATAGGCGAGAATATTACCGCGCGGCAGGCCGAGCCTGTCCATCGCCTTCGCCGCAACGATCAGCGCATGGGTCGAATCGAGACCGCCCGAGACGCCGATGACAAGCTTCGTCACATGCGCGGCGGTGAGCCTTTGCTCGAGCGCCGCAACCTGGATGTTGTAGGCCTCGTAGCAATCTTGGGCCAAGCGCTCGCGGTTCGACGGCACGAAGGGAAAGCGCTCGACCACGCGCGCGAGACCGATGTCGCCGGTCGGCGGCGCCAGTGAGAAGCTGATCGTGCGGAAGCGCGCATCGCGCGCCGCGCTGCGGCGGTTGTCGTCGAATGTGCCCTGGCGCAGACGCTCCTGCCGCAACAGGCCGAGATCGATATCGGCGATCACATATTGTGCGTCTTCCGGGAAGCGCGGCGATTCCAACAGAATCTCGCCATTCTCGAAGATTGAGGTCTGGCCATCCCAGGCAAGATCGGTTGAGGATTCGCCGACGCCCGCCGCCGAATAGATATAGGCCGAAAGGCAGCGCGCCGATTGCGACCGGCAGAGCAGCCGCCGCGTATCAGCCTTGCCGATGGTGATGTTGCTGGCCGAAAGATTGGCGAGCACGGTCGCGCCCGAAAGCGCCGCTGCGGAACTCGGAGGGATCGGCACCCAGAGGTCTTCACAGATCTCGGCATGGATGATGAGATCCGCGACGTCCTCCGCCATGAACAGAAGATCCGGGCCGAAGGGCGCTCTATGCCGGCCGACGGCAATCTCGCTGCCCTCCGTCCCTTCGCCGGACGCGAAATGGCGCCGCTCGTAGAATTCGCGATAATTCGGCAGATGGACTTTCGGCGCGACGCCGAGCAGCCGGCCGCGGTGGATCGCCAGTGCACAATTATAAAGCCGCCCATTGTGGATGAGCGGCGCGCCGACGAGGATCACCGGCATCAAGGTCTTCGACGCTTCGATCAGATGTTCGACCGCGGCGACGACCTGGCGGCTGAGGCTTTCCTGCAAAAGCAGATCGTCGATCGCATAGGCCGACAGCGCCAGCTCTGGAAAGGTCGCCAGCGCCACGCCCCGCTCATGCAAGGGGCCGAGCAGAGCGAGAACCGCCGCGGCATTCGACATCGGTTCGCCGATATGCGTGCGCAGCGTGCAGGCCGCGACGCGGGCAAAGCCGTGCTGATAGATCGATCGAAAACTCATGCTCTATTCGCTTGCCCTATCCGCTTGCCACATCCGAGCGAAGTCCCCCGGCACCCACGGCGGTCATTGTGCCGTCTTCCTTAGCACGTTCACAACTCTGTCACTTGCCGCCGTCGCGTCAGAGTAAATCGCGGAAACGTCATCGCACGTGCCGTGCGGCCGCCGAAATCGGCGGCATTTTTCGCCGCGCGTTCATCGGCTCAACGCTAGCTTCCGGCCGCGGTTGCGCAGGAGAAATGCGCTGATGTCCGCAGCGGCAGATTGCGCCGCAGACTACCAAATCTGTGCGACGGCGGCTCGAGGCCGAAGCAAGATTGAGAGGAGGTCCAACGAATGCGTCTTCTTTCGACGCTCGCAGCAGGTGTTTTGGCTGCGAGCACATTGGTTTCGGCCGCCGTCGCGGCGCCGATCGCCAATCAGAGTGCTCAGTCGCAGGCGACCGCGACGTTCGCGCCCATTGAAAAGACCCAATACTACTACCCCTACGCCGCATAACCCCTTATTCCTACGGTGGCTATCGCTACTCCTGGTACCCCGCGGCTGGCTCGGTCCGGGGTGGTATTGGTGCGGCTATGCCTGGCGCAGCGGCTACGGCTGGGGCGGTCCGTGGGGCTGGGGCTGGGGACGTGGTTGGGGGCGCGGCTGGGGCTACGGCCACGGTTGGCGGCTTCAAGTTCGGCAAGGATCGAAAGGTCCGGCCGAATTCTTTTGCCGAAGCTTCAGCTGCCATGCTGCGGCCCGCGATATGCGCGCCGGGGTGAGCGCCCGCCGCTTTTCTTGCATTCAATTCTCTGCGAGCTAAGCTGACCGCCGTCGCTGCGGACCTATATCGGGGTGGCACTGGCCACCCGTCCGGGCGATGAACGGATGGCGCTGCGCTAAAAGCCCAAGCTTCCGAACGGCGGATCCACACATGCTCGCTTCCGATGACGATATTCTGCGCGTCGCACAGGACTGGGCAGAAAAAGGCTGCGGCATCGCAGTCGCGACCGTCATCGAGACCTGGGGCTCGGCACCCCGGCCCGTCGGTAGCCATCTCATCATCGACAGCGAGGGGCATTTTCTCGGCAGCGTTTCCGGTGGCTGCGTCGAAGCCGATGTCATGACCGAGGCCCTCGAGGTGATCGCGACGGGCAAGCCGCAGCTGCTCCAATTCGGCGTTGCCGACGAAACGGCCTGGAAGGCTGGCCTGTCCTGCGGCGGCCGCATCAAAGTCTATGTCGAAAGGATCGACTGATGCGGCGTGAGCTTCTCACTGCCTTGAATGAAGAGCGCGCGGCGCGGCGCCCAGTCATCGTCGCCACTGATCTCGCAAGCGGCGAGCAGCGCCTCGTCCGTGCCGCAGATATCGCAAGAGATCCGCTTGCCGACATTCTGACCGCGCGGCTGCAATCGGGCAAAAGCGGCCCGGTCGAAGTCGCCGGCCGCGACTTGTTTCTGCTTGTCGAAGTGCCGCGCCGCCGCCTCGTAGTCGTCGGTGCCGTCCATATCACGCAGGCGATGGCGCCGATGGCGAAACTTGCCGATCTCGACATGGTCATCGTCGATCCGCGCAGCGCCTTTGCGACGCCGGAACGTTTTCCCGATGTCGAAGTGATCGCCGAATGGCCGCAGGATGTGCTGCCGGAATTGGACCTCGACGCTTTTACTGCAGTGGCGGTGCTGACGCATAATGCGCAGATCGACGATCCGGCGCTGGTGGCGGCGCTTGAGGCGGGCTGTTTCTATGTTGGCGCGCTCGGCTCGCAGAAGACGCATGCCAAACGGCGCGAGCGCTTGCGGGCGGCTGGCATTCCGGAGGCACAGCTCAATCTCATCCACGCGCCGATCGGCCTCGACATCGGTTCGGTGAGCCCGGCGGAAATCGCTATTGCGATTCTGGCGGAGATTATCGTCGCCATGCGGCGCAAGCCGCTGCGCTCCGCGTTGGCGGCCTGACACAGGCTTGACGCCAGCCCTCGGCGCACCGAAGACTGCGCCATGCAGCGCGCCACAGATGCATCGACAAGAGATGTTGCGGCAATCATTCTCGCCGCCGGCCTGGGCACGCGCTTTGGTGCCGACACGCCCAAGATTCTGGCCGACCTCGCCGGCAAGCCGCTGCTGCGGCATGTGGCCGAAGCAGCGACAGAATCGCAAGCGCATCCCATCATCATCGTGCTCGGTGCATCAGCGGGTAAAGCCGAAGCAGCACTCGCCGATCTGAGTGCCAATATTGTGCGCAATGATGATCCCGCTGCAGGTCTTTCGCATTCGCTGGCCCTCGGTCTCGCCGCCGCGCCGGAACATTGTGCAGGGGCGATCATTCTTCTTGCAGATATGCCGTGTGTGAACGCTGCGATGATCGATGGCCTGCTTGCCGCCTTTCGCGCCGCGCCGGAGCCGCCGCGCGCCGTGATCCCGACTCATGCGGGGCGCCGCGGCAATCCGGTGCTGCTCGGACGCGCGCTCTTCGCGGATGTCATGCGGCTCACCGGCGATCGCGGCGCCGGCGCCCTGCTCCGTCAAGAGACGCAAGGTATTATCGAATGCGCGATCGACGACGAAGCGGTCGCGACGGATATCGATACGCCGGATGCGCTCGCGGCGCTTGCACGGCAAATGCAAGGCGCTCGCAAATGAGTTCAGCAGCTGTTGCGAAAACCGTGGACTGAAAACCGCGTGGGCTTTCCGGCGCGCAAGGCTTCGTTAATTTTGCGGGAATCGAATGAGTCTTTGAAACCTTGCATGCTGATTCCAGCAAGGATGCAATCGAGCTTCGAAATCGATCTTCTTGGAGATGCGTCGATGATCAAAGAAGTTGGGGGCGCAAATACATCTGATTTTCTGAAGCAGCTCGCCGGCTACGGCCTTACCACGGCGGAAATTCTCTACCACATGCCCGATCATCCGGGCCTGCTGCAAACCTTCGTCTGGCAGGACTACGACATCGCGCCAGAGTTTCCCTGCCTGATTCGCTTTTTGGCCTTCTGGCAGAAAGAACTCGACGGGCCTTTGCACAGCGTGCGCATCGGTCATTCGAGGCTGATCAAGCCGGCAGAACTGGCGATCCGCGCCGAGTTCCGACTCCACTAAGAGCCGGCGAAAAGTGAGCCGCCGAAGAGATCAGGCGACGCTATCGGTCGCCTTCGCGGCATAGCGCTTGTCGATCTCATCGGGCGTCACCGGCTCGGCGAAGAGAAAACCTTGCAATTCATCGCAGCCGAGCTTTTGCAGGAATGCAACCTGCTCCTCGTTCTCGATGCCTTCGGCGGTGACCGTCAGGCCCAGCGCCTTACCGAGTTTGACGATCGATTCGACAATGATCGCGCTCTCGCCCTGCATCTCCATCGATTCGAGGAAAGAGCGGTCGATCTTGATCTTGTCGAAAGCGAAGCGGCGCAGATAGATCAGACTCGAATAGCCATTGCCGAAATCGTCCAGGGCCATGCGGATGCCGAGCGCGCGCAGATCGATGATCAGGCGCTCGGCGAGGTCGGCATCGGAAACGACGACTCCCTCGGTCAGTTCAAGTTCGAGCCGGTGCGGCTCCATGCCTGTCTCATTCAAGATCGCTTCGACGGAAGCGACAAACTCGCGCTGGCGGAACTGGATTGGGGAGACATTCACCGCGACGCGCAGGCCGGCCCAGCGTTTGGCATCGAGACAGGCATGCCGCAGCACCCATTCGCCAAGCGCGACGATGAGGCCACGTTCCTCCGCAAGACCGACGAAACGTTCGGCCGAGAGCAGGCCCTGCGTCGGATGCTGCCAGCGCACCAGCGCTTCCACACCGACAAGCGTGGTGTCGTCCGCAGAAACGATCGGCTGATAATAGAGGACGAGCTTGTCCTGCTCGATCGCCACACGCAGATCGTCTTCGGCATTCTGCTGAAGGCGCAGCTCCTCGCCGCTCTTTGCTTCATAGAAAGCAAAGCGGTTGCGGCCCTCATGTTTGGCGCGATAGAGCGCGAGATCGGCGAGCCGCAACAGGCTCATGCGGTCGTCGGCATTCTGCGGATAAAGCGCGATGCCGATCGACAGGCCGCAGAAGAAATGCTGGCCCCCGGCGAGTTCGAAAGGCGCGCTCATCTTGTCGAGAATGCGATAGGCGAGCTTAGCGCAGTCGCGCGGATCGGCGACATCGGTTTGGAGAATGGCGAATTCGTCGCCGCCGATACGCGCGATGTGGTCGCTGCTGCGCAAGACGCGGGCGAGCCGTTCCGCCACCGCGACAATCATCAGATCGCCGATCTCGTGGCCGTAATTGTCGTTGGTTTCCTTGAAATGGTCGAGGTCGATGTAGAAGAGAGCGAATTGACCGCCCTTGCGCCGGCAGCGGGCGACTTCGGCGTCAACAAGCTCATTGAAGAGGAAGCGATTGGGCAGGCCCGAGAGCACGTCGCGGCCGGCCGCTTGTTTCGCCTGTTCCGCGCTTTCGGACAGGCGCAGGACCGCCTGATGCGAGCGCAAGGTCATGAAGCCGCAGAAGATCAGGGTGAAGACGACCAGCAGAAGATTGATCCGCTCTTCCTGGCCGAACAGGCTGATGCGCAGCGAAAAGACATTGTTTGCCGCCTGCAGGACAATGCAGAGAACAATGCCAATGAGCAGAATCGCCAGTAGGGATCGGCGATAGGGAATCATCTGCCGCTCGCCGACGGGTTGTTCGATCTTGTCCCGCTTGTCGCGCTTCATAGCGCCCGAGCTCGCGATTTGATTTAGCTGCATCTACCGAGACTCTGTGAAGCGGCGTCGGCGGTGGTGACGCCTCGGTTTGCAAGTCCGGTCGCGAGCCGCAACTAACGCAGGTTAGTCGTGGTTTATTAACGTAGCGTTTGGACGCACCACGCTACCGGGCATCCGGGGATGCCACGGGCGACCGTCCGAAACAAACCGCTTCCACAATGTTCGGAAAAAGTTGACAGACCTTTCCGAAAGAGCCCCCAAAATGGCGGAGGAGCGGCCAAAGCCTGGCCTTTTCACAGGACTTGGGTCGAATGGTCACGCAAATCCGGCCTTCGGCGCAGCCCAACATAGCCCCTACCGCTACGTTAGGTTCGCGCGCGATGGTTTAGAGATCACATCGATCGTCCCCGATGCGGGATCCATTAACCGCGTTCGCGCGCGCTTTGTCCATCGCGGCGTTGTGGCGCGAGGCTCAGCTGGCGCGGCTCCCGTAAGGGCGCGTGATCACTTCCAGGAAGTGACCGTCGGGGTCGTGAAAGTATACGCCGCGTCCGCCATCGTTGTGGTTGATTTCGCCAAGGCGGCGGCCCATCGGGTCGGCGGAATATTGGAGGTTGCGTTCGCGGATGCGGCCGAGGACGGCGTCGAAATCCGCTTCGCCGATCAGGAAGGCATAGTGCTGTGGTCGGATCGGAGCATCGGAGTTGGCGAAATCGAGCGAGACTCCATTATCGAGTTCGACGACATCGAAATGGCCGAAGTGGGTCGGCGCCGATCGCCCCAGCATATCAGCCAGAAACCGAGCCGACTTTGCCTGGTCGGATGACCAGACAATCGTATGGTTGAGCTGGACGGTCATGCCTCCACCTCATCTTTTGCCTTGGTGTCAGCTAGTCAGAACATTGTCGGATTTCAATCTGACAATCGCAAAACAGCCGCGCCGCCTTCTGCGCCGCCAGCTCCTAGCGATCGCTGCGCCAATGCCCCGCGACGCCCCTGGGACCAGCGCCGTTCCCCAAGCAAACCCAAGCAGCCAGATCAAACATACCGTGCGCTTGCCATGCAGATGATCGCGATCGCGAGCAACCCAGCGGCAATACGCTGGCCGATCGCGGCGCGGCCGCGAAGCTGCGGATCGTCGCGAAGCCGTCGAGTGATGGAACCGCCAGAAACCGCCTGAATCGCAAGCGCCGCGACCGCGGCTAGAGCACCAAGGGCCAGCATCATCTCGGCTGGGCCGAAGACACCCTCATGGGTCAGGGACCAGAGCCATCCCCCCGCCAGAATGGCGACGGTGCCGGCGCCCAGTTGAGGCGCAAAGAGGGTCTCGACCTGACTGGCCCCTGTCCGCGCCATCGTGAAGGTGAAGCCCGCCCAGGCCACAGCGGGAAGGATGTGGAGGACGGTGGCGACAATCAGGATAATCTGCATGCGAAGCGCCAGGGCCACAAATTTAGATATACAAGTTGTATAAGCAATTAAGATAAGACGCAAGCCATGAGTCCCCGCTCCTATCGAAGCAAAGCGCGCGCTGAACAGGCGAACGAGACGAGAGCGCGCGTCCTCGCCGCCGCCACGGAACTTCTCGGCGCCACGCCGTATGAACCGTTTTCACTCGAGTCAGCGGCCAGGAAGGCTGGAGTCACGCGGCTGACCGTTTACAATCAGTTCGGCAGCCGCCGCGCTTTGCTCGAAGCGATCTTCGACCAATCCGCCTCCGCCGCTGGCCTGGATGGCCTCGGCGAGGCGCTAGCCGGGCCGGACCCCCGTCAAGCGCTGGCCCTCGTTGTGGATCGGTTCTGCGCGTTCTGGGCGGCGCGTCAGCAAACGCTGGTGCGTTTGCAGGCCGCGCGGGCGGTCGACCCCGAGCTCGACGAAGCCCTCTACGAACGAAACGAACGGCGGCGGCATTTGCTTCGTATGATCGTCGACCGCCTCGTTGACCGGGGCGATGTAAAAACAGGGTCCGTGCCGGACCTCGTCGACATTCTGCACGCCCTGACGGGCCTCCATCTCTTCGCCGATCTCGCCGAAAGGCGTGGCGCCGATGCGACGCGTGAATTGATCTGGCAGATGGCGGAGGACGCTCTTGAGCGCGCCGGGCGCTAGGGGCGGTGCGATGCGAGGTTTGAGATCGCATATCGTTGATCGCGTTCTGCCGAAGCTGTCCTCGGTCGGCGGAATGGAACGCTCTGCTAGATGAGCTGCAGCCCTTTGAAACTCGCATAGCCGTCGCGGCCGATGATGAGATGGTCGTGAACCACGACGTTCAGCGATTTCCCGAGCGCCACGAGTTCCTGCGTGAGCTGAATGTCCGGCGTCGATGGGCTCGGGTCGCCTGAGGGATGATTGTGGACGAGGATCATCGCCGTGGCATTGAGCTCCAAGGCGCGGCGCATCACTTCGCGCGGATAGACGGGCGCATGATCGACCGTGCCGCTGCTCTGCACTTCGTCGGCGATCAGCGCATTTTTCTTGTCGAGGAAGAGAATGCGGAATTCCTCGCGCTCAAGGAAGGCCATGGCGGTGCGGCAGTAGTCGAGCACGGCCGCGAAGCTCGTCAGGCTGCGGCGCTTTTCCATCGTCGATTTGGCGAAGCGTTGCGCCGCCGCCTGAATGATCTTGATCTCAGTGATCGTCGCGTCGCTGATGCCCTCGACCTCTTTGAGGCGTTCGGGCCGGGCCGACACGACCTCGGCGAAAGTGCCGAAGCGCGTCAGCAGCGCTTTGGCGAGCGGCTTCACATCGCGGCGCGAATTGGCCCGAAACAGGATGAGTTCGAGCATTTCATAATCGGCGAGCGCATCCGCACCCGCACTCATGAAGCGGTTGCGCAGCCTGTCCCGATGACCGTGATAATGCGGGGTCTCGCCCGATTGCGAGGCGGAGACCGGCGCCTTGCTCATCGCGCCTTACTCATCTTGTGGCGGCGCCGATGGGATAAGGCGGATGATCCAAGCCGGCCGGCGACAGGGTGAAATTCTCATAGCCTGTTTCGGTCACGCCGATCGTGTGCTCGAACTGCGCCGACATCGACCGGTCGCGCGTCACCGCGGTCCAGCCGTCGGAGAGAATCTTCACATGCGGGCGGCCGAGATTGATCATCGGCTCGATCGTGAAGAACATGCCGGGCTTCAGGACAGTGCCTTCGCCGCGCCGCCCGTAATGCAAGATGTTGGGTTCGTCGTGAAACAACCGGCCGACGCCATGGCCGCAGAAGTCACGCACGACCGAACAGCGCTCCGCCTCGGCATAATCCTGGATCGCGGCACCGATGTCGCCCGTGGTGGCGCCGGGCTTCACCGCCGCAATGCCACGCATCAAGGCTTCATAGGTCACTTCGACAAGCCGCTGGGCGCGCCGCGAGACGTCGCCGACATAATACATGCGGCTCGAATCGCCATGCCAGCCGTCGACGATCAAGGTCACGTCGATGTTGACGATATCGCCGTCGCGCAAAGGCTTACGATCGGGAATGCCGTGGCAGACGACATGATTGATGGACGTGCAGATCGACTTGCGATAGCCGCGATAATCCAGGGGCGCCGGATAGGCGCCATGCGTCAGGGCGAAGTCGAAGACGAGATTGTCAAGGAATTCCGTTGTCACGCCAGGCCGGACATATTCGGTCAAAATGTCGAGAACTTCAGCCGTGAGACGGCCGGCCTTGTGCATCCCTTCGAAAGCCTCGGGTCCGTGCAATTTGATCTGCCCCGTCTTGCGGCCAGGGACTTCAAGCGCGTCGACAAATGTCATGGATATCGCTGGAAATGAGGAGTTTTCTGCTGCTAGGATATAATTTAAGACTTTGCGGCGGCGGCGCAAGCGCCTTTGCCTCCGATTTAAACGTCATACGGAAATCCGACCGCCAACGCCGCATTTCGACGTCACAAATGCCATGATCCATCGCGAATATTCGTCATCTGCATGCAAGGCGCGGGCTTACCGCATGACCCGACAGTTCCCGGCCCATCCATGACCGGCGCCGGACACCACGGGAATGATCTTTCGCCGTTCGGCCGTTACGCGCCGATCGGCACAATGGCGCATCTCCTCGGCCTGACGCGCGGCGCCTCACAGAGCTGGGTCGGCAAACGCCAAGCTTTTCTGCTCCGGTCGATGGCGATCAAGGCGCTGCGCGGCCGCCCGCTCGACGTCGAGGCCTTCGGCGCCCGCATGCGCCTCTATCCCTACAATAATGTCTGCGAGAAACGCATTCTCTTCACGCCGCAATATTTCGATCCGGCGGAGCGGGCGCTTCTGCAAAGCCGGATGCGGCCGGATTTCGTCTTCATCGATATCGGCGCGAATATCGGCGGTTACAGCCTTTCCGTTGCTGCCAATGCGGGCAAGCGCGCCCGCATCCTGGCGATCGAACCACAGCCCGAGATATTCGAGCGGCTGACATACAACATCGCGCAAAATCCCTTCGCTACCGTCAAGGCGATCGATTGCGCCGTCGCCGACCGAGACGCAGAAATCACCCTCTTTGTCGATCCGCACAATCGCGGCGAAACCTCGATGCGAATCATCAAGACCGAGAAGGAAAGCGTCGCCATAAAGGTGCCGGCGAAAGCGCTCGCCAACATCCTCGCCGAGGAAGGTTTCGAGCGCATCGACGCGATGAAGCTTGATGTCGAGGGCGCCGAGGACCTGATCCTCGAACCTTTCTTCCAGGATGTCCCGCCCGCGCTCTGGCCGCAGCTTCTCCTGATCGAGTTCATCCCGCAACGCTGGACGATGGACCTGCCGGCCCTGCTCGAAACGATCGGCTACCAGCCGGTGCTCCGGACCAAACACAAAGCCGCCTTTGAACGGCCACAGAGCGACATTGCATTAGCAGCGTCGCAGACGGAAATGGCTTGGCGCGGCTGAAGCGGGTGTTCCCTTCGGATGCCGCTGCCTTATGTCTCAGCGGCCAGGCTGGCTTCGGCGCGTTTCGCTAATCCACAGCAACCCGCCGGTCTACCATCTGGCCAGCCGTTTCGGCCGCCTTTACAATGGTGTTATTGGCCGCCGATGGAGAAGAGCCCTGGCGAAAGAACCGTTTAAGGCGCCACAGCGCACCGATGCAACCCCGGGGAAAGAGCCGCCAGCGCAATCGGCGCATGAACGGCATTTGCGCCGTCTGGCCTTCGGCCTCGAGCGGATGGGCCTCGTCTCGCTCATCCATCCGGTGGCGGTCGGCATTATGATCGTCATTCTGGCGATTGCCGCCGCCTTCGGCCTCCAGCGCATCCAGGTCGATGATTCGCTGAGCCAGCTCTTCCGCTCCGATACGCCCGCCTTCAAACAATATGAAGAGGTGACGAAGAACTTCCCCTCCTCCGAATTCGACGTCCTCGTCGTCATCGAAGGCAACAGCCTACTTCAGCGTGATTCGGTCGAAAAGCTGCGCACCCTCGTCACCGATCTGCAATTGATCGAAGGTACCCGCGGCATCATCTCGATGTTCTCGGCGCGCGAAGCGCCCGAACCCGGCGCCCACATCCCGCCCCCGCTGTTTCCCGACGCTCTGCCGCAGGGTTCGGCCTATGACAGTTTCGTCCAGAAGGTGAAGACGAATGAGATCCTGCGCGGCAAACTGCTGTCGGAAGACGGCAAGCTCACCCTTGCCGTACTGTCGCTCGAACCCAAGGTGGTGCGCACCAACGAACTCGGCCGCGTTGTCGACGAAATCCGCACTGCGGTACACGATGATCTTGCCGGCACGGGCCTCCATGCGGAGCTCTCCGGCGTGCCGGTCATGCAGCTGGCGATCCGCAATGCCGTCGAACGCGACCGGCTGCTTTATAATGTGATTGGCTTTGCCGGCGGCTGCCTGATCGCCATCCTCTTTTTCCGGCGCATCTCCTTCATGATCATCGCAGCGGCGCCGCCGCTGCTCGCCATTCTCATGGCACTCGGGACACTGGGCTGGCTCGATTTCCAGCTCAATATGTTCCTCAATGTGATGACCCCCTTAATCATGGTCATCAGTTTTTCCGATTCGATGCAGCTCACCTTTGCCGCGAGAGATCGAATCCTGGCGGGCGATTCGAAGCTTGAGGCCTTGCGATGGTCGCTCTTCGTCGTCGGTCCCGCCTGCGTTCTGACCCATGCGACGGCGGCGCTCTCTTTCGTCGCCCTGACCTTCTCGGATTCCGAGCTCATCCGCACTTTCGGTCAAGCCGGCCTCATCGCGACGATCATCGCCATGCTATCGGTGCTGATCTGCCTGCCGCTCCTTGGCATGCTGCTTCTGCGCCGCGAGGCTGCCTTCGTCGCGCGCGTGAAGGGCGCCGATATCGCGGTCGATGCGCTGCGCAATTTTTGCGGCTGGATCGCGACGCGCATGGTCAACCGGCCGGGCTTCTACAGCCTGATCGCCCTGCTCGTCGTCGTCGGTCTTGCCACCGTCTATGCGAGCCTCGAGCCGCGCTATCAGCTCGCCGACCAAGTGCCGAACAATCAGCACGCGGTTGAGGCCAATAAGCGCCTCGATGCGGAGCTGACGGGCGCAAGTCCGATTGATGTTCTGATCGAATTTCCGAAGGGCCAATCGCTTTATTCGCCCGAGACGCTCGCGACGATCGCCGCCGTGCACAATGCGGTCGCTGCACAGGCCGGCGTCGGCAATGTCTGGTCGCTTGAGACGCTGCGTAAGTGGCTGGCCGAAAAGCTCGGCAAATCCGACATCGCGACACTGCAGCAATATGTCAATGTCCTGCCTGACTATCTGACGCGCCGCTTCATTTCCGCGGATAAAATGGCGGTCGTTATCGAAGGCCGCGTGCCCGATGTCGATTCGAGCAAACTTCTGCCGATCGTCGATACACTCGACAAATCACTCGACAAGGTGCGAGCCGAGCACAAGGGTTATGAAATCGCCGTCACCGGCCTTGCCGTCATCGCGGCGCGCAACAGCTCACGGATGATCGAGAAATTGAACCGCGGCTTGACGGTCGAGATCATCTTCGTCGCTGGGTTCATCGGGCTGGCCTTCCGCTCGCCCCTCGTGATGCTGGCGGCGATCATGCCGGCGATCTTCCCGGTCTTCGCTTCCGGCGCACTGCTTTTAATATCGGGCATGGGTCTGCAGTTCGCGAGCGTCGTCGCCTTGACCGTCTCCTTCGGTCTCGGTCTCAGCGCGACGATTCATTTCCTCAATCGCCTCAGACTCGAACACCGGCCGAACGAAGATCCATCGATCGGCGTCGAACGCGCGACCGTGCTTGTTGGCCCGGCGGTGATCTTGACCTCGATCGTGCTCGCCTGCGGCTTGGCGGTGACGGTCTTCTCCAACCTGCCGTCGCTCAAGCTCTTCGGCTGGCTCAGCGCATTTGCGATGCTGATGGCGCTTGTCGCCGATCTGCTGATCCTGCGGCCGACGATTATGCTGCTCTACCGCTGGGCTAGCCGGTTGAAAAATCCGCATACTGGTCTGCTCGACGGCGAGACATCGAAATAAGCGCAGAGCGCTACGCATAAAAAAGGCCGGCTCTTGCGCGGAGCAAGAGCCGGCCTTTGTATGAAGAGCGATCCGCTTAGAGCATGTTCCAAAAAAATCGCGCGACTTTTTCGACAAGAACATGCCCCAATTATTGAGCTGGAGCATCTCTTCTCGCTCGGATGATTCTATCCGGGCGGAAGATGCTCTAGCGACGCATCGAGACGGTCACGCCGACGATGTCCGTGCCGCCTTCCGGCCGAATCGTCACAATTTGCGAATTGCCGCTGAGACTGATGCCAATGCCAGCCGTGAACGTGCCGCCATTGACGATGGCGCGGACAGTGTTGCCGCTGATCGTGCCGCTGACGGTGCCCGAAACGCCACGCGTCGTCTCCGACCAAGTGCCGCTCAGCTGACCGCCTTGCTCCGCGACCGTGCTGTTGACATTGACTTTATAGCTGGCGCTGGCGCAGACGAGATTTTGCGTGAGTTGCGTGCCGCCACCGTCCACTGCATAGCTGCCGCGGCAGCTGATCGATTCATGCGAGCCATTGGACAGCGAGATCTTGCCGTTGCCGCGCCAATGGCCGGCAAAACGCGAGAATGGGCCTTCGGCATGGGCTGCAGTCGTCTGGAAAGAAACGGCAGCCAGTGCCGTCACGGCGGCAAATGCAAAAGTTTTATGATTGATCGTCTTGAGCAACATGAAATCAGAGCCTCCGTCCCATTATCGTTCAACCGTAGGTCCTTGCTTTCGCAAGCATGATCTCCGGAACGTGCTCCAGGGCAATTCCCTGACCCTTTGGAGCTCCGCCCTGAGCTTGGCGGCGCCGGAGTGTAACTGACTTCGCTTCGATCGCAATCTGCCGCGGTGCTCTATGGCACATCGCGTCTGCCTGCGCGCGTCAAAAACACCGGCACTGGGAAAATCGGATCGCACCGCTTAGCTTTCAAGCTTTGCCAGAGCTGATTTTTGTCTCGTCGGCCGGCGGCTGCGGGTTGAAGAACTCGATGATCCGGTCGCCGAGGGTATCACGCACGTTGCGATAGGCATTGAGCACTTGCTCGCGCGGCCCTTCGATGACGGAAGGATCGAGCGTCGGCCAATAGACGACATCGACAGCCAGAGTGCGGGTGAATTCAAGCGCCTTGTGGTGCGCTTCCGGCGATAGAGAGACGATGAGATCGAAGCTCGAATCTTCCAGGTCCTCGAATGTGTGCGGCCGGTGCTTGGAGATGTCGATGCCGATTTCGTCCATCGCCGCAACGGCCATCGGATCGAGCTCGCCCTTGCGCACGCCGGCCGAGGCGAAATAGACGCTGCGGCCAAAATAGTGCCGGGCAAAGGCCTCGGCCATGGGTGAGCGCAGACTATTTTCCGAGCAGGCGAACAGAACCGCTTGCGGGCACCCGCGCGTTCCAGGCGGAGAGGCAGCACTCACGGGTTCGCCCGCCAAGACTCACCCCTTCCAATGGAGGGCCGTGACAAGCGTAAAGATTCGGCGGGCCGTGTCGCTATCGCAATCGATCTTGCCCTTCAGCCGTTCGAGCAGCAGTTGCGCCGCCTCGTTGTGGACGGCGCGCCGGCCCATATCGATCGCTTCGATCTGCGCCCGCGTGGCCGAACGGATCGCCGCGTAATAGCTTTCGCAGACGAGGAAATAATCCTTCAGAAGCGCGCGGAACGGTGTCAGCGACAGAATGTGGGTTGCCAGCGTTTCGCCTGCCTCCGTAGCGATTTCGAAGGCGAGCTTGGCATCGTGCATCGAGATTTTGAGCGCATAGGGGCCCGAATCGTGACCCGGCAATGCGAAACTGTTTTCTTCGATCAGATCATAGATCGCGATCTGCCGTTCGTGCTCCTGATCGGCCGTGCCCCGGCCGATCGAAGCCTCGTCGAGCGTCACCGACACGAGACGATTGCGCCGGTTCGGCCCTTCTTCCGTCATGACGTTGTTTGGCCCGGAATTTGCCCCAAGCGAATGGCGACAGAGCGGGCATGCGCGTCGAGATGTTCGGCCTTGCCGAGCGCGACAGCGGCGGGACCGAGTGCCGCAAGGCTCTCCGGTCCGCATTTCAGGATCGAGGTGCGCTTCATGAAGTCGAGCACGCTCAGGCCGGAAGAGAAGCGCGCTGAGCGGGCCGTCGGCAGCACATGATTCGACCCGCCGACGTAATCGCCGATGGCTTCCGGCGTATAGCCGCCAATGAAGATCGCTCCGGCATTGACGACGCGTTCCGCCAAGCTGTCGGCATCCTTCGAGATGATTTCCAGATGTTCCGGTGCGATCCGATCGGCGAGCGGCAACGACTCCGCGAGATTTTTGACGACGATGATCGCGCCATTATCGCGCCAGCTGGCCGAAGCGATGTTCTGGCGCGGCAGATCCGCCAGTTGCGCCTCGACGGCTGCCGCGACTTCGGAGGCGAGCGCGGCACTGTCGGTGATCAAAATCGATTGCGCCGCCGCATCATGTTCGGCCTGCGCGAGAAGATCGGCAGCGACCCATTGCGGATTGGCGCTCTCATCGGCGAGGATCAGAACCTCGGAAGGCCCAGCGATCATATCGATGCCGACAGCGCCGAAGACGCGCCGCTTGGCGGCGGCGACATAGGCATTGCCTGGGCCGACGATCTTCGAGACCGGCGCAATGGTCTTCGTGCCATAGGCAAGCGCCGCGACCGCCTGGGCACCGCCGACCCGATAGATCTCATCGACACCGGCCAATTCGGCCGCCGTCAGAACAAGCGGATCGATGTGACCGTGCGGTGCTGGCACGACCATGACGAGACGCTGCACACCAGCGACCTTCGCCGGCGCGGCATTCATCAGAACCGAAGATGGATAGCTCGCTGTACCGCCCGGCACATAGAGGCCGGCAGCCTCGATCGGACGCCAGCGCCAGCCGAGTTCGACACCGAGCGCATCGGTAAAGATTTCATCCCTGGGACGCTGTTTTTCGTGAAAGATGCTGATGCGCTCATGCGCCAGGCGCAGCGCGGCCAGAGCGTCAGGCTCAACCGCGGCCCGTGCCGCGGCGATCTCCTCTCGGGAGACGGCGAGACCGAGCTTCGCCAAATCAACGTGATCGAAGCGGGCCGAATAGTCGATGAGGGCAGCGTCGCCGTGGGCGATCACATCAGCGATGATCTTCTGCACCACCTGATCGACGTCCTCTGCCGTCTCGCGCTTCATCGCAAGCAGGGCGGCGAAAGCATTGGCGAAATCGGGGGCCTGTCCATCGAGCCTAACGGCCATAATGTTCTCCTGTTGTCCTCGTCCCAGCGCCCGCCACCAATTAAGCGGGCCGGCCCCCCGCCGGCCAGAGGACGCGCAGCCGCAGGCTTTGGCCCACGGCTTTCTCCTAACATAGGTCCCCCCAAGGACCAGCCCTTCCGACCATATTCCTACAGGAGCTTTTCGATGTCCTTTTCGAGTTCGGCCGGCTTGGTCGTCGGCGCAAAACGCCCGACCACCTCGCCCTGCCGGTCGACCAGGAATTTGGTGAAATTCCACTTGATCGGCTCGGTGCCGAACATGCCCTTCTTCTCGCTCTTCAGATATTCGTAGAGCGGATGCGTATGGGCACCGTTGACGTCGATCTTGTCGAACATGGGGAAGGTGACGTCATAGGTGAGCGAGCAGAATTGCGCAATCTCGGCGGCGTTGCCCGGCTCTTGAGCACCGAACTGATTGCAAGGGAACCCGAGGATCGCAAAGCCCTGTGGCGCATATTTGCGATGGAGCGCTTCGAGCCCCTCATATTGTGGCGTGAATCCGCATTTGCTCGCGACATTGACGATGAGCAGAACCTGGCCGCGGAAGCTGTCGAGGGAAGTCGCCTCGCCGCTCAGTCTGTTGGCGGAGAAATCATAGACGGTTCTCATAGAATGCCTCCCAGCAACTCTGGCCCGGAGGCCTGTCGCGACCGATTTGGAATTCTTCTAAAGCAGATTTCCCGGCATGTGAACCGCCGCCTCATCGGTGCGGGCCATATCAGAAACGCGAAAAAGCCCCTGCCCCGCGCAAGCGGGACAGGGGCATGCAAGGAATCTCTTGCTGAGTTTGAATGAGCTATGAGCTGACCGCGCCCACCTCTTTCAATTGCGTCTGCAATTCATCGATCTTCGCTTCTAGCTTACCGATATGGTCGCGCAGGTCGCGGATTGTTTTTTCATAGACATCGACCTTGCGCTGCAGCCGGCCGATTTCGGCGCGTAATTCACCAAGCGTGCGCTCATAAGTATCAATGAGAATCGCAATGCGGGAATCGACCGCCGCGGACAGCACCGGCTGGCGATTGATAGCAGCAACGACGATTGTCGAGACCGTCCCGATCAGCGTGCCTGACAGGCCGATCGCAAGCGTGGCCCAGACTTCATAAGACATACGATTAGGCCTTTCCGCAGACAACTTTTACTTGGCGACCCTGCGCCCGCCTGCCGGCTTCGGAGGCGACGACGGATTGCGCCGCCATTGCGCAAGCGGTCGGAGCGACCTTGATGCGGATCACGTCTTCCGCAGTTTTACTGGTGCAGGCTTGCGGCGCCATGCCAAGCCCGCAAATCAGGATGATCGCTTCGATCATTTCATCCTCTCGGTGGTGACAAATCGGATTCCTGGTGGGCGCGTCAGGGTAGAGGTAGCGGAAGAAGTGGCAGCGGCAACGCTCTCAGCGACAGCGCACCTGTGACAATGCCGGTGACCATGTTGACGGCACTCATCTTCTGGTAATTCGCGAGCGCTTGGCACGACGCGACAACCGGCGAATTCGGCTGCAAAGCGATCATGAGATCGGTAGCGATCTCAATGTCGGTTGCGAGATGTATCGCGGGCAGCGCATCCGCTGTTGGGACGGTTTCGATCTGCTTCACGAAGGCCTGAAGCGCCGTCCAGCACGGCAGGGTGACATTGTTGTTGGAGGCCTTGGCAAGAACGATCGCAGCAGCGAGGTCCTTCTCGCCATCGGTTGTCACCCATTTGCGCACCGCATCGACGATCTGATCCGGCGATTTGACCTTCGGCAGAGACAGAGCGACGAATTTCCGCGCATGTGCCGCATGTGTTTTGATGCCCCGCGCCTCGGCGCGCGGCGCGCAGGCAGAGCCCAGCGCAAACGCCGCGCACAGACCGAAGGGCAGCAAAAGCATCGTGCGTGGCGCAAAAGGCACCGGCGGAGTGCGCGGTGCCAGCGGGCCGGGCGTCGGTGCCGACCAGAGGTGCAACGATGTGCCTACGCCGCCATAGATCGTCCAAACGGCGAAACACCAGCCGACGACCTTATGCGCGATCGGATCGGGAAGAAGCCCGGTGAAATTGACGACACCGAAGCCAACAAGGCCGACCGCTGTCATGATGCCCTGAAACCAAACACCGACTTTAGGGTCGATCTGCATTTTCAGATTCCTCTTTTCATAAATGCGGAGAAATTCTTCGGTGGCTTGCGCGCAATCGTGAGTTTCTCGCGGGCTAACGGATGTCTGCCAATGGGCGTCGCCGGCGCGTAGCAGCGCTTGCACGATGCTCTTCCGACGCCACCAACCGACTCAAGTCAGCCTTTGGCGAATGCGTCGAGCTTCGCGGTGATCGTGTTCAGCCAGCTGGCAAGCGCCGGTTTTTCATCGACGGTCACTTTGATCGGTTTGTTATCGAAGATATCGACATCGGACGGTGTGGCGTTGACGAGATCCCGCTCTGCGGGAACAGGCGGGATAGACAAGACCGCCGTCGCGAGCGCCTGCTTGAATGCATCGAGCGCTTGACTCAGCGCGGTGCTGATTTTGATGTCGGCTTCCACGACTATTCCTTCAGGGTTGAAGTAATGAGGCGGGCTTCACCGGGGCGACCTCAGCGATGAGGATATGCGCACCAAGTGGCGGCGGCGGCAGATCGGTGATCTGCGAAATTGCCGTCAGCAGGCTTTCCGGCGTGATGTAGAGCTTGCCTTGCGGGAACGAGCGCAGCACGCCAGCAGATTCCAGAGCGGCCGCCTGCAGCTCGGAACAGATCCAAGCGCCGGGCTCGTGCCAATCGCGCTGCCCGAGCAGTACGCCCGCGGCAAACCCCTTGATGATGTCGTCGTCATAGGGAGCGCCGATCTGGCTTTCGAGGAAGGACCAGAAGGCCGTTTCCTGAGCATCCGTCGCCGGCACGTCGATGATCTGCTCGACCGCGTGGAATTTTGCGTCATAGCCCTTCGGCGCCCATTGCACGCCGCTGCCCGCGCGCGCGCCGAGATAGGACGAACCGTCGGGCTTCACGGCTTCGACATGCGAGGCCCAGAAACCGAGCTCGGCGCCGCGGATAGCCCAAGAAATGAAATCTCCGCCAAGATCGGTGACGAAACGAAGACGGATGGTCATGGCTTGAAAGCTCCGGTGACGGCGCGCCAGGGGATTGTCGATTGGCAGAAGGATGAGGTTGGGGGCGTGTAAGACCGTCACGAAGCGGCCATCGCGGCGATGATTCCGGCCGACAGCGCGTAGGCGCGTCGCGCGCATCAGGTGCCCGGCGCTTGCGCGACCGCCGCATGATAAGCATTCAAGGCCCTATGGCCCCAGATGACGCGTTCGCCGATCGCTGGAATTCCCGCGCGCTCATAATGGCGCTCGAAGGCGAGCACGGCGCCCGACAGGCTGGTGCATTTCAGCAGTGCGGAAATCGTCGAGCGGTATTCGCCAGAGAGTTCGTGGATCAGATAGCCGAGATTAGCCGCATCGGTTTCCCACCCCAGTTTGTTGGCGGCACACCAATTCAAGAACTCGACCCGGCGCGGGCCTGTCCACTGTCCCCAGCCATAGCCGCCCTCACCTTCTGGCTGGCCGATCTCGTGCAGATAGACGAAGCCTCCGCTCTCGTGGCCGAGATTGCCGAGAACGCCAGCCGCTTGGAAATCTTTCAATTTGAACTGCTTCATCAGCGCCGACATGACTTTCGGCGCCTTCTCCTCGAAGGCGGTCATAGGTGATCCTTACGTTTGGGGATGGTTGTTGCCGGCGGCGATCACGTGCTAGGTTGCTGTCAAAGAAAGACTTCTGGGGGCTTCCAGCAGATGCATGATCGGCGCGCGCCTCAGCCGCTCTTGGCTTATGAGCCGGCGCTTGACGGTCTGCGGGGCGTCGCCATCCTCGCAGTCATGGGATTCCACGCCGCCTATGCCCCGCAAGGCGGCTGGGCCGGCGTCGATATTTTCTTCGTGCTGTCCGGCTATCTGATCACGCGGCTGCTTATGGCCGAGCAGCAGACCTATGGTCGCGTCGACATCGGCCGCTTCTACATGCGCCGCGCGCTGCGCCTGCTGCCAGCGCTCACGCTTCTGTTACTCGCCCAACTCGCCTATGCGATTGTCGCACCGGATCGCTCAGCCGTCCTGCAATCGGTCGTAATGACGGCGACCTATACGATGAATTTCAACCGGGCCTTCGGATTCGCGCCGGATGGCTTCGGAACGCTCGGCCATACGTGGTCACTGGCGATGGAAGAGCAATTCTATCTGCTCTGGCCTTGGCTGCTGCTGTTCCTCATCCGCCGCCGGCCGCTGATGTGGATCGGCGCCGCGATTGCTGCAATCATCGCTTGGCGGACGTTCCTGGCTTTGCATGGCGCCGATCCGGAGCGGACCTACAATGGCTTCGACACGCATTCCGACGCCCTGCTGATCGGATGCGCGGTCGCGCTGATGCCGCTGTCTGTGAAGCTGCGATCGTTCCTCGCGCAATTGGCGATCGTGCCCGCGATTGGCCTTGCGGCCATGATCTTCCTTGTGCCTCACCGGACGATCGAGGCGCAGACCTTTGGTCTCACTGCGGCAGCCTTGTGCACCAGCTTCATCATGATCGCCGCTATGCAAAGCGGCGTGGCCCAGCGCGCTCTCTCCGCGAAGCTGCTCACTCACGTCGGCCGCATCTCTTACGGGCTGTATCTGTGGCACTTCCCTATTCTGAAGATCGGCGCGCTTTATCTCGGCAGCTCTTGGTTGGCGACCGCTGGTCTTTTCGGCTTCAGCTATCTTGTCGCCCTCGCCTCTTATCGCTTCGTTGAAATGCGGTTCCTGCGGCTCAAAGATCGCTTCGCGGCCGATCGCTCAATTCGTCGGCGCCGCGAGCGCGAAGCCCTGATAGACGAAGCGCAAGGCGCCAGCTGTGAAATTGCCGCCGGCGGTTGAGGTCAGTAGCAGCGGCGTGGCCGTCGTGAAGGCCCTCGGCGCGATCGGCAGAACGACACCGGGTGTCGGCGCGCTGCCGGGATTGGGCGAGAGGCCGGAACCGAACAGCGCGGGAGTGCCGCTGATCCCGAGCTCGAACTGCGTGCAGCCAGCAATCGGCGTGCGGATCACATAAGAGACGGCGAAAAGAATGAAGTTTGGCGGGATCTGCAACGTCGATGTGTAATTCGACACGCCGCCAGTCGGCAGCGTCTCGACCTCGCCTTCGAAGCTGTAAGGCTGCAAAAAAGAGCCGTTGGCACTATAGCAACCGTTGACCGGCCGCCCCCCTTCCGTGAGCTGGTCATGCGCCAGCAGACGCCGGTTGTCAGTATCGAAGACGACCTCGCCTTCGAGCCCAGTGAAGGCGGCGCACTCGGCGGCAGAGCCCCTGCGGAGCTGAAGAGCAACAGATGCCATGAATGCCCTCGGATTAGTGCGCGGCGCGGGCTGTTGCCGTCACGTCGACGCCGCTGCATTTGCCGGCAATTGCCCAGGCATAATAATCGCCCATGCCAATCTGCCCTTTGGCCGCGGATTGAAAGAGATTATTTGCCGCCGATATCATGACAGAGCCCACCGCCTTCGCGCCCGTGCAGGCATGCGAGGTGCCGCAGTCATAGAGCGTAACGACTGCGAGCTGTGCGCATTCGAAATCGTCAGCACTGGCCTCGATCGACGCGACTGTCATGCCGGCTGACAATTTTGCGAAGACGATCTTGGTGCCGGACGGATTGGCCACGTAGCCAGAACGGAACGTCAGAACGAGGGGCGGCGGCGCGCTTCTGTATTTGGTCAGCGAATTCGCTGGGGAGGCCGCCGTTTGCGCGGGCGCGCTGTGCACCAGGAAGCAAAGAGCAACGCAGAGAGCAAAGCGAAGCATAAATTGAGTCCCTTCCTTTAGCAGCGCACTTCGACCGCGAACATCATGGTTGGTGGTAGCGTCGGCAAAGGGACGCCGCTGCCCCCGGTCGACCCCGATGTGCTAACACTGACACCGATTCCAGTGGTGCTCGCGCCGGTTAAATCACCTGTCAAAGAGACCGCATTCGCGCCGCCGGGCGGCGCACTAATTGGAGCTCCGGCGCCAGCTCTTGTATAGCTATGCTGATGGCCAGGATCGCTGACGGAAGCCGAGGATGAGAGATTGAGACTGAAGTTCGCTATATGGGTCTTGTCGACAAGCTCGCTCTGCGCGCCACCCGTTTGACCGATCGACTGGGTAATACTCGTGATGTTCCCGGCTGCGCCAATACCACCTTGGGTGTCGAGACCAGCAAGGAAGCGCCCACGGAGATCCGGCATATTGAAGATCGCACCGGAGCCGCCGTAGAGATACCCAAATTTTGCGAAGGCATTCGGGCAAGCGGTGGTGGAGACCGGTTGGCCATAGGCGAGAACATAGCCAGCATCAGGCGTCGTCGATTCTGTGAATTGGATAGCTGCTGGCGGGACGTTGCTCGCAGGCGCCATGTAAGAGAAGAACTCCCATACGCCAGCACCTTGATAGACAACGATCGCATGCGCTCCGTTCTCGGCAAAGAAGCTTTGTCCGCTTGGCGTCAGGATCGACCCGGCGTTGTAAATGATCTTCGGAACGCCGGTGAACTTCAAGAACTTGAACTGGCCCACCTGACACGATGCGCCGAAAGAGGTGATCGGCGTCGAGCCGGAAATGGTGATCTCATTCTGCGGCGTCGGAGGCGGCCCGTTGCAGAGATCGAGGACGGAAGCCGCGGTCGCTGTGGCGATGCCGCCGCCGAGGACAGGCAGCCAAAGGTTATTGGTCGGATCGACATAACCCATGACGTCTTGCTCCGAGCCGTCATAGATGCTGAAGGCATTCGGCGCGGAAGAGGTGTTGAGCCAGAACTGGCCTTTGACCGGCGCGCCGGAGCAATCGTCGCTCGGCGCCGACGAACCGGCGTTGTTGCCGCGCAGCTGGAAGAAGGCGTTATTGAGAAACTGCTGCTCCTGCACCGCCGTGAAAATACCGGTCACCGGCAGACAGGCGGATGCCGGCCGCGCAAAGCCGACGAGTGCGACGCAGAAGGCAAAAGCTATGGATGCCAGCTGGATAATTTTCATGCTCAATACCCCGCCGCGGTGACATCGACGCCTGTGCGTGGGACGCCGACGCCGCCGTTCAAGATTTGGATCGCAACGCCCGAAAGCGAGAGACCGGAGCGGATGAGTTGATCGCCCGGCTGGTTGTTCCAAACAACCATGACTTGGGGCAACGCCGTCCCGTTAGGGCCTTTATTGAAAGGCCTTGGCGTATTGCTGTTGCCAGGTGCGAAAGAAATCGCGAGACCGGCTGCTGGCACCGTCAGATCGGTGTATGAGTCAAGCCGTTCTGCAACTGAGCAAAGCGCTTGCGCCTCGAGAAGCTCGCCCACGATCTGCGGCGTCGGCGCCTGCAGATAGTAGCGCAATCGCGCATATTGGCCTTGGTATTGGCCCGGCGAAAACTTCTGCCATCCACCCCAGATCACACCGCCGAAACCATCCGGCTGGCCGATATTGACCTCGGTCCAAGACAGCATTTTTGTCGCGGCGGCAGCCCCGAGAAAATCAGTGAATGACAGCCAGTTCTTGCGGGTCAGATATCCTGCGATCGGCTGAAATTCGGCTTCGCCTTGAATGACGAAGCTGCCGGGCGCTTCGCCTATGCCCCAAGGGATCGCCTTGCGTGGTTGATCGGCGCAGATCGGCGCGCCGGCGATGGTCGAGAGACAGAGCATGCGCCGCTTTTCTCTTCGCCGTCATGCGCGGACTTGATCCGCGCATCAGGCACAAATTTTTGTCGCTTTGGTGTGGATGGCCAGATCAAGCCCGGCCGTGACGGCATTAGAGGTTGCCCTACCCAAGCGCCGCGCCGGTCACCTGCCATGTCGACGAAAGGTTGAGCGTGCCGACATAGCCGAGATCAAAAATATCGTCTTCCGGCACGGTGTAGGAGCCGATGACGGGCGCATTGCCTGCGATCGCCGCGGCGATCATCAGCGCAACCGGCGTCGACGGAATGGCCATGCCGCCGACGCCCCCAGTGCTGCCGCTGACCGTGAATCCCCCGGACGCTGCAGCGAGTTTGCGCGCGCTGTCAAAGGTGCTTGCCGAACCCGTCAGACTGTAATTCGCCGTGGCGCCGGCAAGCTTGCGTTGGGCGTTGAAGGCGGCTGTCTGGCCGGTTAGGGAAAATGTGCCCGTTGCTGCGTTCAGTGTGCGCGACAGCGCGTCGAGATTGGCGGCGTTGCCGGTCAGCGAGAAAGCGCCGGTTGCTTCCGCCAGCTTGCGTTGCGCATTGAAAGCCGCATGCCCCGACAGCGAAAAACTTCCCGTCCCCGCCGCCATCGGCCGCGCCGCGTTGAAGGAAGCCGCCCGGCCGGTGAGCGCGAAAGCGCCTGTCGCCGCGGCCAGCTTGCGCGCTGTGGCGAAACCAGAGGTCTGGCCGGACAGTGAGAAACCGCCCGTTGCTTCCGCCAGCTCGCGAGCCGCGGCGCTGGCCGCGGACGATCCCGTCAGCGCGAAACCGCCGGTCGCGCCGGCAGGCGCAAAGGCATTCGGGACGATGACGTCATTAGCGCAGAGCGGCGCGCCGGCGATCGTGGCGAGGCAAAGCATGGATCGATCTGTTCCCTCAGCGCGTCATGCGCGGACTTGATCCGCGCATCCAGACCCATCGCTTCTGTTTGAATGGCCGGCTCAAGCCCGGCCATGACGGCAGCTTCAAGGGATCGAGACGGCGGCAGCCTGCGTCACTAAAGCGGTGATCTGATCCGCTGTCAGGCCGATCGCCACTCCAATCTGCGCGAGCGTTGTCGAGTCGGACGGGATCTGATTGGTGCCATGCGCAAAGAAGGCCGAGACGGTCGGATTGTTCATCGAGGCGATGAAGCTCTGCACGGCGCTCCATTGATCGGCTGTCATGACCGATTGCAGCTGCCAGAGCTGGCAGGTGACCGGCGGCGCCGGCGGCGCGACATAGGCGGCCGGCCGGTTGCCGGCGGCGATCCACGCATTCACTTGCGCGCTCAAATGCGTCGCCAATCGAAGGTCGATATTCTCCCACGCAAAGCCGTCGACAACCGCCGAGACGATGTAATGATTGCCTTGCGCATCAGGAGCGTCCGTGTATGTAGCCGAAATAGTCATGCGCCCCTCTTAAAGTTCGGCTGATGCTATAAAATTAGCGTAATACGCCCCGGTGGGGCTAGCTAACCCGCTCAGAAGCGCACTTGTCGTGGAGATGGCGGCAGCGAGTGAGCTTACGCCTGTCACATTGTTTGTGACCGGCCCGAAGCCACCCGTGCTGGGTGATTGTGTTAGTTTGCTCGGATTTCCTGCGTTATCCCAATATGAAATTGCCGGAGCGGACGCCATCTCGACCGGGAAAGTAAAAGTAAAATACATGGACCAAACACCGGAGTAGTTAAATCCGGTTTCAACCATGCCGATGCTCATTGCGCTGCCAGGCGTTACTCCATTTTTATAGGTCGAATATAAATACCGCTGACAAAATGCCATCTCGGCGTGGACTGGCCGCTTCTCGGTCAGCGGCGGCGTCGCGCAGAGGCCGGTCGCAACGAAAGGCGTCAGACGAATATCGGCAGCGGTGACTTCGACATAAGAGCCCGAACCGATCGCGCCGAAGAAAAGAGAGATCTGCATGCCTTTTATGGCATTGGCATTGGCAACGAATGTATAAGCGATATCGGTCCAGGCGCCGTTGGCGCAGGCCTGTAGATTGGTCGAGGCGAGATCGGCTGAGACCGAGCTAAAACTATCGACCCCCGCCGATGCGTCGTCGATCTTCAGAGCCGGCGTCATCGACGCGCCGGTGCTGTTGTAGATTTTGAAGCGGACGGTGCAGGTCTGATTGGCTAGCGGCGCGGCAACAAAACTCTCGATGCGCTGGACAACGCTGACGTTGGTCACGCTCGCCGCGCCGTTGATCTTTAATGCGAGCAGATTGTCGGGATTGGAGCGGCTCGAGTCCTGCGTGACGGTGACCGAGGCACCCGTCGGCGTGACGATCCAGCCGTCCGCCGTATAGGCGCCAGACGTTGTGACGGTGATCGACGTCCCGCGCTGCCAGATATCCATGATAGGATTGCGGAACCTGTTGACGAAGCCGCCCGGCAAACCGAAGAAGTCGCCTGCGCGTATCGAGAAGCCGATCAGTGCCGCTGATGTCAGCGACAGTAGCGACATCGTGCCATTCGACTGCTCATAGGGATTGCGGTTCGAGAGCGTCCAGGTGCTGCCGGAGAGCGTGAGGGTTGCATCGCCGATCTCGACGACAGCTGAACCGCCGATCGTGTCCTCGGCATAATAGACGACCGGAAAGCCCGAGGCAGCGTTCGGCAATGGCAGAAAGCCCGGCACCAACGTGCCGAGCGTGATCGACGTCGACGTGCCCGGCGCCGAGGCGACGCCATATTTCGAGCGATTTGGAAGATAGAGACCCATGCGGAAGTGCTCTCGCAGCCGTCATGCGCGGGCTTGATCCGCGCATCCAGACTCAATGTTGGAGTTTGCGCCTGGATGGCCGGATCAAGTCTGGCCATGACGCGCCGAATGATTGCTGAGCTCTATTGCAGCGTGAGCAGCTGGCTCGACGACGGCGTCACGGTGAAAGTGTCGCCGTTCACGCCATTGAGTGTGATCGACGATGCGTTGTCGTAGAAGCCGATCAGCGTGCCGCTCGTGGAGTCATAATAGACTGCATAGCGGAACGGCCCCATGTTGCCGGTGTTCGAGGTCCAAGTCGTCGGACTGGCGCTCATGACCTCCTGGCCTGCCGTGTTCGATAGTGTGACGCCAGTCACTGGCGCGCCGCCTGTCGTATAGCCGTTGCCGTTCGCGAGTTCGGTGGCGGAGATATCGGAATAGAGGTGATTGGTCGCGACGGGCGCCGTATTCGTCAGCATGACTTTGATGGCGTCGGTGCCGAGGTTCATCACCTTCTTGGCGAGATCGTCGACGAAGAGATTGAATTTTTGAAAGGCGACCATAGGGGTTCTCCGTAGCAATGGAGGACGTCATGCGCGGACTTGATCCGCGCATCCAGACTCTTCGTTCGGGGCTTCGGTTGGGACAGCCGGGTCATAGGTCTCTAAGAAGCCCGTTTTTGACGGGCTATGCCGGCCATCACGGGGATGAGAGTAAGTCAGCGCGGCGCGAAATAGACGCGCAGCGAGGTGCGTTCATAAATGCCGGTTGATTTGAGGGCGTAGCGCAGGCGATCGCCGAGCACGCCGCAGCGGACGTCACCGGGCTTTAGACCCATGTCGGCATCGAACCAGCCACAGTCGCGGTCCGCCGTGACATTGCAGACAATTGTGCGAGTCTGCTTATCGAAAGTCGCGCGGGCAATATCGACCGGCGTTTTGCCACCATCGATCGATGTCTGGATAATCAGATCGATGCTCTCGCCGCCGGCACCGTAGTCGAACTCAGCGAACACCGAGACGGATTGCATGCCGCCTAAACCATCGGTCCAGCCGGAGACGACGGTGCGCGGGCTGTCGATCGTTTGCAGGGCCTTGATCTCGACGAGATGCTGTTCGACTTCTTGAAGCATGAGCAATGTCTCTTTGTGTGCGCGTCATGCGCGGACTTGATCCGCGCATCCAGGCGCTTTCGCTGACGATGCGCCGTCGCTATGGTTTGTGCATGGATGGCCGGACCAAGTCCGGCCGTGACGCGGTGGAGGGCTGGGGGGCTATCCGCTCGATGGCGAGATCGATCCGAGATCAAGGATGGTCACGACGTTGTCGATGATGCTGCCGAAATCATCCGTCTCGGCCGCCGACTGGCTGATCTGGCCGAAATCGACATTGGTCGCGCCGGCGAGCTGTACGCTTTGGTTCGGCGCCGACCCGGTCACGATGATATTGGCAGTGATACCCGGCCAGTTCGTGGCGCCTTGATCGAAGCTGTCGAGATTGTTCAGGACGATGATTGCCCCGGCGATCGTGAGCCCTTCGGAGAAATCCGACGTGACAACGATGTTCGGCAGCGGCGTCAGATAGGCCTTGACGTAGTAAGTGCCCGCGCCCTGCGGCAGCGTGAAAGGCGGATGCGCGACGTCGCCACATTGCTGCGCGACTTGCGGCGTGGCGCCCTTCCAGACCTGATAGCGCGGCTGGCCGCGCGGATCTGTCACCTCATCCCAGGAGAGCTGCGCAAAGCCGCCTTGCCCGAAATTGAAAACGACATTCTGCGGCGGCTCCACGGCAGCCAGAAGCGGCGAACCAGTGATCGTATAGGGATAGGCGCCGCAATCAGACAGATCTTGCAGGCCCGCGCCAAATGCGTTGAAGCTCTGGAACTTGAGATAGACTCTCTGTCCTATCTGCTGCGGCAAATAAGGATATTCGAAGATCCGGTGGTCGAGCTTGCAAAAGATTGAACCGGCCGGATGGTCGATGATGTCGGAGTCGAAGGCTCCGCGCTGCAGCACTGAGAGCGCATATTTCGACGTCGCGGTCAGGATCGCGTTCTGATAGGCGATGACCTCGCCGGGGCCCGATAGCGCTCCAACGAAGCAGGCCGAATTTCCGGCGAGCATGTCCGTCGCCGAGGCTGGATTGAGCGCGCCCTCAGACTTGGTCAGGTCGACAGGCAAACTATGCGCCGTGTCGACGGTGACTTGGCCGAGGTCGAAGAGCGAGGCGACGGGCGGCAGATCTTCGGTCGTCATGCCCATAATTGCCGGGCCGTTGATCTCGCCGATCTTCTGATAGCTCACATCGTCTGAGGACGCGTAGACATGGCAGCCGCCCCAGGTCGACGACACCTGGCCGCAGACCGCGATCCACACGGCAAGCCCGTCAGCGAGTCCATAGGGCGGCTCGAAGATGATCGGCGCATTGACTGGGCTGGCCGGCGCGTTGGCCGCCAATGCCGTTGAATTCTTTTGCTGGACGAAATATTCGACCGGTGTCGCGACGCCCGGCGGGAACTCTTCCGCTGTAACAGAAAGAAGGCCTTGACCGTCTTCCTCGATCGAGACGATGCGGACTGCGATATTGTCGAGGCCGAGGCCCGCGTCCGTCAGGGTGACGAGGTCCATCGGCTCGAGCAGGCAATATTCCCAGGAGAGCCGGAACTTGTAATGGTTGCGAATGTAGAGGCCGCGCTGCAGAACGAGTTGCGCGACGGTCTGCGCGACGGTCGGATTTTTGATCTCATGCGCCGTCAGGGTCGGCGCGATGCGGAGCCCATAGCGGTCGATCGCAGCCTGGTCGAAAGCGCTGATTGGCGTGGCATCATAAAAATTCGTCCGCTGCGATATTTCGAGATCCTGCCGATTATAGGCAAGATAAGGATCGCTGCGTTCGATCTGAACCGGATCGTCGCCGTCGGCGCCGATGAAGTCGTCGTCGGTCAGATCGTAGACCGGCGTGTCATTCGGCTGAAAGGTGCAGGTACCGATCTGCCGTTGCGGAACCGCAACGAAGAACGTCGACTGCGATGCATTGTTGGTGGCGAAGCCGATGTCGCCGCCGGTGTAGACCGCTCCGGTGACGGTGGTGTCGCCATAGGGCACGAACTTTATGAGGCCTTCGGACCAGAAGGCCGCAGTGTTCATCAGCTGCAACCAGCGGCTGAGCGTCTGCGAAGCCGTCTCCTGGCTCGTTAGCGCAGTGGAGAAGGAGATGCCGACCGCTTTGCAATAGGTCTGGACCGAAGCATCGCCGGAATCGCCGAAGAGCGTCGAAGACGCAATGCTGCTTGAGGGAAAACCGACGCCGTAAAGCGTATTGGTCAGGAAATCATTGACCATCTGCGCCGGATCGGCGTCATAGCCATCGAACCCGGTCTTGCAGAAGGTGCCTTGGACCTCGAAGGAATAGCTGTCGAGTGTCGCCGACGATCCCATCGAGATCTGATAATCGAAGACATAGGCCGTGCCGGCATAGGCGAGCGCTTGGTCCGGATGATTGTCCTCGATATAGTTCCAAGCGGGTTGGTTTGTGTCGCCTTTGACCCAGCCAGCGGCGGACATGGTCGAGACGTTCCCCAGAATGGAGATCGTGGAATTGTCCCAGACATAACCCAGATCGAAGATCGGGCCTTCGCAGAGGCCGAGGATGATCGCTGTCGTGTAGGAGCTCGGCGCCTGATTGCCGCCGTTCTTGCCGGTCGAGCCGCCGCCACCTTTGCCGCCGAGCTTTCCTTTGTTCGAATAATGCGCCTGGAAATCATTGTTCCAGAGGATGTTCGGCGCGATTTTATCGACGCCATAGACGATCGGGATCGGGATTGCCGAAGACGAGGTCTGCAGCTGCAGGCCGGTATAGGTCGGTGTCGTGACCGGCTGCGAGGGCGTGCGGAGAAATGACATCGATGTTTTGCCTTACTCCGGCTCTTGCACGCCCCCGCGGTCATGCGCGGATTTGATCCGCGCATCCAGGCTCGGTGTTTCATTTCGCGCCCGGATGGCCGGGTCATAGGGCGCCGATAAGACGCCCGTCTTTTTGCCGGCTATGATGCGGCTGAAATATCCGATCCAGATGATATTCGGCCTGATCTTCGCAACGCCGTAGCAGATCGGAATGGTCGTTGCCTCGCGATTCATCGCGCCTTCCAGTATGAAAAGATGCGGTGCGCGCGGTCTTTGTGCGCAAGCTGCAAATTGCGATCGAGCCTATCCTCGATGACTTTCTTCGCCGGCCAGAAGGCGTGCACAAAGGCAAGCTTGCCGCGGCCCTGCGAGGCATCAGTGATAATGGCGCCATGGCTGTAGCAACGGCCGTAGCGAAAGACGATCACATCGCCGGGGCGGGCCTCTTCATCTTCCGCCAATTCGGCGCAATGATCGAAGATGAAGCCAAGATATTTTTCCTCGCCCCGATGCATATGCCAGTCAGGTGGATAGGGCCGAGGATCGAAAGCCTCGCAAAGGCCGGTATCGACGAAACAACGAACGATCAGCATGCCGCAATCGACGCCCTGGCCTTTGACATCGGCGCAATTGTGATAGGGCGTGCCGATCCAGCTCCGCGCCTCCGTAACAATACGGTCTCGCTGTAGCGATAGATCGCCAGCGATGCGAAGGCGTTCTTCTCTTTCCATAGCGATGCCGTCCGAGATCAGGCAGAGAAAGTCGGCGGCGGAATGAAGGGAAAGCCGCGAAAATTCTGCAGATTGTTGAATTTGTTCCGGCAGGTGCCCATCGAATGATCGCAGCCGAAATAAACGATGAACGTGTCGCCCACCGCGGGCACATCTTCCATCGGATAGGCGAGATTCAGCGCACCGCCGCCCGCCGCCTTCACGGTGAAGGCGAGGCCATTGTTTATGCCGGAGGTGAAGACGAGCTTGCCCTGCGCATAATTGCTGTTTGAACCCGACCAAGTGAGGGTCGCGTTATCCGCGGCTTCGACGGAACCCGCTGTCGCGAAATTCGCAGCGTTGAGCGTGCAGCCCCGGTCATAGAGCACATGCTGGCAGCCGGGCGCATAGAGATTCTTCGGCATATCGAGGTCGAGCAGAACCAAGTCTGAGTTGACCGTGATCTTCGCCCGCGTGCGTCCAACACTATCGACCTTGCCGACACGGCCTTTAAAGAGCAGCACCGAACCGATGATCGGGCTTTGTTTGCCGTTAACGGGCGGCCCATCGAAAAAGACCAAAAACCGGCTGATCGCGCAGCCGTCGAGAACACCTTTGCTGATCGCCGCAAGCGCCGGAACGCCGCCGATTAAATCCGTCGGCTTCGCTGCCACTGTGATCCGCTGCTCGTCGGGATCGAGGCCGATCGCGCATTTGAATTTGAGTCCGGATACTTGGAGAAAATTGGCGACGTAGGTGACGCCATTGAGCGTCACGGGATAATCCTGATCGGTGCAAGCGATCTGGCTGCCGGTCGCAAGCTGAAGGAGATAGCAATTCGCAAGGGAGAGTTCTGCATCCGTCTGCGCACGGATCTGATTGATATAAGTAACGAGCTGTTGCGAGGCAGATTTCATAGTTGTTCGGATGCCCCAAACGCGTCACGCGCGGACTTGATCCGCGCATCTAGGCGCCGACGAATTGTGCCTGGATGGCCGGGTCATAGGGTGTCCGTAAGGACGCCCGTCTGCGACAGGCTATGCCCGGCCATGACGGGCTTTAAGGTTTGACCGAGCGAAACTTAAGACTGCTCACCTGCCAGAGTCCCTTCATGAAATTCTCGAAATCGGCCTGATCGTCGAGAAAGCGGCAGATGTAGGCGAAAGTGAAATCGGCCGTGATCGCGGTCCCGGCCGGCGGCGCCGTCGCGAAGGAAATCATGCCGGGGCCCGTCTGAGCCGAGACCGACCAAGCATATTGATTTGTCGTCGGCGGCGTCGCCGTGCCAGTCATTAATCCGGTGCTGGGCATCGTCCAGGGTGTGCCGATCGCAATCGGTGCATTGCCGTTTTGCAGCACCTCCTGGCCCGAGACCGTCGCCGCGTAGACATTGTAGCCAGTCGACAGCGGCGGTGTAGAGAATGGTGGCGAAGCGACCTGCAACAATTGACCGGGCATCAGCGCGATGCTTGCCTCGCGCGAGGCCGGCATTTCGCCGGCTGCTGTCACCCAAGTAACCTTCACATAGTAAGTGACATTGCCGAATGTGCCGCCGGAGATGCCGGAGAGTGTTGGCGCGGGCGGCGTGCCAAAGGCGGCGCCCGGAACAGAAACGCCGTTGAAATAGATGGCGGACACATCGACGACCCAGGAGACAGGTTCGGCGTAGCCGCCGAGCGAACGCAGGATCGCGAACTGCGTCGTCGCTCCATCGCCCGCACCGAGTCCCTGACCGGCGGCCGCATTGTCGGTGGGATCGCTGTAGAGAAAAGTGCCGAACTGGCCCTGCGCCGCGAGATAGCAGCCCATCAGCGCTTGCAGCGATTGACTCCCGATGGCGGGGAAACCACCGCCGGAGTCGAGGCCTTCAAAGCTCAATTCGAATTCATAGAGCGTGTAAGCATAGTTTGCCCTGCGCACCTCACGGCCGGAAACATGCGAAGCGACGCTCGTCGAAAAACTCGGACGCTTATGGACCGACCAGCCCTGCCCCGCGAGATTCGGAAATGACGGCGGGGTGGTCATCAGACCTTGTCCTCTCGACTCCGGAGACGTTGCTGACGAGCCTTGTGAGCGTCATGGCCGGGCTTGACCCGGCCATCCAGGCACAAATGCTTGTCGTCGATGCTTGGATGCGCGATCAAAGTCCGGGCATGACGGCTGACGTCCGATCGGCGACGTTTATCGCCCCCGCGGCAGACCGCGCGAACCCATGCCGCGCGATAAGGCGCGACCGACATCATGGGCGCGGTCGCGGACGGCGGAGACGACATCGTCGCCATTCACCGGCCGATTGACCGTCACGCCCCAATTATGCGTGTGATAATGCGTGTCGCCGCCACCGCTTGACGCGGCCGCGTTCGACATCAAGGATTGCGCCCAGGGCGTCTGCGCCGCCGGCACGATCATCTCGCCCTGATGCACCACGGCGAGCTGATCAGCCGGCAACTGCCATGAGCCGACATCGAAATGCGCAAAACCCATGACGGCTCCTTCTATCGCTGCCGCCGCACCGAGGGCCGCCGGCCCCATGATCGGGGCCAAGAAAGCCGTTACACCCGCAGCCGCAGTGCCTGCGTCGGCACTGATCTGAGCCGTCATCGCGCCGGCGCTCGCCGCGAGACTACCCGCGGCGCCGGCGCTTTCCGCCGCCGTGCGCGCCGCGACGCCGTTCACCACGGCAGCAGTCTTCGCTGTTTCGCCTGTCGTCGTTGTCGTGACTTGCGCCGCGACACCGGCCGCCCATTCGGCCGCCATGCGGATGCGCGTCTGAATGAAATTCTGGATGATGCTGAGCAGAACCTTTTGTGCCGCCTGGCGCAGGGTCTCATGTCCCTCGATCATGCCCATGATCGAGGAAGAGACAGCGCCGCCGATCTGATCGAAAGTGCGCTTATAGTTGTTATAGACCTGCCGGTTATAGGTGAGCTCGATCTGCTCGCGACGCAGCGCGCTCTGGCTTGTGAGGGCCTCGAGCTTCGATTGCACAATTTCATACTCTTTTGAGCCTTCATCGAGGCCCGCGAGCTGCGATTGCAAATGCCGGCGTTCGATCGCCTCGCGCTCGTCTTCGAGGGCGAGAAGCTGCGTGCGCTCTTGCGCATGCGAAAGCTGCGAGGTTTGCGCTTCTTCCTTGACGAGCGCTTGGTTCATTTTCACGCCGTTCAAGGCGATCTGATAGCGCGCGCTCTCCTGCTCTTGCGCGATAGCGACGACCTGGGCGCTTGCCGACGCAGCGGATCGGACATTCTCCGTCGCACCGTTGGCATAGGCGGCCGACAGCACCCCGAACGACGAGGCTATCTGGGTCGCGCCATTGCGCATCAGGCCGGCGGTCGAGGTGATCGCATCCTGTGCCTGCTGCATGCCGGAGAGCAGCGCCGACAGATCGGCGGTGAATTTGATCGCGACGTCATCGGCCATGAGGCGACCTTTGCGAAAAGGCAAGCAAGTATGGCGCCGGATGAATCCAGCACGCTATCGAAGCAGACATTTCAACGTGAAGATGTGCGGTCTGCCGACCAAATAAATCTGTCGGCAGCCTCAGCGCGAGAGCGTGACGGAGTCAGTCACTGACGATTTCAAGTTGTACCTCGACATCGTGGCCCATTCGCTGATTAAACTCGGCGCGGGCTCTGGCCAACGCAGATTTAGCAGCTCAATATATTCCAAGACGTCTTTCGGGAGGTGACGAACATTACAAATTTTGATCGTGTAGGGCGGCTCGACGGCATTTATCCCACCCCAGATCATCGAATCGATCAGCGCATCGATGCTCTCGCCATGCCATTCCGGAGAACCTAGGGCCGCAAAAAGCGCGACACAGAAGTCGTCGATCGTCGTCCATTTTTCGGCGTCGAGTCCTATGATGAGCATATGTGGATTGGCTTTCGTAGCCTGCAGCTTCAGCTGGATGGGATGCCGCGAGAATCCATATTACGCAATGACTCGCGCGCATCCGCCGCTTGGGGCATGCGGACTGATTTTGCGATCAGCTCAAGAACCCGCCGCGCACCTGCGGGATCAACATCCTTCGCCACTCTCGCCGCCTGCAAACGAACCTGCATGTTGGGATGGTCATAAAGCGCCGCCAATGCAGTCACTGCTTCCGGACCGCGCCTCGTCAGCTCTGCATCTACGGCGGCCATTGCATAAAATATGTCTGTAAATTTCGGAGCCTCACCTCTGCGGATTACACGATCCTGCTCGATACCATTTTGCGCAAATAGCTCGATAAGCTCTTGCACAGACATTTCTTCGAGGTTTCGATCGCTCATGGCATCAGAACTCCAAAATCGATGAGCTTCTGTAATCCGAATTCATATTGCTCCCTCCAGCTTTTACCCTCTAGATATTTACGCGGAGAGAGCCAGTTGTAATCCCGATTTGGCGTTTGGTACCAATCAGAAATTTCTTTGTGCTTCATTTGTGGAATTCCACAAAATTTTCAGAGCTCTCAAACCAACTCTCGGGAAAATTATCTTTGTCGGCTTTATTGAACTCGACAATGTGATGAATTTCATACCCGAATGTGGGGTGAGCCACACCATTTTGAAGTTCTTCGAGCGTCTTGGGCGGATCGAGCTTAGCCCTGAGCTGATAATAATATCGGGTGGTTTTGTTCCTTAGCCACAGTATAGACGCCAACCCAACTAACGTATTTCGAACCCAATGGCTGAGCCCGGCTGCCAAGGCGTCGTCAAGAACGTCTCCAATGTTTCTAACGGTCTCGTATCTTTCTGCCGAGGGCGGTTCTTCCTTCGGCACTTCCAAATCAGGTCCATCTGGTGGATTATTGTGTCCCCTCATATCGTGACCCGAGAGATGATCACCGAAATCATGCGGGGGTGGCTGGCGTCTCGGCCGTCTCGGCCGCCTCGCCACCGGAATGAACCGGCATCGTCGCCTGACTCATCCCCCGGCGCGAATTGACCGCCCTGGCTGTCGGGCGCACCCGCCGGCCAGCGCGGATGTTTTGCCGGATCCCAGCCGCCTTCGCCGAGGGGCGCGAAAGGCATGACGCCTTTGGCTAGTCTTTGTGCTGCCTCCCTATGGCGCTTGTAGATCGGCAGATGCAGCACGATATCTTGCGCGTTCCACGTCTGCATCGACGCGCGGAGCGGAAGATCGGGCGCTTCAATCCCGATGTGCGGCGCGACCGCACGCATCAGCAGGGCGCCGTCTTGCGAAAGCTCGATTAGCCGTAAGGAATCGAGCTCCGCCTGTGCAGCACTCTCGTTCCCAGCTTTGAGGCAGTCGGCGGCGATGGCGGCCGAGCGGAGGATGCCCTTGTCGAGAGCTTCCGGCCCATGCAGCCTGGTGACCCAGAAGCGAATCGTCTCGGCATCCGCGGGGATGATTTCGCCGCCGCGCAGCGAGGTCAGCGGAATGCCGGGCCATATCCAGACCGCTCTGCGCGATCGCTCCGGCACGCGCTCGCGCGGCCAGTCGAAGCCAAATGCGGCCATGCAACGATCCAATGATTGGAAAAGAAAAAGCCGCAGACGCGATGCGCAGCGGCTTGGGATCGGCAAGGACGTTGTGAGCGCCTATCGCGCCTTCACCTTCCCGTCGGGAAAGCGGGCGATGAGCGTGCCGATGCCGCTCGGGTCGGCGGCATCCGCAGCCTCCCCACCTTTGGGCGCATCGGCCTTGCGCTCGATGCGATAGACATATTTCAGGATTTCATGCGCCGGCGGGAAGTCGCGCCAATAATCGAACAGCGCCTCGACGTCGAAGAGCGTCATCTCGTCGATCGTCTCGGGCGTGAATCCGCAGGCCGTCATCAAGCGGGCGTAGACGAAATCCCATCCGCGCCCGCTTGCCCTTCCCCCGGCTCGCTCTCCTCGCGCGCCGCGATGAAGCCGCCGAGCCGCAGCACGGCGCGCATCGCATCGCCGATCTCCTGCGTCGTCGCCTCCATCTCCGTGAGCTGCGCTGCCGCCTCGGCGTGGTCGCGCGACAGAGCCACGCCGACGATCTTGACGGCGGCGGCAATCGAGCTGCCTGGGGCTTCTTCGCCGTTCTGCAGCAGCGGCTCGATCTCCTGGATCTGCTTCAAGGTCAGCGGCCGTACGCGCCATTCCGCATCGCCGAGCCGCAGCATGACCGGTTGCGGCCGCATCACGACACCTCCGCGAAGGACCAGGTCATGACATTGCCGCCGGTATCGGCGAAACAGGCGAAGTCGAATTCCGGCATGACGAAATCTTCGAGCTTGGTGCCGAAGGTCAGCTTGTTCGAAATGCAATTGTTCAATTGCAGCGTGACGGCCTGGCCTTGGAAGGTCGTATAGAACAGCGCCTGGAAGGTCGGCGTCGTGCCGATGAGCTGATTGTTGACGACGGCGATCTTCTGGCCGGTCGAGGCGATCGCATAAGAATAGGTGAGCAACACCGCCTTGCCTTCGTCCGCCGCAGCGAATGTGTAGACGCCATTCGCGACGCTATATTGGCCCGCTGCGGGGCTCGAGGCGACCTTTGTCAGAGGCAGGCCGCTCGCCGCATAGACGACGCCTGCGTCGTTGGCGAATGTCGCCTCATTGACCACTGTCACCGTATAGGGCGACGTCGCGGGGACGCTTGCCGCCTCGGCGAAGGACGTCGCGAGCTGGCCCGCCGAAGGCGTGATGCCATAATAGAGATTGGCGAAGGCGAGGCCGGAAATGCGCGCCACTTTCGCCTTGCCCGTCGTCTTGATCGTGCCGCGCGCGGCGGCGAGCGGATATTGATACTGGCCGTAGATTTCCTTGACGCTCGCCGATTGATCGATCGTCACTTCCTGCACGAGGCCAAAGTTGATCGGCGTCGCATTGGGAATATCGGTGCGCGTGCCGATGAGCACGCCGGAGCCGAAACTATACATGACCGATCCTTTCAGCATCGATAAGAATAAGATGGAGATCGTCATTGCGAACGAAGTGAAGCAATCCATTTGTAAAGTGATGGGTTGCTTCGTCGCTCGCGCTTCTCGCAATGACGGAAAGCTATGGCAGGACGAGTTTCACCGGCACGATGAGCAGCGCATCGCCGTCAAGGTCGCCGGGATCTTTCAGGATCTTGCCGCCGATGCGGCAGCTATAGACGGCGCCGGACAGCGTGTTGCGGCCGAGCGCCAGATCGGCGCCGGAGAGCGCGAAGGCGGCATCGAGCGCGTCCATTACATCGTCGAGCAGGCTGGCGCCAATGACGGCATGATCCTTGGCGTTGAGATAGGCGAAGATCTTAGCTTCGATCGCGCGTTTCGGAATGGCGCCCTCGCTCCAGACATAGGATTCGAAGCCGCCCTCGAAGAGAAAGCAGGCCGGCCGGCTCGCCGCCGGCACATCCGACCAAAGCTTCAATTTGCGCGAGGGGCCCGTTTTCCAGGCGAAGGCAGAGGCGACGAGATCGGCGAGCGCACGCATCGCGGCATCGCGGGCAGTTGCGCTCATAGAAGACTCCTCAATCCGTCGCGCCGAGCGCGTCGATGATGGCATCCTTCAAGCCGAAAGCGAGTTCGCCTGCGAGCGCATCGAAGGCGCTGCCGATATAGCGATAAGGTTTGAAAACGGAGCCTGGATGCTGCACACGTTTTGCAAAGCGCTGCTCGCCACCGGCAATGAAGGCGAGCGCCTGCGCCTTAGTCGCGACGATCTCATGCGCCGCGGTCTTGCCGCCATATTCGAGGATCGCCGCATAGGGCACGCCGGTGCTTTCGGCGATGAAGGACAGGCCGAGTCCGTCGTCTTCGACTTCGGTCGAGATGGAATTGAGCAGCGCGCCAGAGCGCGTGTTCAGGATGTCGCCCGAGAGATTTTGCGCGATCTTGTCTTGCAGCTTGGCGCGCAGTTCCTCCGCGCGCGCCGCGAGTGCCGCTTCGATCGCGACCATGTCGAAACCAGCGTCGCTCATGAGTCACTCACGGCATGACGATGCGGCGATAGGGCTGCAAGGCGCTTGCAACGAAATCCGGCACATCCTTGACGATGAAGGACACCGACTCCTGGCCGCCAAGCGATTTAGAGCGCAGGCCAATGCGGTCACGATAGGCGTAGAGTTCGGCCGCCCAGTCGAGCGCGCAGAAGGCAAGATCGGCCGGCACATAGCCGTAGTTCAAGGTGACGGCGCGATCGGCATCGGCGGCGGCGAATTGATAAGTTCCGGTCTGCACCGCATATTGGCCAGCCGCTGGATTGCTTGCGACCGCCGTCAGCGCCGCGCCATTCGCATAGGCAACACCGCAATCCGACGCCCAAGCGCCGTAGGGTGCCTGCGCCACGACCGTATAAGGTGCAGAAAGCGGCACCAGCGCCGCCTCACCGCTGATCTGATAGCCGACCTGATAGGTGACGGACACATTCTGCACGCCGGGCAGAAAGCGCAGGCCGCGCAGAGCGAGCTTCTGCATCCGCCCCGGCGGCGCACGGCCAGGCGCTTCGAGCACATAGCCCGGCGTGCGCGCGCCGCCCGATACCAAAGCGGAAGCTGGCGCGATCACGCTGCCGTTGATGGTGAGCGATTGGATCGCCGTCACCGGCCATTGCCGCAGGACAATCGCCTCTTCATCACCGCCATCACGCGTCTCGTCATGCAGCGTTGGCAGGATCGAGGCGCGATCGCAATGGCTGAGGATCGTCCGGCTCAATTGCGTGATGAGCGATGCGAGCAGCGCGTCATCGTCATTCGACTGCACATCGAGCCAGGCTTTGAGATCAGCGATATCGGTGAGGTCATAGGGTGAAGGCATGGTGACTCTCAGTCTGCCTTTGAAACGGCTTGCGCCTTCAGCACGCTGCGCGCAGCGGCGCGCAACTTCACGTTTGTGTCGCGTCGCGAGGCCGATACGCCGTGCTCGCGCAGAAAGGCGAAAAGCTCGGCGCGGGTGAGCATGCCGACATCGATGCGCGGCGGCGCTTCGACATCCCCTGCATCCGTCGCGGCGCCGTCGTCAGCCCAAGGCGCAAATCCATGAGCGGTGAGTGCCGTCGCGACCGCTTTCGGTACTTCAATCGAGCCGTCATCGGCCACGACAAAGATCTGCCCGTCATGGCAGATCGAGGCGCAGCCTTGCGGCGCACGCAATTTCATCGGCAAGTCCTTCGGATTTATGAGGCGCGAGCGCGCTCAGCCGTTTCCGATATTGGTGATGACGGCCATCGACGGTGGGAAATAGTGCTGCAGCACTTCGTCGACATAGACGCCATATTCATAGCGGCGCGAACGCAGCGGCCATTCGATCTGATAATAATCCTGCCGCGTACGGATCTGCATGACATTGCCGACACCCGAGAGCGGATAGGGCAGCATCTTCGTCGTCATCAGAATCGTGCCGGCTGGCAGATTGGGATGAACACGAATATCGAGCACGGCCGCGCCCTGCATGGAGAAGCGGTTCAGATAGCTCCGCACCATAATGCCGCCGCCGACCTGGCTCTGGCTCGAATCGAAGATGAAGCGCTGCGCCGCATTGGCGGAGCCGGCGATGATCTTCTTCGAGATGTTGAGCGCTTCCTGCGAATTCACCCAGATCGTATCAGGCGAGAGACGGTAATTGTCCCAGAGCGATTTCAGCGCCGCGTCGATCTCGACAATGCCGCCGGCATCATCGGCGGTGAGCGGCGTGCCGGCACCCGCCGTGCCCGTCGGCATCGTCGCAAAATAGGCGCCGGAGCCCTGCTTCATCGCCTGATAGAGCAGACCGTCAAAGGCGAGCGCATTCACCGAATTGTCGGCGGCGCCGAGAGAGGCCGCCGTCTGCGTGCCGGTGGCGGCGGCCGTGATGACAACAGAATTGATCGTGGTGATCGCACCGAGCACTTCCGAACCCGCAGCACCCCAGAACCAGGCATAGCCCAAAGCGCCGGTGACGGCGGCGACGCTCGCTTTAAGCGCATGAGTCGCATTGCCGTCATTGGCGGTCGTCAGCGCGGCGTTGGTGGAGGGCTTCGCCGCGCCGCCGCCAAACGTATCAGAAGTGCCATCGGCATTGTTGCGGGTGATTGCGCCCTGAATTCCGCCGGCAATCGTCGCATTCATCATCGCGTCGAGCGTCAGCGCGACGCAGATGACACTATAGGCGGTGTTGGCGGCCAGCGTGCCGCCCGTCGTCTGATCGCTCAGCGACGGCGCCGGCGTCTGACCGAGCGTGTGGCCGGAATTGCCGCCGAGAATCATCGCCTCTTCGCCGAGCATCAGGGCTTCGAGGCCGGTCTTGCCGGCAAGGCCGCGCAGATCGTCAAAGCCCTGCCCGGCATATTGCGCTTCGAAATCGACGCTCGTTTCGATACCGAGGCCTTTATAGGCCGCCGTATAATCCTGCGTCGCGACCGCCATGACGCCGCCGCGATTGGCAGCGGAAACGCCGACGCGCAGACCGGAGGAATTGATCGCGGTGATAGCGCGCCAATTCGCCTGAATGCCGCCCTTGCCTGACACGCGCGGGATCATATTCCGCAGCGGCGTCAGCACCGGATAGATGAGCTTGGCGCCGACCTCGAGATCGTAGAAGGTCAGGCCCGAGGTTGCGCTCGCATTCTCGGTGAAGGTGCTCTTATTGAGTTGCGCGAAGCGCGGATCCGCGAGCGGACGGCTCTGCGCCGCCTTGATCTGCGCAAGCGAATCCTGAGAGGCGGTTTCCATCGACATTTCGGACTCCATGTGGAAGCGGTGCGGCGGCGCCGCGCGTTTGGTGTGGGATCAGCGCGGAAAAATGCTGCGGCCGTTGCGCTGCGCTAGTTTGATGGCGACGAGGGCCAGCCGATCGGGATCGGCGAGCATGTCTTCGATATTGGCCTCGTCACGAAGGCCGCCGTCTTCGGCCTTGGCGACCGAACGCGGCCGGCCGGCGAGCGGCAGGGGCAGGGGTTGCGATTCGATGTTCTTCACGCGCTTCAAGAGATCATCGAGCTTGCCGTTGAGATCATCGAAGCGTTTTTCGAGCGCCGGATGCGCGAGGCCCCCGCGCATCATCTTCTCCGCGCCGCAATGGGCGCCGAGCTCGACCGTGGTGTCATGCACTGCCTGGATGCGGGCGAGATCATCGGCGCTGTTGCGGGTGCCGAGCTTCGACATCTCGCCTGAGAAATGCTTGGCCATCTGCGCCATGCTGCGCGTCGCGGCAGGCTGGCTTGCGATCATGTCCGGCGCCGGCATGCCGGGCGCATGATCGTCAAGCTCGCCCGTCTCCTCCGCCGTCATCGCACGCAGAACATCAGCCGCTTGGAGCAGAAGCTGTTTCAACTGCGCCGGCACTTGCGAGCCGCCGCCCTCTTTCGCCGCTTCGGCAACCGCGGCGCAGTGCAGCTCTTTCAGCTCATCGACGAGTTCGGCGAACTGGCCGACGAGATCCATGCCCTTGCCGAGACTTTTGCCGAAACGGCGCAGAATGCGCGACCCATCCTTCTTGATCATTTCGAAGCGGGCCTGCGGCAGACAGGGCAGATCGACAAGCGAGATTTCCGAGGGCTGTGCGGTGTAGCGCGTACGGCCTTCGCTATCGGTCCAGCGTTTCGCGTAAGCGCCGCCCTGCGAGAAGCCGGTGTAGACGCCTTCCTCGACTTTCCGCCATTCGGTGTCGTCGACGACCTTGGCACAAATCTCGATCTGCTTCGCATCGTCGTTGAAGGCGAGCGCCGTGATCTTGCCGGCGGCGACACTGCCGTGCATGGCGCGCAGATTGCCGCGCGACTTGCCGCCGGATGATTGCGCGATGTCCGCCGACCATTTTTCATAAAGCGGCCTGGTCGAGGCGTAATCGCAGATCTCGCCCGACCGATCCTCGCGTTCGGCGGTCGCGATGCCATAGACGAGGCGCTGGCGCGCATCGACCTTGGTGATCGGAATGAAAAGTTCGAGCTCCGGCATGGCGGCTCCTGCGTTCGGATTTTTGCGGTTATTGCGGGCAAGAAAAAACCGCCGGCGAAACGCGCGGCGGTTCGTGATTTCTGTACTGTGGCGTTAGGCTTTCAGCCATTTATTGAGATGGCCGGAGACTGACGCATTGTTCAGTCAAGAATGAAAACGCCACCGTCCAAATTGCGGAGTGTCATGCCGGCATCGCCTGCCTGGGAAAACCAGCGCGACTTGCGATCGCTTCAATGACGGACCGTACCTCCCCGCGGCGCGATCGCGAGCGTCCTTGTCGTGGCTTGGAGTCTGCCGGCACGAATTTCGCCCGGCGCCGGCGCGCGAGGTCGCCGTCGAAATAGGCGTCCCAATATTTCTGGTAGGAGGCGATCTGATCCGGCGTCCAATTCGCCGGCACGCCGATGAGACTGTCGGGAATATTGCCTTGCGTGAAATAGTCGAGGAGATAGGCCTGGCGGCGCAGCCCGATATTGACCGTGGTGACGATCTGCTCGAAGTTAATTTTATCTAACTCTCACTTGCGGCAGCGGATGGCTCTCGCAAAAGAAGCCATCGACATATCCTTGTGGCGACTGTGCCGTGTAGCCGCAGGTCAGGCCATCAATCTCAAAAACAACACCGAGACCGCCATCGAATTCCGATGGAACGACGCGTTGGTTGGTCCCAAAATTTTGTCCTTCAACGGTTCGATAGGAAAGTGTTGTCTTGTTGGGCAAGAACCAAATTTCTCGACGTGGATTTGTTCCACAGACTAAACCGGCGCTCGTCCCCTCCTGCTTCCAATATGCTCCGTTGATGGACAACCCCGATTTCGCCCTTGTGATCTTTACTTGCGAGACATCAAGACCAAGCAAATTCGAGATTTCCCCCACATCGGGAAAATTGGCCGAACGGATCGCCTGAATGAGCTGTTCCAAAAGTCTCTGAATCTCGATCATGCATTTCCTCAATACGGAAGCAGCGGGGAAATGGATAAGCCTGAAAGGCATTCGTCATTTCTTCTAAGGAGGCCCGCCATGCAATGCCCATAGTAGTGTGGATCGTTCATAAAAGCAGCCGAATGACATATCGCCCAATCGGATTCCCAGAGTTCCTCACACGAGACTACAGCAGGTCGAATGGGGTTGTTGCCAGGAAGTTGTCTCGGAGAAAATTAACCGCCTCTTGAATGTTCGGCTTCACACTAGGCTTTTGATTACTATTCGGGGGCTTGCCCGCTCCTCTCTCGCCCACCCCATCCGCCGTCGTGAAACGCCCGCGTTCGTCGTGGTAGTGATTGTATTTCGCGATGCCATCGAAGCGCTTCTGCGCCTGCGGCTGCTGCCCGAGCGGCACATAGCCTGAGCCCGTCAGCACCATCGCCGTGTTGGCGGCCTCCGTCAGCGCGCCTCATTGATCGTCAGAATGCCTTTCGTCGCATAGCTCGACAGGATCGCTTCCTGCGTCTGCGGATCGATCGCGGAATCCGTCGACCAGGAAAATTCGAGATCGGCGCTGTCGAATTCATCGGCGAGCACATCGTCGATCAACGCCTTCACCCAGCAGAGAATCGGCGCGAGGCCCTCCTCTTCCGCGATCTCCTTCTGCGTTTCCGCGGTGGCGCGGTTCATCTGCTGGGTCAGCGCCTGCGGCGACACCGAGAAGGCGAAGCAGACGAGTCGGGCGAGCCACTCGTCGAAAGGGCCTTTGAGATCGGGCTCGCGCGTCTGCACGAAGGTTTTGGCCACGCCGCCCGGCACGAATTTGGCGCGGCGCCGGCGCGCGAGATCGCCGTCGAAATAGGCGTCCCAATATTTTTGGTAGGAGGCGATCTGATCCGGCGTCCAATTCTCCGGCACGCCGATGAGACTGTCGGGAATGTTGTCTTGGGTGAAATAGTCGAGCAGATAGGCTTGGCGGCGCAAGCCGATATTGAGCCTGCCTCACGCTCCAGGTCGCTACCGGATCGACGTTTGACTACCAAGCCGCGGATAGTCCACCTTGGCTATGTGATAGTCTATGGTCATGTCCACCCATCGATTTGCCTTAAAATCGATTTGATTAATCTGACCGACTGAGATCTCAATTCGTTTTTCGTCCGGATGAAATACGATCAATGGTAGCTCTTCATTGTCGGGCGCATATGTAAATATTTTTGATCGCTCGCCGCCAGCTTTGGAAACGAAGATGTTCAGCGCGGGGTCGCAACCCGTTTGCCAAATTTCGAAATCGAGGCCGGAATGAATTGTCTGGAGCAGGACATCTTTGCAGACGACCAGACGCACCCAAGCAATGTAACCAGCGAGCGGGAGGCCGAAGACAAGCATTAAACTTAAAACGACGAAAAACAGAACTGTGAAAAAACTTCCCGGTCGCTTCGGACGACGAAAAGAAGCTGGAAACGGCGGCGGTGTCATGCGTCAAGGTCGGTCGCGATTTTTGTGAAGACCCAAACGTTATAACGCGTATCTGACTAAAAAAATCCCCCAATTGCATTCTTCGCAAGTTTGTTCACGCGGCCAAACCATGCCGCAGACTAGTGGCGGCGATTGAACACTCCGCTTTCGCCACCCTTATATCCCTTGACCGTGAATTCGTAGACGTCGGGGTTCAAACCGTAGGGTAAGTCGGGTCTGGCGTTGTGCGAAAATAACCTGGCAAAAGAGCCGGAAATCCGCAACGTTTCATCGAGCGAGAGACCGGCTTGCTCGCAAAAGAGCCCAACATTAAAGTTTGACACATGCCAGAATTGGCTAAAATACGTGAACCCCGTGAAGTGATTTCCGCTGCGTTGATAGTCGAAATTCCCCCCCTGCCCTACATTGAGCCCGAGTTGTAGGGCGAGATAAACCCATGCGCCTGCACCTGCATCTGGGTCAGCTGCAAGTTGCTTGAATTGCAATCCGGCTTTCCGCCCGGCTTCAGCCACCGCTGAAAGGTCCGCGACTGGCGCCATCAGATAGCCGGTCGGGGACTTCTCATCCGGAATCTTCGAGCCGTCGGGCAGCACGACTGGCACACCTGGATTCGTTGTTTTTGATTGCTTAGCGCCGCTCCGTCCGTCTGCGGAAGACGCGACCGCCTCAGAAGCATCCGTGTCGGCGGCATAATCTGTATTTTGAATTTCCGCACGTTGGCTATCGCTTGTATCAGTGGGATTTGCGGTACCCTTGTGATCCGATATTGCTGTATCGTCTGTTGTCTGATCCGCCGCCGATCCGACGCCATCCGCCGTCGTGAATCTCCCGCGCTCGTCGTGATAGTGATTGTATTTGGCGATGCCATCGAAGCGCTTCTGCGCCTGCGGCTGCTGCCCGAGCGGCACATAACCTGAGCCGGTCAGCACCATCGCTTGATTGGCGGCGGCCTCCGTCAGCGGCTCGCGGCCGAGCGCGACGCGGGCTTCGTTGATCGTCAGAATGCCCTTCGTCGCATAGCTCGACAGGATCGCTTCCTGCGTCTGCGGATCGATCGCGGAATCCGTCGACCAGGAGAATTCGAGATCGGCGCTGTCGAATTCATCGGCGAGCACATCGTCAATGAGCGCCTTCACCCAGCAAAGGATCGGCGCGAGGCCTTCCTCTTCGGCGATCTCCTTCTGCGTCTCGGCGGTGGCGCGGTTCATCTGCTGCGTCAGCGCCTGCGGCGAGACCGAGAACGCAAAGCAGATGATGCGGGCGAGCCATTCGTCGAAGGGGCCTTTGAGATCGGGCTCGCGTGTCTGCACGAAGGTTTTGGCGACGCCGCCGGGCACGAATTTCGCTCGGCGCCGACGCGCGAGATCGCCGTCGAAATAGGCGTCCCAATATTTCTGATAGGAGGCGATCTGATCCGGCGTCCAATTCTCTGGCACGCCGATGAGACTGTCGGGAATATTGCCTTGCGTGAAATAGTCGAGGAGATAGGCCTGGCGGCGCAGCCCGATATTGACCGTGGTGACGATCTGCTCGACCGGCGAGAAGCCATAGGCGCGATCGACGCGGATGTTGCGCGGCCGATAGAGACAATCGCGCACCGAATAATCGACGGCGGGATAGCCTTTCAGGATCTGCTGATAGGCGACGGGAAAGACCGTCTGGCCGTCCTGCACATAGGGCAGCGGCGTGCGGCCCCAATCGTCGATGACCGGCTTGATCGTCGCGCCGTCGATCGGCAAGAGGCCGAGAAGCCGGCCGCCGCGGTCGCGGGAGAGGTACAGCGTCGGCGCATCGATGACGAAGAGATCTTCGAGCAGAAGCCGCAGCCAGTCGGAAAAGCCATGGCGGCCATCGGGCTTGGCGAAGAATTTGCGTAGCGTGGCGATGCGCGGATCGTCGGACGCCTTCTTGTCGCGCGGCGCGATCGTCCAGGCGACGCGCGAGACCTGATCCTTGCGTGTCTCGATGGCGAGGCGCAGCAGATCGAAACCGTCGGCGAGGCCGCGCAGCGTCGCGAAGGAGATCGGTGCATAGCCGCGCGGAAAGGTCGAGAGGTTGTAGCCGGAGAGATAATCCCACTGGCGGCCGGCGACCTCGGGCGGCGCCAGCGGCGTAATCGGCTCGAGCGGGCCGAACCAATCGGGACCGAGGCCGACGTCGCCCGGCTTGCCGTAGCTGACGTTGAGGTCATAGGGGCTCAAGGGCCAGCTCCGCTGCCCCGCGCTGCGATCGACCATGAAGTGTCCTTGATTTGAACGAGAGCGGAGAATGGCGGCGATCAAGCCGCGTCAGCGGAGTAAACTTGGGCGGTGCGGAATTGATTGCGGAACGCGGATGCGCGTCGGCCGTTAAAAAAACATCGCAAACACGCAGTCGGAGGACAGTATGGCCTCGACCTTCTACGACCATACCTACGATGAGGCGCCGCGGGCCAGGAGCCCGTCTGAGCCGTTGCCGCTCGTAACCGAAGACACGGCGGCGCATATCGCTACGTATCGCAAGTTCGTCGGCTATGCCCGCTTCGCGGCTTTTGCCGTGCCCTTCTTCGTCGCCTTCATTCTCTATTGGACGGTTTGAGCGGGACGTCCTTGCTCGCTTCTATGCTCGCTTGGCGCCGGTAGAACTCGATGATGCCGGCGCCGTCGCCAAGCTCGAAGAGATAGGTGAGGGCCCAGATCGCGGCATCCGCGTGATCGGGGCTGCCCTGCGCACCAAAGCCTGCGGCCGTGAAGGCGCATAGCTGCTCTTCCAGCTTGGCGAAGCGGCCGGCGTGATGCACTTGATGCTGCGCATAGCGCACCGAAATCGGCTCGGCGCGTACGGCCTTGCCGCGGCTGGCGCTGACGAGCCGCACCGGCACATTCGGATCGGCGGCCTGAATCGTCGCGCGCACCATCTCACCGCCGAAATTGCCTTCCGCCACGATACAATCGGCGCGATAAGCATGAAAGGCGGTGACGGCGCGGCGGCCCCACACGGCCGGTGCTTCGCGGCAAGACAGATCGGCGAGGATGTAGCAATCGCCATCGGTGCCGCGCGCCGCGACGACAATGCCGATTTCATCGGCTGACAGATCGTCACGGCCGGCGGCGCCGGAGGGGTCGAGCGCAACGACGACGGACGCGCGCTTGTCTTCGGAAATATCTTCAGGGACGCAGCGGCAAGACTCGATCAGCTCAAAGCTCCAGAGCGCGCCCTCAAGCTCGTCGATATAGATGCCTTCGAAGAAGCGCTTGCGCTGCCGCTCCGGCAGATGCGCCAGGCTTTGCAGAAATTCGGCCGAAAGATTGGCGGCATTGTCGGGCGGGTTCAGAAAGGCCCGCGCATAATTGTTCGGATCGGCGAGCGGCTGCATGGAGACGGGATCGCGCTTCTCGCCGAAGAGGAGATTGGTCCAATGCGCCTTGCTCGTCGGATTGAGATCGACATAGGCGCGCTGTTGAAGACCTTGCACCTGCTGCGCCAGCCGCGTGAAGGCGATCAGCGCCGAGGCATAGGGGATTTGCGAGGCCTCGTTCAGAAAGATGCTGACATATTCAAGGCCGAGGATTTTCTCGACGCGTTCCTTTTCGTCGAGTCCGCCGATCCAGATGCGTGCGCCGTTCGGCAGCTCGAAGAAGCCGTCCTGCCGGTGCTCCTTCAGCTTCACCTTCGGAAAGCAGAGCCGCATCACATTCGGCAGCGTGTCGAGGCCGATCGAGGCGCGCGCCGCATTGGCATGAAAGCGCAGAATCGCATGACGCGAATGCGGCGCTTTCAGCGCGCGTGCGACGATCGCCAGAACGATCAGAAAGGTCTTGCCCGACCGCGTGCCGCCGGCGAGGCAGGAGTAACGCTGCGGCTGTTCGAGCAGACGCCGCGCAGCCTCCTGGCCTGCGCTGAACCGCACCATGGAAAGATGTCCCCCAAAAAATCTGGCAACAAAAAAGCCGCCTGGACGAGGCGGCTTTCAAAGCATGTTCCGGAAAAGTCGTTCGACGTTCCGACAAGAACATGCCTCACTTGATGTGAGCGTTCAGCGCATGCGTGTGGCGCTGTCGATGCGCGTATATGCGTCGCAATTGGTCGCAAAGTCAACGGATCGGCGCAGCAGGATTTTCAGCTTTCGTACTTGCGCAGAGAGCAGAAGCGAAAGATCGCATATTCATCTTCATCGATGCGCGATGAAGGCGAACTCTAGAAGAGCTCTTTCTGCACGCATTTGTGCCATTGCCCTTGGGCGGCATCGTCGCCTTGGGCGCCGTAGCAATAGCCCCAGCCGTTCAAAATGCGGCTGACTTTGTCGCGCGTATTACAGGCTTGCAGATCATGCATGCCGTCGCCCGAGCGATGCAGGCACATATCGTTCAGGTCGCGATAGACGGAGAGGACGTCGAGGACGGGGAGTTTCGCCGGCGCCTTTGGTTGCGGATCCTCAGCAAGGGCCGCAGACGGCAGGAGGATGGCGATCGCTAAGGCCAAATACGCACGCATGGCTTCCTCACCGAGGAGGTGGAGAAGATGCTCTAGCGCAAAAAGGTAAAGAAGCTCTTGGCGGGAGCGCATCCGGCGCATTCGGGAGGCACAATTTGGGCCCGCCGATGCGCGCATTGATGCTCGCAAATTGTCGCTTCATCAATGGCGCTGCGACAGGCGGTTTTGCGGCTTCGTATCGGTTTTGGCAGGCGATGGAGGACGAATGGCGACCAAAGTTCGGCAGATCGCAGATACAAAACGGGCGGACAGGAGCCCTGCCCGCCCGCTTGAAGCGTGTGCTTCCTGGGGACTCAGAACACCGAAATATTGCGGTCGTTGAGCCATTGCGCCAGATACTCAAGCGCCTTGGCGCGCTTGCGGTAGAAGGTGTAAGGCGCCCACTGCCGCTTGGCGCAGAGGCGGCGAACGGAGCGATGCCGTGCCGAGCAGAGCGCCCAAAGGCTGGCGACAAGCGCCATGCCGGAATCGACGGCGCGCAATTCGCGCAGCCAATCGAAGGCCATTTCCATCTGCGCGATCTCGGCCGATGACGGCTGCAGCATGCTGCGGTTCTGATCGATGTCGCGGATGCGTTTTTCCTCGGCGCCGAGTTCGGCACGCGCCAGCTGATCGGCCCATTCGGTGGCATGCAGCGGCCAATGTCCCCCGGGCTCGCGCGGCCCGCGAGCTTTCGGCAGACGATCGAGTGTCACGAAGGCTTTGACGAGCCTCTTGCCGACATGTTCGGCATTCCAAGTCGTCGGGATATCTTCGCGCTCCGACACATAGGGCCGTTCGAGCGCGTTGATCTTGAGATCGTCGGTCTCTTGTTGGTCGGTCTTTGAATCGTCGTTCTTGAGATTCTGCATCGCTTACTCTCCGTCGTCCAAGATGTTGTCGAGGAGATTGGGCTCGCCGGCTGCCGTCATGACGAGAAGCCGGATCAGCGATTCGCGCGTTAGGCCGCGCTTTTCGGCGGCGGCGTCATAATGGGCAGCGGCTTCCGGCGTGAGGCGCAAAGGCGTTGTCGCCTCGCGGAAGGCGAGGCCGAAACGCTGCGCCTGACGATGCACATTGTTCGGCGTGGATGCGATCAGCGGATCATCCGCGATGCGCTTGGCGGCAAAGCCCTGCCCGACCAAAAAGCCGAGCCTGGCAATGCGATCGGAGGTCCAGACGGTTCGCTGTTTCGACATGGTGATTGCTCCCTGGGTTGGGAGCGAAGCTAGGTATTTCTACCTCATCTGTCAACGGTAAAAATACCCGGTGCATAATTTTATAAACCCGCCAGTCTGACGTACATGGATCTCGAAGACGTTCTTGGGCGGATTGAAAGCCGCCTCAAACTATTGGGACTTTCCGCCCATGCCGCATCGCTTGCGGCAAAGAAGCCCGATGCCATTCGCAATCTCAAACGCGCGGTTAAAAGCGGCGATCGTCGCGGTATCACCACCGAGACTTTGATCGCTCTGGCACCTGTGCTGAAAACCTCGGCCGCTTGGCTTCTCGAAGGCGTCGGCGAGCCTGGAACAGGCACGTTGGCTAAGGTCGTTGGAAGGATCGGCGCCGGCGCGGAAATTCTTCCCGAATATGAGCAGATCCCCCCGGAAGGCCTGTTTGAAATCACCGTGCCCTTCCCCATCCCCGAAGACACGATCGCCTTCGAAGTCGAAGGCGAAAGCATGTGGCCGCGCTACGATGTCGGCGATGTCGTCATCTGCTGGAAGCAGACGGAAGATCCGGAGAATGTCGTCGGCCGCGAGGCTGCCGTACGGACAGGCGATGGCCGGCGCTATCTGAAGCGCGTGCGGCGAGGCGCCGTCACCGGCACATATGATCTCGAAAGCCATAATGCCGAGCCGATCCGCGGTGTCGAAATAGCGTGGGCCGCGGCCGTTCAGGCGGTCGTGCGCTCCGGCCAATGGCAGCATTTCGACAAGAACGCATCGCGTAGCTGACAGGTACATCTACCTTGTGATAGGTAAATATACCCAATAAGATTCTCCGTCTGTGCACGGAGAATTGATGTCGACGTCCCCTGTTCCCGCGGAAGCCGCCGCCTTCGCAGCGATCGGCGCGCAGGCGCGGCGCAGCGCGGCGCATGTCATCAAGCAGCGCGCCCGCGCCTTCGCCCTGCGCCCGATCGAGCTGGAAACGCTGTATCCCGGCCTCGCCGTGGCAACGCCGGGCAAACTCATCGCGATTGCCGAACATCTTTTGGAGAGGGCACGCACCGGTCGGCAGCGCTGGTTCGGCTTCGGCGGCGAGGTCACCGCACTCAACGCGAAAGCCGCGCTGCTCTACGGGCGCGCGCTGCGCAGATCGGTGGCACGAACGGAGTCTGTGCATCATGGCCGGGCGTTCGCGTCCCGACCATGATGCAAATCATACCCGCTTGATTACGCCGCCTGCAGCGCCGCGATCTTCTCTTGCGCAGCCTTCACTGACGCTTCGCGCTGCGCCGGGCCGACGGCAACACCCTCAGCGACGATCACCTGAAGATCGGTGACGCCGAGGAAGCCGAAGGCGCCACGCAAATAGGTCTCGGCATGCTCGAAACTAGCCGCCGGCGAGCCTTCTGCGTAAAATCCGCCGCGCGAGATGGCGAGGATCACCCGCTTGCTGCCGGCCAGACCTTCCGCGCCCTTCTCGCTATAGCGGAATGTCTTGCCGGCCACGTAGATGCGATCGACCCAGGCCTTGAGCTGGCTGGCAATGCCGAAATTGTAGAAGCCGACGCCGATGACAACGATATCGGCCGCGAGAAATTCCTCGAGCGCCTGGCTGCCGACCGCGAGATCATGTTCGAGCGCCGCATCGTGTTGGCCTTCGAACCCGCGCGTCGCCGCGAGATAGGCGCCAGAGAGATGCGCAATCGGCTCGGCCGCCAAATCCCTATAGGTGACAGCCAGGCCGGGGTTCGCCGCTTTGAGTTTCGCGACGACGTCCGCCGACAGGCTCCGGCTGACGGAATTGCCGCCGAGAATGCTCGAATCGATGTGCAGGAGATTTTTGGACATGGAGGTCACCCTGGTATAGTTTTGATACCGGGCAAGACATAAATGATCGCTAAACCCTTGCAAGAAGGCACATTTTTGGAACAGAGGCACAGCGATGTAACCGCCGACGGCGGTTACCGGTCGGAAAATTGCGAGAAGGTCAGCGGAATCCTCGCGCGGATCGGCGACAAATGGAGCGTGCTTGTCGTCATGCTGCTCGGCGACGGGCCGCTGCGGTTCAACGAGCTCAAACGCAAGATCGGCGGCGTATCACAACGCATGCTGACCTTGACGCTGCGTGGGCTTGAACGCGATGGGCTCGTCAAGCGGACGGTCTATGCGACCATCCCGCCGCGGGTGGAATATCAGCTGACCGATCTCGGCCGGTCGCTTCAAGAACCAGTTCGCAATCTCGGCCAATGGGCGTTCGCCAATGGCGAAGAGATCGATACGGCCCGTAAGAGCTTCGATCAGAAGCGCATCGGGGATTAGGCAAGCGCGGAAAAACCGCTGCGCTCACTCGCTCAGAACGAGTGCGACCGCGATTCCATCATAGCCTTTGATGCCGACCGTCTGCATGGCAGTGACGGCGACGCGCGGTTCGGCAGCCATCAATTCGTTCAGACGGCGCACGCCACGGACGTCAGGATCGCGCGAAGCGGAATCGATGACGCTGCCGTTGCGCACGACATTGTCGATGATGATCAAGCCGCCCGGCCGCGCCAAGGTCAGCGCCCATTGGAAATATTCGGGATTGTTCTGCTTGTCGGCGTCAATGAAGGTGACGTCGAACGGACCGCGGCCGTCGGCTGCGAGCTGCGGCAGCGTTTCAAGCGCGCGACCGACACGTATTTCGACAATATCGGAGAGACCCGCATTGGCGACATTGGTCCGCGCGACCTCGGCGTGCTTTGCGTTCGATTCAAGCGAGATAAGTCGACCGTCTTTCGGCAAAGCACGTGCTAACCAAATCGTCGAATAACCGCCAAGCGTGCCGATCTCAAGAACGAAGCGCGCCTGCACGGCACGCGCGAGAATATTGAGAAGCTTGCCTTGATTGGGCGAGACGGAGATGGCCGGTAAACCTGCTGCGTCACTCGCGGCGAGCGCTGCATCAAGGACCGGATCAGGCTTAATGAGAACGTCCGAAATATAGTGATCGACGTCGATCCACTGCGTCTCGTTCACGACAGCCCCTCCGAAGCGTTGGCGTTTGATCGTTATCCATTAAGGTCGAAACGCCTATGCTTGAGCTTAGCAAGTTTCGGGGCACGCAATTGAGCCTGCAATCATTTTGCAGGCGTCATTTGGGATTTGCAAGTCTGATTCAGCTCTGTAATCGCCGTTCGATTTCTTCGCGGCACGCGACCGCTGGCGATTGAATCAGAGGAATCATCGCATCGTCAAAGTGACATGCGCGGAAAAAACGTGCCGCTTTGAAACGCGGCTGCCGTGCAAATTGTGTCCGTTCGAAACGTGCGTTGCGGCTGAAGCCCGCGTGTTCAAAATTTGCGTCTCCAGCAAAAATAGAATCTTCAAAACCCGCGTTGTCGTAAAACTCGCCGTGTGAAAAATCGACATCCTGGAAGTTACAATTGCCGAAGCCCGCCTCGCCGGCCACCAGGCTCTGCGCAAAATTCAATGGGCCGAACAATTGGCTCGATCGCATCCAGAGATCGCTCTCGAATTGCGTTTTGCATGCAAAGAAGCCGGCCAATGCAATCACGGCAGAAAAACGTGCCGAACCGGCGAAGATCGTTTTGTCGAAATGCGCCTGCGCCTTGAACCAACTTTGTTCAAAAAAACTGTCGCGCGCGAAACGCGCGCCGCGAAAATCCGCAGGTCCATTGAAGCGCGAACCCGAGAACCAGGCATCGGCAGAAAATTGCGCGCCCGCAAAAGATACGCCCGCCGGAAATTCGACGCCGACAAATTCCGCCGTCCGCACGAATGCCTGATGCGAAAAATCGGTGAAGCTGAGCCAGGCGAGAATTCGCCGGGCATCGGGATCGAGGGCGAGTTCGGATTGCAGGCGGCGCACATCTTGGACCCAGTGCCGCCACGCCTCAGACCCTTGCTGCCAGCGCTGGAAACTCGCTTGCCGGCGCGCCGCGGCGAGATCCGCAGCCGCAGTGCCCGCACCGGCGTCATCCGTGCCCGGCGTATCCAATAAACGCCGAAGCGGCTCTTCGAAGCCGGCGATCCAAGGTGCCACCGTCCGATATGGACTGAGGCTTTGGACGGCAGATTTCAGAGGGTGGAGATGGAGCATTGCGCGGAGGTCTGCGTCGGAGGCCCCGCACCGTTAACATGTCAAATCTTGTTACGGAAGCCGTGCGCCCGGCTCGACACAGCTTTGTCATCTTAGCCTTAAAGCGCGGACTTGGCACGTAAATCGGCCATGGTTAAAGCCGTGATCGCCTGGATGGATTGATCCTGTCTCTTGCGGCTGTTTCCCTCTATGTTAAGGGGAAATCACAAGAGCAAACCGAAATCGAAAGGCGCTCAATGGCTATGGGTGAAGATCACGTCGCGGCAAGCGGACCGAGGGATGCGGAGTTCCTGTCTGCCTCGCCGCGCCTCTTCGAGAACCCGCTGCTCGACAAGCTGTCGCGCGTCCACTGGTCGATGCCGCTGTTCTTTTACGTCCCTTTTGTAATCCTGCTCGGCTGGTTGAGCCTGAAGGCCTATAATCCGTTCTTTGCTCTGGGCGCGGTGATCGTCGGCTATCTCGGCTGGACGCTGATCGAATATTTCGGCCATCGCTATCTGTTTCATGCCGAACTGCCCGGCAAACTCGGCGCCCGGCTGCACTTCCTGATCCACGGCGTGCATCACATCCACCCGAACGATCCGCTGCGCCTCGTCATGCCGCCGCTGCTGAGCGCACCGATCATGCTGACGGCCCTGCTCGTCACGCGTGTCGTGTTTGGCGCGCCGCTCGCCTACCCGATTCTGATGGGTTTCATCATCGGCTATCTCGCCTATGACATGGTGCATTACTATGTGCATCACGCTGAGCCGACGACGAAGATTGGGCTCACCTTGCGGCGCCTGCATATGCTGCATCATTTCCGCGATCACGATCGCGCCTTCGGCGTCTCGGCACCCTGGTGGGATTACGTCTTCGGCACGCAATACGTCGCGCCGCCGCGCTGAGCCCGGGCAAACGCGCAAACGCCTTTCCTTCAAAGCTTGTCGGAGCCGGCGCGCTCGCCGCGCCAAGAAACTGCCGTCTCGGACAGCGCCGCATCGGCTGCGGCCGCGCGCGTGCCGGCAGCGACCTTCAAGCGGCCGTTCGCCCAGGTCACGTCGCGCGTCGTCCAGGCCCGCAGCCAGCTCGACAGCGCCAGGATCTCGCGGCCAAGAAAAGCGATCGGCGAAACGAGCGAGACTTCCCAACCTTTGAGGGCGGCAACGCCGATTTCGACGCCGAACCAGATGAGCAGGCTCAGGCCGAAGGCGGCGAGAGGCGACAGACCGATCAGCGGCGCGCCGATGGCAGCAGCCATCGCCGCCGGCAGCGGGCTTGAAAACGGTTCGAGCGGAAACGTAATCGGCTCATGCGCCCGCCGGATGACGGCCCAGCGCAGCTGCCGATCATAAATCTCGCGCCATGTGCGACGGCCGATGATCTGCCGAAGCGGACGATGCGCGAAGGCAGTCTTCAGCCCCATCGCCGCAAACCCGCGCGAGATCGCCGTATCCTCGGCGAGCGTATAGCTGATCGCATCAAAGCCGCCGGCTTTTTCGAGATCGCTCCTCCTGAACATCATGGCCTTGCCGACGCCGAAGCCGAGGCCGAAGGCGGATGTCGTCAACAGAAGGCGCGCGTGCCCGTTGAGGAGGAACGCTTCGACATGGCCGGCGATCGTTTTCGGCCGCTCCGCCACCGGCACGCCGACGACGACACCGACTCCATCGCTGAAATTCTGCATATAGACCGCGAGCATGTCGGGATCGAAGATGATGTTCGAATCCTTGGTCAGGATGAAATCATGTCTGGCGGCGGCGAGCGGCGCTGCGATCACATTGAGTTTGGGGCTGACGGCGCTGTCGCAGTGCGACTGCATGATCCGCACCGGCACGTTTGCATGCGTCTGCGCCAGCTCGTTCACGATGTCGAGCGCTGGCGAAGCGGCCTCCGCAGCACTGAAGAGAACTTCATAGTCTGGATAGTGCTGCGCGAAGATCGAGGCCTCCGCCTCACGAAAACCGGGATCGACGATTTTGACCGGCAGGATGGCGGAAATGGGCGGCTGCGCCTGATTGGTCGCACGGCGTTTCTGCAAAAAAGGCTGAAGCAGCGCGCAGACGCTGGTGAAGCACAAAAGCACGGTCGCGATGATCCACCACAGCGCGCCGATGCAAGACCCGATGAACGCAAGACCCATGAGAAAGATGCCGATCCTTTTCCGCCGGAAACCGGCCGTCCAGCGGCGCCTCTTAAGCAGAAGGCCCGGTTGAGAAGCTTTCTATCCCCTGGAGATGGGGAAACAAAAGCTCTTTTCCGCGCCTTACGCGTTTCTTACCGCGCGGCGCGATCACACCGCGTTACAAAGCCGGCACGAAAAGCGAGCTCAAGGCTTGAGATAATCATAGAGAATGCGGCCGTAGGGCAGCGTCAGATCGGCGATGAAGTGATGCGCGCCGATGACCCTGCGGACCGGCAGATCGGCGACGGGCGCATTGACATGCGGCACGAGATGTAGGCGGCCCGGCCCGATCCACGAGCCCTTCACCGTGATGTCGGTGAGATTATAGGCAACAAGCTGGCAGATGCCCGGCTTGCCGTCGACGCCCGGAATAAGTTTGAGATTGACCGCCGTCTTCGACAGCGTCGCCGTCGTCTTCACGCCATTACCGGCCATGCTCTCATGCTTATAAGCCATCGTGCCCATGGCAACGAGCTGATTGCTGTAGCTCAACGTACCGGTGAGCGTGTCTTTGATGATCTCGAGCTTGGGATGCGCATATTTCTTCGGGAAGCCCCAGATCTCACGACCGGCGGCGATCGGCGGATCATCATCGAGATACATCTGCGAGACGAAATTCATCTCCTCGCCATTGTAGCGGCAGGGAATGACGAGGCCCGATTCCGTATAGCTGCCGAACCCCGAGGAGTCGGGCATCAGGATCCATTCATAGTGAACGAGCGGCTGTTCGATAGGTTCGAGCGGCTCCGGCAAATGCGCCCGCACGATCTCCGGGCCCGTCTCATAGGTGATGATCATATATTCGCGATTGATGAAGCGGTACGGCCCTTTGGGATAGCTCGGACTCGCAAGCGGCATGGACGGCAGATGCAAAACTTCGTCGCGATTCATCGGAACCCCCAAACCTGAAATTGGAAAATCACCCTCTGATTCAACCCATGCGCGCAAGCCGTCACGCGCGGAGACGATCCGCGCGTCCGGGCTTCAGCCTGCGACGGCCTTTCAAGGCCGCGTTCTTGTTGTTCTGAACTTCTGTCGGATGCGCGGATTAGTGCGCGGTCCAGCCGCCGTCGATGGAGACGCAGGTGCCGGTGATCGAACCCGCCGCCGGTGAGGCGAGATAGACGGCCAACGCCCCGACTTCCTCAACCGTGATGAAACGTTTGGTCGGCTGCGCTTCGAGCAGAACGTCGTGGATCACTTGCTGTTCGGTGAGGCCGCGCGCTTTGGCCGTATCGGGAATTTGCTTTTCGACGAGCGGCGTCATGACATAGCCGGGGCAGATCGCGTTGACGGTGATGCCATGCTCGGCGACTTCCAGGGCGACGGTCTTGGTGAGGCCAGCGATGCCATGTTTGGCGGCGACATAGGCCGATTTGAAAGGCGAGGCGACGAGCGCATGCGCCGAAGCGATGTTGATGATGCGGCCGGACTTGCGGCTCTTCATCAGCGGCACGGCGGTGCGGATCGCGTGGAAAGCGGAGGAGAGATTGATCGCGATGATCTGGTCCCATTTCTCCGGCGGGAAGTCTTCGATCGGCGAGACGAACTGAATGCCGGCATTGTTGACCAGTACGTCGAGATTGCCGATATGCGCTTCGGCCGTCTTGACCATCTCGACGATCTCGTCGGGCTTCGTCATATCGGCCGGCGAATAAAGCGCCTTCACCTTGAAGTCGTTGATGATCGCCTGACGCTCCTTCTCGATCGCGTCGGGCTCACCGAATCCGTTCAGCATCACATTGATGCCTTGCGCCGCGAAGGCACGTGCAATGCCAAGGCCGATGCCGCTCGTCGATCCGGTGACAATCGCTGTGCGTGTTTCGCTCATGGGCTTCGTCCTTTCACTGTCATGTCACCTTCATTCGCCGCGCTTAAGATTTGAGGTCTTTTGGCGAAACGGTTGAACGGCGCGGCTCTAGGCTAGAGCAACCCTTTATCGGGTTATCTATGCCAAACATATGACAGCTCGCCGTCGCGACCGGCAATGGCGCGTTCGGCGGAGACAAAGCGCTTCGCCGGTCCGCTCTGACCCTTGGACTTGAACTGCAAGCGAATGTGATCGCCCGTTGGCGATCCGCTATTGGAGATCGAGCATGGATACGAGCACTCTCGCCCGCGAATTGCATCCGGGCGAGACCAGCTTCCAAGGCTGGCGGCCGGAACGCTGCCAACAGATTGCGCTGGTTTTCCAAGGTGGGGGCGCCTTGGGCGCCTATCAGGCCGGTGTCTATCAGGCGCTGCATGAGGCAGGTATCGAGCCCGATTGGGTGACAGGTGTCTCGATCGGCGCAATCAACGCCTCCATCATCGCCGGCAATCCGCGCGAAGAACGGCTCGAAAAGCTTCAATATTTCTGGAACAAGATCACCGATCGCAAGGTCTGGGCCTTTACGCCCGACGGCGACATCTACCGCCGCGCCCGCAATGCGACGAGCGCGATGATGACAATGTCGCTCGGACAACCGGGCTTCTTCAAGCCGCATGAAGTCAACCCTTGGTTTAGCCCAGCCGGCGCGCGCGCTTCGACCAGCTTTTACGACTCGACGCCGCTCGCGCAGACGCTCAAAGAGTTGGTCGATTTCCGCATGATCAACGAAGGCCCGGTTCGCTTCGCCGTCGGCGCGGTGAATGTGCTTTCCGGCAATTTCGTCTATTTCGACAATCGGACCGACGTCATCGCGGCGGAACATGTGATGGCCTCGGGCGCCCTGCCCCCGGCGCTCCCCATGGTGAAGATCGGCACCGACTATTATTGGGACGGCGGCATTGTCTCGAACACGCCGCTGCAGCATGTGCTCGATCAGAACGACTGTCAGAACACGCTCATCTTCCAGGTCGATCTGTTCTCGTCTCGCGGGATCCTGCCGCGCGACATGGCCGATGTGCTCGGCCGCCATAAGGACATCATGTATTCCTCGCGCACCCGCTACAACACCGACGTCTATCGGAAAATGCGCGAATTGAAGATGCATATGTTCGAAGCGCTGAAGAAAATTCCCGAAGACCGGCTGAGCGACGAAGAACGATGCATGCTTGACGAACTCGCGGTGCTGCCGGAGATCACCATTCTGCAAATGATCTATCAGCAGAAGACCTATGAAGGTCATGCCAAAGACTATGACTTCTCCGGCACCTCGATGCGCGAGCATTGGCAGAGCGGCTATGAAGACACCAAGCACACGCTGATGCATAAGGCTTGGCTCGCCATGCCTGAGCGCGGCATTCGCGTGCATGACGTACATCGCGAAGAGGTCGGCTAAGGCTTCGCCTCATCTGTCAGTCCATTTTGAACAATGCCTGCTCGATACATCGAGCAGGCATTTTCATTTTAAGATGCCCGTAAATCTTGAGAAGCTGCGCGGATCGCAGCCCACCGCTCGTGATCAACACTTGCAGTACATGTCGTGTGTGAAGCACGCATTCATACGCGGCACGCTCATACGCAGCACGCTCGCGCTGAAGCTTCAGCTCATGCATCTTGCATAACGCACGCGCCGATCTGCAAAACATCACTGCGAAATCGTTAAACGCAAAGGCTGCGGTTCCACGATATCGCCGCTTTTGCTTCAAACACGCGCCGTGTTTTGTGCCATTCCGAAACGTGTGAAAAATGTTTCGAGCAAGCGCGATGAAGCTGTGCGCGAAAAATTTGATCGGTAAGAAAACGCCGGAACAAAAGTAGAAGCGCAGAGGAGACAGAAGATATTCGTGTGGTTCTTTCGCGCGCATTGAAACATTCAGGATTCCTGGCCGAAGACCGCGCGATGGATTCCATGCGTTGCGAGTCCGCAAATCGCCATATTCCTTGCGTCAATGTTAGCTCAACAAAGAGAGCGGCACCTTGTTCGAACAAGGAAGACTGTTCGACTCTTGTAGCGTTCGGGGAGTTGGTACGTGCGGCTTGTAGCTCAGATCACGGTTGCTTTTTTTCTGCTCGCGACTGGTGCACTCTTAACCGCAAGCTCCGCAGACGCAGAACGGTCCTCCTCACTCCGCGAACGCATTAACAATGCCGTTGTCACCATCTTGTCCGGCAATCGCGACGGCGATGCGCTCGGTGTCGTCTATGATTTGTCGGAAATTCTCGACGACGGCGATAATCTGCGCGTCCTGCCCATCGTGGGCAAAGGCAGCGCCCAAAACATCCGCGATGTTCTGCTGCTCACTGGCGTCGATATGGGCATCACTCATTCGAATTTGCTCAACCACTATGCCAAGACCGGCGAGTTCGGCGACATCAAAGAGCGGCTGACCTATATTGCCAAGCTCTTCAACGAAGAGATGCATATCATCGCCGGTCCCAACATCAATGCCATCACGGATCTGAGTGGACAGACGGTCAATTTTGGCGAGGCCGGCAGCGGCACACAGGCTACATCAGAGCTTGTCTTCCAGGCGCTCGGTATCAAAGTCAAAGAAGTGAATATGGGCCAAGCCGAAGCGGTGCAGGCGATTTCGCAAGGAAAGATCGCTGCGACCATTTTGATCACCGGCAAGCCGTCAAATTTCGTCAAGACGCTGAGTAAATCGGACGGGCTCAAACTCATTCCCATCCCGTTCAGCAAACCGCTGGTCGACGACTATTATCCGGCGACACTGACGCATGCCGATTATCCGAAATTGATCGGCGAGAACGAACATGTCGATACGGTCGCCAATTGCGCGGTGATCGTCGCCTTCAATTGGCCGAAGGGCTCGAGCCGCTATCTCAAAGTTGCGAAATTCGTCGACGCTTTCTTCAACCATTTCGACGAATTCCGTAAGCCACCGCACAAGCCGAAATGGCAGGACGTCAATTTCGCCGCGACCTTGGAAGGTTGGAAGCGCTTCCCGGAAGCGCAGGCTTGGATCGATGCGGCAAAGGCAAAGGAAGTTGCGCAGGCAGCGCAAGCCAAAGATGCATCCACGCAAGACGAGTTCAATCGTTTCATGGCAAGCCGTGGTGACAGTGCGCACGTCCAGACCACGGCGCAGCGCGAGGCATTGTTTCGCGCCTTTCTCAAATGGAAGGATGCGCACGCTCAGTGAGGAAGTTGGGAGGGGACGGTGAACCGGTACGAAGCATTTCCGGACATTGGCGCGGCGTCGCGCCGCCGCGATGATCGTCTCGTCCGCCGGCGTATCATTATGATCGCATTCGGCGCGGTTCTGTTGATCGGGGCCGTCATCGCAACGGTTCTTTTTGGCGCCTCGTTGATGCGCAAGCAGGGCAACACGACATGGGGTGTGATCACCGCCGTCAGTGCACCTGCTGCATCTCCGGCGATTGCAGCATCGCTCGCCGCAAAGCGCGCGAGCTTCGCGCAGTCAACGCCCGCGCCGGTTGCGGCGTCAGATCCGCCCCCCTCGGACCCGCCCGCTGCTGCGGCATCGGCTCCCACAACAGCAGCGCCCGTCCCTGCTGCCGCACATAGCCCGGCTGCTGCTACTCCTGCCCCTGCACTCGCCTCGATCGACCAAGCGCCGAAGACGATGGATATGGCAGCCTTGGCGGATAAGCCAGTCGCAAAAGATCCAGCCGTTGCCGACAAACTTCCCAGCTTGACCGTCGCCCCAACCATCAATGCCGTGTCGGGACAGCCGGCTGCTTTCGCTTTGTCGGTCAATCATGATGGCACTCTGCCCGACAACAGCAGCATAGCTATCCATGGCCTTCCGCAAGAGATCGCTTTGTCGACCGGACATCGCGATGCGACGGGCGATTGGCTGTTGTCGCCTGGTGATCTGAGCGGACTGACCATCACGCCGAACGACACAATGGTCGCTTCGACAAGCGATCTGCTGGTCCAGTTAAAAACTGCAGATGGGAAAGTCGCAAACGAATGGCACACGGTGCTGAATGTGACATCGGCCGCCAAACCGCAAGATCAAGCGGCGGGATTTGCCATCACCGAGAAGGCAAGCGCCGACGACATTAAGAGCTGGATGAGCCACGGCCGCGATCTGGAACGCGTCGGCTATCTTGCCGGTGCGCGTCTCTTCTATCAGCGCGCGGCGGAAGCCGGCAGCGCCGAAGGCGCGCGGGCAATGGCAGAAACCTACGACCCAGCGGTATTCACGAAGCTCGGCGTGCATGGCTTGGAGCCGGACCCGGCACAGGCGCAAAAATGGTATGAGCGCGCCAAGATGCTCGAAGCCAAAGCCGGCGGGACGCAATAAGGAAAGGCGCGATCACAGCGCCTACCTGTCTTAGATCTTTCGTGGCAGCGTTTTCGTTTGAAAGCACTGACACCGAAACGCGTTCGGTGCTGATGCATGAGGCCCGCTTGACATGACGGCGAGACCCATTGGCGTGCAATCTCTTCCAATCCAATTTATCAGCAGTAACTTCTGCACTGCAGCGATCATCATCGCAGTCGAGCCGCAGCCTCCGGCCTTAAACGTTTGCGCTTCCCATTGATGCGCGCCGCCAAGTTTCCGGCGCATTCAATATTGCATTATGTAAATCATTCATCTGCAGCGCCGCATAGGCCGCAATCTGCCGTGTCAGTTGTGCTTCAAGTGGTTTCATGCGCAATTCATGTTGCAAGGACAAGCCTAGTCTTTGGGAAACTGGCAGCTCACGCAGAAGCGCAAGGGAACTGTGTGCCAGATTCACGCGGCTCAGCAAGAGTCAAAGACGAAAAACTCGGAGGAAAAAAATCACAAAACAGAACAACCCGATAACCCGTATCGCCCAAAGAGGAGCGTAGCTATGGACAAAAAAATCGTTGGTCTCGTAGGAGCGGTTACGACGGCGCTTGTCGCGCCCGCCGCCGCGCAGGCCGCGCTTGCACAGCCAGCAAGCGTACAGGATATATTGGCTGTGCAATCCTATGCAGACCTGTTGAATCCGATCCCCCATGCGGCCGAAGTTCTGCGCGCCGTCGATGCCGGCCAGGCTTCCCGCCCTCGCGTGGAAAAAACGCAATACTACTATGATCATCATCACCATCATCATCATCACCACCATCACCACCCCGTAATCGAGACGCCGTTTGGTGATGTTATTTTGCCGCATCATCACCACCACCACCACCATCATCACCACCACCATCATCACTACTACGATGACGGATATTGAGATCCGCGCGTAACCGACCACCGCGTCTGTCAGCGACAATCCCCCGCTGACAGGCGCATCTTCATGCAATCGATTTGCGCGGCCTTTTCCTTGGCTATTTTGCCTGCTTCAATGCGACGATCGAGCAGCTGCTTGACCTCTGCCATGAGCTGCTGCTCGAAATTTGTCCGGGCCGCATATTGTCATGCCGCATCGCTCCACTCGGATCAGGCGACTAACCTTTGTTGCATGGGCGCTTTGCACAGCCTTGGCGCTCGGCGCGGCCATGCCTGCACGTGCCGGTCCTGATGCGGCGCCCGTCGGCGCGCGCGGAGCGACTGAGACAACCCTCTGCGATCTCATCGCCGCAGCGGCGCAAGAACAATCGCTGCCGATCGCCTTTCTGACGCGGCTCATCTGGCAGGAAAGCAGCTTCCGGCCAGGAGTCGTGAGCAGCGCCGGTGCGCAAGGCATCGCGCAATTCATGCCGAAAACCGCCGACGAACGCGGCCTTGCCGATCCCTTCGATCCACAAGCGGCGATCCCGAAAGCCGCGGAACTGCTCGCCGAGCTCGGCCGGCGTTTCGGCAATCTCGGCCTTGCTGCCGCCGCCTATAATGCCGGCCCTGCCCGTGTCGCCAATTGGCTCGCCGGCCACGGCAGCCTGCCGTACGAAACCCGCTCCTACGTTCTGGCGATCACCGAACATCCGGTCGAAGACTGGGTCGGCGGCGCCGAGGCAAAAGCTGAATCCTCTGTCATGCCCGAGGCCACAAAGAGATCGCGCGCCGCATGCCTCGCCGTGACCGCCGACATTCGCCTGCAACATCCGAAGACCTTTGCGACCTCGGCCTTTATCGCGCCTTGGGGCGTGCAGCTCGCCGGCAGTTTCAACAAGGCCGCCGCCATGGCCTCCTTCGAGCGCACACGCGTGCAATATGCCGCGATCCTCGGCACAGGCGCGCCGATGATCCTGACGACGCCATCGCTCGGCCGCGGCATGCGGACCTACTATCGAATCCGCATGCCCGCATCGACGCGGGCCGACGCCAATCGCCTTTGCAGCCGTATCGAACATGTCGGCGGCGCTTGTGCCGTTTTACGAAATTGAACTGTTTAAAGGATGGCGTATGCCTTACCTGCCGCAAATACCGCTGCCGAAACATTGATGTGACAGGACTGGGGATCCGAAACGAAAGAAGACTGCTTGTTAAAACTTGCCGGTTAAGGTCTGTGTCTCTCCCCCGAAAAGGTAAAGGACCGGCATGGCGAGCAGGGCGGCAGATATTTCGCCGGACGGCTTTGACCTCAAAGCCGTCAACGACGCCATCCGCGCCAGGCATTGGCTTCTGCGGTTTCCGCCGAAACTCGAAGCGATGTTCGAGCTGCTCGACATCGATCATTTCAAACTTTTCAACGACACGGCAGGCCACCAAGCCGGCGATCTCTGCTTGCGGCGAGTTGCCGGCATTGTGCAGGCAGAGTTACGCGGCCAGGCGGACCACGCCTTCCCTTCGGCGGCGAGGAACTTGTCGTAGTGCTGCCACAGACCGCGTTCGCCAAGGCAATCGGAATTGCCGAACGGATACGGCAGGCCATCGAAGCCGCTGCGATCCCGCATCCGGCACTCGCTGAAGACGCTGTGGTGACGACGAGCCTCGGCGTCGCCTCGTCTCAGCCAGGCGATGGCAGGTCGACTGGAAAGGTCGTCGCCGATGCAGACGCGGCGCTTTATGCCGCCAAGCGCAACGGCCGCAATCAAGTGTGGCCGCATCTCTCTTCGCTATCGACGGCGGGCGCCGCCGAATACAAGGCCATTCCGGCGGCGCGGTGATCGACAGTTGGCCGCATTTTCATGCCGCCAACCTCGGACGATTCCGCTTAGCCGGCGTGCGTGGCGTGCGCGTGAGCCATCTGGTTGAGGACGTGCTCCTGGAAAGCGATCAGCACGCTGATTGCAGCCGTATGGCTGTTCGGATTGTTGTTCTGATCGAGCGTGGCGACCGGCTGGAAGTTCGACTGGCCGGCGGCGATTGCGCGCTTCTTCGCCCTGCTGGCATTCGGCACGGCCTTCAGCCGAATGGTCGCAATCGCTAGCGCTGCGACCGCGGATCATCATCCGCGTGAATATATTCGAGGCCGAGCGGCCCGATCGCCGTTACTTGGGTGATGTAATCTCCCGATTTCGCCCAATGAAAATGCGGCGTATCGCCTGGCAAAATGATTAGGCTGCCGGGCGGATAGGCCTTCAGCCTGTCGCCGTCGAATTCGTCGCCGAGCCCGATATAGAAGACACCCGACATGACAGTGTAGATGCGGTCCTCGGGGTGTTTATGCGGCATCAGTCTTACGCCGGACGGCACATGCACTCTGACCACGTAAGGTCCCGGCTGGCTCGGATCGCCGACCAGAACAGCCAGCTGCGCACCAGCGGGAAAGCCCGCGAAAGGTTTCCAATGGATGTCTTCCGGCAGGATCGATTTGAAGGTGGATTCACCTGGCTGATGTGGTCGAGTCATGTCGGTAGCCCGATAGGTTCAATTGAGAGGTGAGTTTGCTGAAGATGCTGCTGCTTGAGTGCCAGCATTGGGCGCGACGGGCAAAGCCATGGCCGACGAAAAATCCGCCAACACGAAGCCGAGGGTAATCGCGATTGGCAACAGCCTTGTGCTAAGCATGACTAATCCCCACTCTACAATGATGAGAACCAGCCGCGCTGCGAAGCTTACTTCATCACACATGCATTGTCGTATGAATCTGCTCCGCAACGTTCGAGGAATGAAGCGCCGACATGACGGCGACGATGAGTGTGAACGTCACGACGGCGACGCAACGCTTATTTATGATTTTGCTGTTCGGCAATTGAGCGGCTTTTTGCAGTCACCAAACGCAGCAATATTTTGCTGAAATCTTCCCCAGCTTCGATCCACGCCTATCCGTGATTTATGGACGATCATCGCGCATTTTCGTTAGGGATCAAAATCGACGTCCCATCAGATGCGCTTGTCTGGACACAAGCCCGGCAGGAATTGAGCGGCGCATTGAGCAGCATGATTTCGAGCCGGACATGGCAAACCGTCCCGCGCGAACGCGGGCCGGTGAAGAGGCTCTGCGGGCTTATCCGGGCTCCAAGGCGCGGGCAGCGCGCGCCGCTCGAGCACGAACTCCTTCTCGCCGTGGCGCTCTCAGGCGCCGTCGTTCTATCGGGGACCGCTTATGCATCGGTCTACGATGCCGCGAAAACCATGGACGGCGGCGGCGGGGGTGGCGGAGGCGGTTGCGGCGGCGGATGCGGCGGCTGCAGTTGAATGCAGTGCAGAATATAACGAAGTTTCTCCCGGCCGTTCACGTCAAATACAGACTGAGCCGTTATTCTGCTCACCGTTGGAGCATATTTTGGGAGGTATTCATGAAGACGTTTCGGATTGCGCTGTTTGCAGTTGTGACTGTCGCCGCCATTTCATCGGCGGTTGCGCCGGCCTTCGCATTGGGCGGCTGCGGCCCGAACCGCCACCGCAATGGCTGGGGCAACTGCGTATGGGGTGGTCAAAATCAAGCCTGGTGCGTGAGACATACGGGCCATACTGCTGTCCGCATGCCAAATGGTAACCTGCGCTGCTTCCGATAATCGCCTTCGCGCCTTAGGCTACGAGCCTCAGCGAGGCGACGGGAGCAAGACGCTTGTTGGGATGATGCCCTTCGGCGAAAGTTGCCGTCGCCATTCGCCAATCAGTTGCGTCGCTGATTGAGCGCAATCGCCGTCGCAATGTGGCGCCGGCGCTCACGATCCGCGTGGTTGTGCTTTTCATCATGGCGCCGAGAAACGCATTCCTGGCCAATAGCACGCCATGCTGATGTCTATCGAGCCGGTCTCAATTTGGCAAACCAACGGCACTCAACGAACATTCACGAGCCTCGAAGCGGCCGCGCGCTTCCTCACGAAGGATCGGTCCGGCGAGCGGGAGCGCCCAACTTATGTGGCCGCGCTCAAAGCCTGTCTTGCGGCTTTGGAAGGTGGAAAAACAGCAGAAGAAGCGAGGGACGCGACCATGGAAGCCGCTTCTGCGGCTGGCATCCTTGCCGATTAGCGCAAGAGATTTTGGCGCTCCCTAGGGGACTCGAACCCCTGTTTTCGCCGTGAGAGGGCGACGTCCTAGACCGCTAGACGAAGGGAGCAAATCGGCCGGTGACGCGTAAAAGACGGCGCCAGGAAAGCTCCGTCCGAAAGATCGCTGCCTGAACCGGATCGATGGCCCGAGCGGAGCGGTGTCGCTCGGAAGAGGGTTTTATAACGGGCGGGCGGCCCTTACAAGCCCGCCGCTCTCAGCTGAAGCCGCGCGTGCGAAAATTTATCGCCATCCCGATAAAGGCCAGGCTCTTCGCCCTAAATAGAAGGGCGAGGCGCGCCGGCGCGAAATCCGGCGCCCAATTTGAGCGCCGGGGACAGTCGCCTTGGATCAAGCGGTCACTTCGCCCCGGAACGGGCCCGAACCCAAGCTGTTCCGGCCGCCGGCGCCGAAACCGCAAAAGGCTCCGCTCGGCCCCTTCGCCATGCTGGCGACGCTGCGCCGCAATCCGATCGAGACGTGGACCGAGGCGCATTTCGAGCACTTCCTGCTCACCGGCCGCACCATTCTCGGCAATACCGCGGTCGTCAGCGCGCCTTCGGCGATCCGCCGCGTCCTCGTCGAAAACGCCGACAACTACCGTAAGGACGGGCTGCAGCGGCGTATTCTGGCGCCGGGCCTCGGCGACGGGCTTTTGACCGCACAAGGTGAGCAATGGCGGACGCAGCGCCGCGCCGCGGCGCCGCTTTTCTCCGGCCGATCGATTCTCTCGCTCGCGGCACCGATGGCGGAAGCCGCGAATGCGCTTCTCGCGCGCTGGTCAGCGCATCGCGACGGCGCCGTCATCGATGTGCAGAAATCGATGGCATGGGTGACGCTCGAGACGCTCCAGCGCACGATCATCGCCGACGGGCTCGGCTCGCCGCCGGATGAGTTCATGGCGGCGTTGACCGACTATTTCAATGCAATCGGCAGTCTCGATCCTTTCGATCTTCTCGACATGCCATCTTGGCTGCCGCGCCTCTCGCGCATGCGCAGTCAAAAATCCTTCGGCTTCTTCGATAAGGCGGTCGATCGCATTCTGACGCGCCGCCGGACGCGGCTTGCAGACGATCCCGCTTCGGTGCCGCGCGATTTGTTGACGCTGCTGCTCGAAGCGCAGAATGCGCCGGACGGACGCGGCCTCTCGGAAGAGGAAGTGCGCGCCAATATCGTCACTTTCATCGGCGCCGGCCATGAGACAACGGCCAATGCACTGACCTGGACTCTGTATCTCCTGTCACGGTCGCAGGATTGGCAGGATCGTCTCGCGCGCGAGGCCGCCCTTGCCGGCGATGGCGCCGAGGCGCAGACGCTGACCGAAACCCGCGCCGTCATCGAAGAAGCGATGCGGCTTTATCCGCCGGTCGCGAGTCTGTCGCGCGAAGCGGTCGGGCCAGACGATCTGCTCGGCAGGCGCATCCGCAAAGGCACGCTTGTGATGATCGTGCCGTGGATTCTGCATCGGCACCGGCTCCTCTGGAAAGATCCGGATGTCTTCGATCCGCGCCGCTTCCTGCCCGGCGAACGCGAGAAGATCGACCGTTTCGCCTATCTTCCGTTCGGTGCCGGGCCGCGGATCTGCATTGGCGCGTCATTCGCCTTGCAGGAAGCCGTGATCGTGCTGTCGCATATTCTGCGTAGGTTCCGCGTGCTGCCGGCGCCGCATCACACTGTGCGGCCGCTGCAGCGGATTACGCTCCGCCCGCAAGGCGGCATGCCGCTGATCGTCGAACGCCGCCGCAAGCCTTTGTGAGATGAAATTTTAGGATGTCGGTTCCGGTTCGGGGCTGCCGACGCGTTCCGCTTCCGGCTTGAGCAATTGCGGCACGGTCGCCTGCGGCAGCCGCCCCGGTGCGGCGGGTGCCGTGGGCGCATGGGCCGCGGCATCGCCGCTGCCGTTGGCCCGCATCATTTTGACGATTGATTCGCCGACATCGCGGATGCTCTGCCGCAGCAAGGTCATGTCCTCGGACGGTCCGGGCACGGCGGCAGCGCTCTTCTGTTCGGCTGCTGCAGTGTGCCGCGCCAGCCGACTTTCGAGCTCCGAGCAACGCTGCCGCGCTACGTCGAGCGCGCCCTGCATGGCGGCGAATTCCGAACGTAGATGCACATATTTGTCGGAGGCCGCGCGTTCGGCCTCGCGGGCGCGGTCGACCAGCATATCGCGCTGCGCGAGAATATCCTTCTCGCGGCGCTTCGCGTCTTCCATCGCGGTTTCGCCGATATTGACCTTGACCATCATGCTGCGGAGCTGGGCAAGGTCATCGTCATGCTGACGCCGCTGGGCGTCGAGTTCTTCGGTCAATTGCGCCGTGCGGCGGATTTCGAAGTCGAGGCGCTCTTGCAGGCGAGCGTTCTTGCTCTCTGCATGTTCGCGGTCCTGACGGACGCCGCCCATCGCATCAGTGAGACTGCGCGCGTGTAGTTCCTTTTGGGTGATCTTCTGTTCTGCCTCGATCAGATTGCGGCTGACGTCGCCGAGCCGCAGTTCGAGGCTGGCGACGCGCGCATCGGAAGCGGCCAGCGCGGCAAAGCGCGCTTCGGCAAGGAGCTTCATCGACTCCTGCATCCGCACATATTCAAGGAATTCTACCTGCCGCCGTTCGAGCAGGCCTTCGGCATCATAGAAGGCTTTATTGACGGCGCCGAGTTCGGCCTGCGTCGCCAAGAGTTCGCTGCGGGCGCGAGCCGTGGCCGCCTCGCTCTCCTTCACCGCCTGTGCGCTCGCCGCGACCTCGTCCTGCAACTGGCTGATCTGGGTGGAAAGCTGGCCCAATTGCGCAAGATCGGCGGCATGGCGATCGTTCAAATGGTCGACGCGCTGATCGAGCCGGCAGCGCTCAACCGCGAATTCGGCGCGCAGCTGATCGCGCTCGGCCAGGATTTCCTGCACCGACAGGGGAATCTGCATTTCGAGCTGGCGCCGGGTAAGCCGATTGGCCCGGGCCCAAACGGCTGGCACGAATGCCAGCGCCAGGAGCCCTGCGACCAGGAACCCCAGCACGAAGATCATAGCCTGTTCGATCACGCGCCTTGCTCACCCGAAAATAGTTGAAGGAAATATGCCATCAGACGCGGCCAGCACCAAATGCACCCGCCTCCAGCTTTCCCGCAGCCATATATGGGGCGGATAACCGCTCCTGCAAATCTAATCAACTATTTGATTTTATGAAATAATCTAATTGAAGCCAGGCTGGCCTCAAAACGGGTTCCAGGTCGGGTGCTGGGTGAACTTGAGGTAGCTGACGTTGAGGCCGAGCCGGGCGCCCACGCCCGAGCGGATCGGGACGACGACGACATTATAGGCGATGAGCGCCGTCATGCCGAAGCCGCCCACAAAATAGGCAGAGCCATCCATGCCACCGTAGCGGGTATAGATCGCGCCGACCGCGGGCAGATTATAGACCAGCATCATGGTGCGATCGCCGTCGGCGCCGGCATCGAAGCCAAGCGACGGGCCCTGCCAGAAGACCCGCAGGTCGCCGGCATTGCGCGTATACATCGTACCCTCGCCATAACGCAGGCCGCCGATAAAGGCGCCGCTCGCTTCCTGGCCGAGGATATAGCCGTTGGGGCGGCCCCAGCGGCGGGTCGCCTCTTCCACCACCTGCGCCAGTCCGCGCGAGATCGTACCGAAGAATTTATGGCCGCTTTCGATGATCTCTTCGGGCTGGAATTCGCTCGGCCGCTGATCCGTATCGGCTTTGAGTGGCACGGGCAGCAGAGAGCCGCCGGCCAAAAGCGCAAGCTTGAACGTGAGGTCCCGGCGCGAGAATGCCCGCATGAAGATCTCCCCCGTATTTGACCGGTTCGAAACCGGCTATCTGCCCGACTCATCGGTGCTTATCGTTAAAGGACTATTACGCAAATTATGCCGAATTTGCGCCGCTGTAGGTTGCAGCCACAGATGAATCGCCCCAGGCAATGAAAGCACCGTTTTTCAGCCTTTCATCGAACTTGCCGTAGTGCAACGGACCGCCTGCCGGCGTCTCGACCAAGCCGCCAGCCCGGCGCAGAACCGCGTCGCCCGCCGCCGTATCCCACTCCATTGTCGGCCCGAAGCGCGGATAGACGTCCGCATCGCCCTCGGCGATGAAGCAGAATTTCAGCGAGGAGCCCGCGGTTCGGCTTTCGCGAATCGGCAGACGGGCCAGATAAGTGTCCGTCTGCGGATCGGCATGCGAACGGCTCGCCAGAGCAACCAGACCATCTTTCGGCGCCGCGCGCGTGCGGATGGCATGCCACTGCTCTTTCGACGGCAAGGTCGCATCCGTCGCCAGCCGTGCCGACCAGGACCCGGAGCCTGCCTTCCAGATTCGTTCGAGCGCCGGTGCATAGACGACGCCGGCGAGCGGCACGCCATCGGCGACCAGCGCGAGATTGATCGTGAATTCGCCGTTGCGCGCCAGAAATTCGCGCGTGCCGTCGAGCGGATCGACGAGAATAAAGAAGGGCGACTGCGTAATCGGCTTTCCGGCGGCGACTGCTTCTTCCGAGACGACGGGAATCTGCGACAGTTTCAGCGCAAGTCCTTTGAGAATGACGGCTTCGGCCGCTTCGTCCGCATCGCAGACCGGGCTCTGATCGCTTTTGATGCGTGCATGCGCATCGCTGCCGTAAATCCGCATGATCGCTGCTCCGGCATCATGCGCAATCTCCGTGAAAATCTCGGCAATCGCATCGAGATTGAACGCATTTACAGCAAGGTCGAAGCTCAAGAGTGCAAAGCCCAGGTTCGGAAATGACGGACGAGCCGCCAAAAGAGTCGCGTCGCGGTTTTATCTCAATCTTAAAGCTTTTCGCGGATAATTTTGCCGTGCATGAGCCGGCAAAATGCCCGGGGGATGAGACGCCAGCCTGCATCGTCTTTGATGCTTGTGCGCAGTAAGATTGTCGATAGAGGTTTCATGGAAAATGGCCTGATCGGCTTTGCCGAGCCCGTCTCTGGCAAGTTTTTCGAACCCCTTACAGCACGGATGGAATAGATGACCGGTTTCGCGCTCGATTCTCTTGATTTGGCTGCGCTCTTGTGCTCGCGCGTCTGCCACGATGTCATCAGCCCGGTCGGCGCTATCGTCAACGGACTCGAGGTGCTCGAAGACGAGAAGGACGCGGAGATGCGCGGCTTCGCGCTCGACCTCATCAAAAAAAGCGCGCGCACGGCTTCGGCGCGCCTGCAGTTCTGCCGGCTGGCTTTTGGCGCGGCCGGCTCTGCCGGTGCGTCAATCGATACAGGCGACGCCGAACAAGTCGCACGCGGCCTTCTGGCCGATGAAAAGACGAGCCTGGAATGGGATGCTGCACGTGTCCTGATGCCGAAGAACAAGGTCAAGCTCGTTCTCAATCTCTGTCTCATCGCCGCAGCGGCGATTCCGCGCGGCGGCCTCATCAAGGTGAAGATCACCGGCAGCGAGGACGCGCCGCATATCGCCGTCGAAGCGACCGGCACCAATGCGCGGGTCGCCAGCCATGTCCCGCAGCTGCTCGAAGGCGTGACCGGCGAGAACGCCGTCGATGCGCATGGAATCCAGGCCTATTACACGGGCCTCGTGGCGCAGGCCGCTCATCTCAAGCTCTCTTTGACCACCGCGACTGATTCGGTTCGCATCGAAGCCGAACCCGAAACCGCGCCCGCGATGGCGGCCACAGCCTAAAGGCGCCTGCGGCCAATCATCGGCCGCACCATCACTCTCATAAGAATGAATATGGCTGAGCCGCAAAAACGCGGTTTTTCCGCCTTTTGGCGGCATCGATTGCAGCACGCGAACCGCAATTTGAATCATTTTTTCAAAGGTCTTTAACCCATCCCGGCGATAGTCGCCTGTACCCGCGTCAGCGGCCAGGCGGACCCATGGACGAGCTTCTCAACGATTTCCTGATCGAAACGAACGAACATATCGAGGCGGCGGGTGAGCTCCTCGTGATGTTCGAGCGCGAGCCGACCAATAAAAACACGATCACCAAGATCTTTCGGCTCTTCCATACGATCAAGGGCACTTGCGGCTTTCTCGGTCTGTCGCGACTCGAGCATCTGACGCATGTCGCCGAAGCCCTGATCGGCAAGCTGCGCGACGGCGCGCCGGCAACGCCCGATACTGTGTCGGCCATATTAGCCTCAGTCGACCGGGTGAAATTCATTCTCGGCACATTGGAAAGGACCACCAAGGAGCCGGAAGGCGACGACAACGATCTGATCGACGTTCTCCAATTGCGGATCGCGACGCTCGGCTTCATTGCGCCGGCAAATCCCGAATTCCTGCCGTCCGTCGCAACCAAGGTCGAGGCACAGGAAGCCGCGCCGAAAGTCGTCGAGGTCGCGGCGGCACCGACCGCCCCCAACAATCCCAGCCGCCCGGAGACGATCCGCGTCGCCGTCGGCGCGCTCGAGCGCATCATGCTGCTCGTCTCCGAGCTCGTGCTGACGCGCAATCAGCTTCTGGAACTCACCCGCTATCAGGAAGACGCGGTGGTGAAGCAGCCGCTGCAGCGGCTTTCCGCCCTGACCTCCGATCTGCAAGACGCTGTCATGCGCGCCCGCATGCAGCCCGTCGGGCGTCTCTACACCAGCCTGCCGCGTCTCGTGCGCGAACTCGCCGTCGAATTGCGGAAGAAGCTGCGCCTCGTGACCGAAGGCGCCGACACCGAACTCGACCGGCAATTGATCGAATTCATCCGCGATCCGCTGACCCATTTGCTGCGCAATTGCGCCGATCACGGCATCGAGCCGCCGGATGTGCGCATCGCGCTCGGCAAGCCCGAAGAAGGCACGATCAAAGTCACCGCAACACATGAAGCCGGTTACATCACCATCGATGTTTCCGACGACGGCCGCGGCCTCGATGTCGAAGGCATCAGGCAGAAGGCGATCGCCAAAGGTCTCGTCACGATCGCGGACGCGCAGCAGATGTCGGATGACGAAGTCTGCCGCTTCATCTTCGCCCCGGCATTCTCGACGGCGCAGGTCGTAACCAGCATCTCCGGTCGCGGCGTCGGCATGGATGTCGTGCGCGAAAACATCGAATCGATCGGCGGCTCCGTCTCGATCATGACGACGCCCGGCCGCGGCACACGCTTTTCGCTGAAAATTCCGCTGACGCTTGCCATTGCGCCCGCGCTGATCGTTTCCGCCGCCGGCCATAATTTCGTGCTGCCGCAGCATTCGGTGATCGAAGCCGTCGGCGTCGATGCCGAAAGCGCCCATTCGGTCGAGACCGTGCAAGGCAGCCTCGTCCTGCGTCTGCGCGACGAAGTCATCCCCGTCGTCGATTTGCGGCAGGTGCTCGATCTCGATACGGAGAAAGACACGACGCCGCCGGAAGAGGTCAGCAGCCTCGTCATTATTATGCGCGTCAGCTCGCGCGCCTTCGGCGTCATTGTCGACCGCGTCGTCGATGTCCAGGAAATCGTCGTCAAGCCGCTCGGCGCATCGCTGACGCATCTCGACGTCTTCTCCGGCCATACGATTCTCGGCGACGGCTCGGTCGTGCTCATTCTCGATCCGACTGGCATCGCCGGCCATCTCGGCTTCGAACGCTCGAATGATTATGCAGGCGGGCGTCTGTCGGAGGTCTTCGAGCCGGCTGAGACGAATGCCCGCTTCGTCCTCTTCCGCGCCGGCGCGGGCGTGCCCAAGGGTTTGCCGCTCTCGCTGATCGCGCGCATCGAATCCGTCGCTTCATCGGCCATCCGGCAATCGGATGGCATGTATGTCGTGCAGCACCAGGGGCAGCTGATGCCGCTCGTGCCGCTCTATCCGATCGAGCAGGCCTCGCTGCAATCGGTCAATCCCGTCCTTGTCCTTGGTATCGGCGGCGAGAGCATGGGCCTCCTCGTCGAGGAAATTCTCGACGTCATCGAAACCAAGATCGACATACAGATCTCCGGCGCCTCGCCTTCGGTCATCGGCACGGCCGAAATCCGCAATGAAGTCGTCGAAATTCTGGACGCGACTTATTTCATGCGGCTCGGCCGCCCGCACGCCTTTACCCGCGCCTTCGCCAACCACTTCCGCATCCTGCTCATTGACGACAAGCCATTCTTCCGCGACATGCTGGCGCCGCTGCTCATCGCGGCCGGCTACCGCGTGACGACAGCCGCTTCGGGCGACGAAGCACTGACGATGTTCGAGAGGGGCGCCGCCTTCGATGCCGTCGTGACCGACACTGATATGCCGGGCATGAGCGGTTACGCGCTCGCCCGCAAGCTCACCGACGATCCGCGCTATGCGTCGCTGCCGATCGTCGCGCTCGCGGCCCATGCAGCGCCCGCCGTACTCATGGCGGCGGCCGAATGCGGCATGCGTGGTGCCGTCGGCAAGTTCGACCGTACCGGCCTGATCGAGACATTGGGCAAGCTGCTCGAGGCGCATGATCTCAACAGGCACAGCCTCGAGTCGAGCATCATCGGAGCCGCCGCATGAGCCATTTTTCGTCCCCGGCGCTTCCCGATTCGATCGAACGGAACTTCCGCTTCGAAAATGAGGAATATTGCTTCATCGTTTTCGTCGGCGGCGAAATCTTCGGCCTGCCGGTCAACCGGGTACAGACCATTTTTCAGATCGAGGCCGTCACGCCGGTGCCGCTTGGGCCGCGTGAGGTGCTCGGCCTCGTCAATCTGCGCGGCAAAATCGTCACCGCAGTGAGCCTGCGTCACCGGCTGCAAATCGCCGATGCGCGGTCCGCGAAAGCACGCCTTGCCATCGGCATCGAACACCGCGGCGAAAATTTCGCGCTGGTCGTCGATGAAGTGGGCGATGTCATCGTCCTCGATCCGGAAAAACGCATCCCCATACCGCCGCATCTCGACGATCGCCGGGCGCGGCTGACTGAGGCCGTCTATCGGCTCGACAACCAGATTCTGTCCCTACTCGATATGAGCGCCGTGTTCGAATTTCAGCGGCGTAATTAAGCGAAGAACATGCACCTGCAACAGCTCCAACGCGCCAAGCATGCCGGAGAATGAGATGAAACAAGTGCTGGTCGTGGATGATTCGACAGTCATCCGGAAAGTCGCGAAGCGCATTCTCGAAGGTCTCAACTTCCAGACCGTCGAAGCAGAAGACGGTGAAAAAGCATTGACCGCCTGCACGTCCGTCATGCCGGATGCGATCCTGCTCGACTGGAATATGCCAGTGATGGACGGGTTCGAATTCCTGCGCGAATTGCGCCGGATGCCCGGCGGACTGCGGCCGAAGGTCGTCTTCTGCACGACGGAGAATGATGTCGCGCATATCGCCCGCGCCATTCATGCCGGCGCCGACGAATACATAATGAAGCCGTTCGATAAGCAGATTCTGCAGTCGAAGCTCGAAGAGATCGGCCTCATCTGAACGCCGGGCGCAGGGCGCTGGCGTCAACCTTCTGCGGTCCATACTTTCTGCGGTCCAAGGCACATGTCGCAGTTACAGGCACCCGATCGGCAAGGCACGCCAAGTTTTCGCTTGGCGTCGCCGACGCCCGACTTCGGCGCCGGGCGGCTCGCGAATCCAGGTCCACGCATCATCGTTATCGGCGCATCGACCGGCGGCCCGCAGGCGCTCTCCATCGTTCTCAAAGGACTTATTCCGGCGATCGAAAAAGTGCCGGTCTTCATCGTCCTGCATATCCCGCCCGAATTCACCGAAGTCATCGCGAGCCATATCGAGCGCGTGACGGGACTGCCGACGCATCCCGCCAAGCACGGCGAAGAGGTCGCAAAAGGCAATATCTATATCTCGCCCGGCAATATTCATCTCGGCGTGCGCCGCTTCGGCGGCACGGGATTCGTAGCGCTCGTCGACGATCCGCCGGAAAATTTCTGCAAGCCATCCGTCGATGTTCTCTTCCGCACGGCTGCACGCGCCTATGGCGAACAAGTGATTGGTATTGTGCTGACGGGTATGGGAAGCGACGGGCTCGCCGGATCGCGCGCGATCGTTGCCGCAGGCGGCATGATCATTGCGCAAGATGCCGCCTCCTCCACGGTCTGGGGAATGCCCCGTTCGGTGGTCAATGAAGGCCTCGCCCATGCGGTTTTGTCGGTCACCGCTATTGGACCGACGATTTGCGGTTTGTTTCGTCCCTTTTCTGCGCACGAGAAAAATTCATGAGTTCGGCTTTCGATACGCTCCGGATTTATCTATATCGCGCGACCGGCATTTCGCTTGATTCCGAGAAGGCCTATCTGGCCGAAAGCCGGCTGCAACCGCTCATGCAACGCCTTGGCATTGCCGATCTCGAGACGCTGGTGTCGCGGCTGGTCGCGGGGTTCGAACCCGACCTGTCGCGCGAAGTCATCGATGCGATGACTACCAACGAGACCTTCTTCTTCCGCGACCGCACCCCTTTTGACAATTTCCGCAAAATCGTCCTGCCGGCGCTGCTCGAAGCGCGCAAGGACATCGGCCGCATTCGCATCTGGTGCGCCGCTTGCTCGACTGGCCAAGAGCCTTATTCGCTCTCCATGCTCTTGGACGAGGAAGCCCAGCGGCTATCGGGCTGGGAGATCGAAATTGTCGCGACCGATCTTTCGCACAGTGTCATCGCGGCTGCCCGCGAAGGGCTCTACAGCCAGTTCGAAGTCCAGCGCGGCCTGCCGATCGCACAGCTGCTTCGCTATTTCCGCCAAGAAGGTGACCGCTGGCGGATCAACGAATATCTGCGCTCGCGCATCCAATTCCAGCAGTTCAATCTCTTGTCGGATTACACCGAGCTCGGCCGGTTCGACGTCATCTTCTGCCGCAATGTGCTCATTTACTTCGACGTGCCGACGAAGCAGGCGGTGCTCGAGAAAATGGCGCGGGTCATACCGCAGGACGGCTATCTTATCATGGGCGCCGCCGAGACCGTCATCGGTCTGACCGATGCCTTCGTGCCGCATGACGAGCATCGCTCGATCAATGTGCCGAAGCGCCCGACAATGACCCCGGCCCGCGTGCCGCTGCGCCTCGTTGCAAGCCAGTCGTAAAATTGCGCAGCCCGATCGCCACGCTGCGATGCAAAAAGGCGCCCCACGAAAGCGGTGCGCCTTTTTTATTTGGAAGAAGTGGCGTGTTTAAGCCGGGATCAGTTCGTCATCCTCAGACGGCTCGCGCAGCACATAACCGCGGCCCCAGACGGTCTCGATGTAATTGCGGCCGTGGCTGGCATTGGCGAGCTTCTTGCGCAATTTGCAGATGAAGACGTCGATGATCTTCAGCTCGGGTTCGTCCATGCCGCCGTAGAGATGGTTGAGGAACATCTCTTTCGTCAGCGTCGTGCCCTTGCGCAGCGAAAGCAGTTCGAGCATCTGATATTCCTTGCCGGTCAGATGCACGCGGTTGCCGGCCACTTCGACCGTCTTCTGGTCGAGATTGACGACGAGATCGCCGGTCGTGATCATCGATTGCGCATGGCCTTTCGAGCGGCGCACGATGGCATGAATGCGGGCGACGAGTTCGTCTTTATGAAACGGCTTGGTAAGATAGTCGTCGGCGCCAAAGCCGAGACCTTTGACCTTGTCTTCGATGCCGGCCAGACCTGACAGGATCAGGATCGGGGTTTTGACCTTGGCGACGCGTAGGGTGCGCAGCACCTCATAGCCGGACATGTCAGGGAGATTCAGGTCGAGAAGGATAATGTCGTAGTCATAGAGCTTGCCAAGGTCGATGCCTTCTTCGCCGAGATCCGTCGTATAGACGTTGAAGTTCTCGGACTTGAGCATCAATTCGACGCTCTGCGCGGTTGCGCTGTCGTCTTCAATCAATAGCACCCGCATGTGAGGCTCCCAGCCCTGCCCTCATTGGTGCGTTGCAGCCCTTACAGGCACAGCAATGCAACCAATTCCTTAAAGTTAACGTCCAATGGTTAACAAAACCTCAGTTTGACGCGGTTGTGCCGAAAAGCACCGGACCGATACACTTCTTCTGTCGCATATGCCGGCTTTCGCCCGGTCGGCCAACCGGACGCGGCATGTGCTCTTGGCTTAATTCTTAAGCTTTCGGGTTAATGAAGGGTTACACGGAGCCCGAATCACTAGCACTTTTATAACATAAGGAAGCTCGGCAGGAGATCCGGTTTGTCCCCAGTCCGCGATACGAGATTGAATTCAGTAAGGAAGCGGCAACTTTAGTCCGCCATAGTGAATGGGTCTCGCGTGAGTTGTAAAAAAACACAAGCAACAACCTGCGCTTCGGAGCTGCCACTATGATGAAATCGCGGGATTCTCTCGTCCGCCTGAAGCGTTTCCACGTTGAGGAAAAGCGGCGCAGGCTGGCGCAGATCGAGTTGATGATCAACGAGTTCGCCCGGATGGCGGCCGATCTCGATCGCGAGATCGCGCTCGAGGAGCAGCGCGCCGGCATCACCGATCTTACCCATTTTGCCTACCCGACCTATGCGCGGGCGGCGCGGGCGCGGCGCGACAATCTTTTGCGCTCCGGCGCCGAATTGCGCGGTCAGCTCGAAGACGCCAGGACGAGCCTCGACGAGGCGCTCTCCGATCTCGGCAAGGTGCAAAATCTGGAGGGCCGCGAAAAAGGCCCGGAGCGGAACTCTGACCTGAACGATCAGCCGCGCAACCTCGACCTCGGCTTGCGGGCCGCGCAGGCCTGAACCACCAGCCTGCGAATTTTCTGGCTGCGAATCTGGCCGATCTGTCGCAGGGCCCGACCTAAGAATGCCGCGATTCGGTCGCACGCCGCGCCGGTACAATGGCTGGCGCCTTCTGGCAACCATGACCAGAAAGAGGTGGAGCGCGCCTGCCAAACCTTGCTAGTACTGCCGGGTTGAAGAGAGGGGCAGCGTCCTGCGCCGGTAAGCGCGCTAGGCAGGGGTCGGACCGTCCGATCTCCATCCTCTGGGAGGCCTATGAAGCGTTTTCTTGAATTTGTCTGGCCTCTTGTCGGCGTCGCCGCGGTCATCGTGGCCCTCTTCCTGCTCCACCGGCAGTTTCAAGGCGAGGCGGTCTTCTCCAAACTCTGGGCGGATCTTTGTGCTTTGCCGCCCTATCGGATCGTGCTCGCAGTGGTCGCGACATTGATCGCCTACGCCGCGCTTGCCTGGTACGACCGCATCGCGCTGCTGCATCTCGGCATAAAGCACATCTCCTGGACATTCATCGCGCTGTGTTCGTTCACGACTTATGCGCTGGCCCATAATATCGGCGCTTCGGTGCTGTCCGGCGCGGTCGTCCGCTACCGCGCCTATACGAGCAAAGGTCTGACGCCGGGCGAAATCACCATATTGGTCGCCCTCTGCTCGCTGACCTTCGGACTCGGCGTGCTGTTGATCGGTGGCGTGATCCTGGTCTGCGATCCGGCGCAATTGCACCGTCTCAGCGGTCTTTTGCCGAAGGTGCTGACCAATCCGACCACGGCGCGGACGCTCGGCGTGATCTGCCTCGGCGTGGTCGCGTCTTATGCAATCGGCTCGATTTTCAGATTGGCGCCGTTTCGGCTCGGCAGTTTTCGCATCGAATATCCCAGCCCGACAATCGCGCTGCGGCAATTCCTCGCCTCCTCGATGGAACTCATCGGCGCGGCCGGCATCATCTATTTCGCCCTGCCCGAACACGGAAATCCGGGCTTCATCGCGGTTCTCGCCGTCTTCATCGCATCATTTTCGGCAGCGCTCGCCTCGAATGCGCCGGGCGGGTTGGGCGTTTTCGAGCTTCTTTTCATTAAGGCAATGCCGGCCATGGCGCCGGTCAAAGTGCTGACCGCGCTGCTCGTCTTCCGAATGTTATATCTGATCGTGCCGCTCGCCTTCGCAGTCCTGGTGATCATCGTTTTCGAGCGGCGCAAGCTCGCCGAAGCGATCAGCCACAACGAGCCCGCGTCGGGCCGAGCCCGCGAGACGAAAGGCCAGGATTTGCGGAAGGGAAAAAGCGGGAATCCCGCCGGCGTCTCCTGACGCCGGGGGCCTTGCAGCGCTTAGATGCGGTATTGCTGGAGCCTGGTGGTGCGCAGTCCGGCAAGGCCGTGCTGATCGATCGACATTTGCCAGGAGAGGAATTCGTCGACCGTCAAGGCGTAACGGCTGCAGGCCTCTTCAAGCGAGATGAGGCCGCCGCGCACAGCAGCGACAACCTCCGCTTTGCGGCGGATGACCCAGCGTTTGGTCGTCACGGGCGGTAAATCGGCCACGGTTAGGGGGCTGCCATCCGGCCCGATGACGTATTTAACTTTCGGGCGAAGCGGTTCGACCATTTCCAAAACTCACTTACTCAACTTACGCTCTCGTATTGGAGATACTAGAAAACGTAGTTTAAGAATGAGCTAAGCCCTTCGGCCGCTTTTGCGTTATATCTTCTTGACTTATTAGGTAATTATTTAGAGATCGCGGCCGCGTTGCTTCGCCTTTCGTGCCGCCTTGAAACAACAGCACAGCAAGTTATTAAGAATTGGAAATAATCTCTAAACAGATCTTAGTCTCTGCCGTCGGGCGTGCCGCGGAGCGCGGCCCGAATCGTCGATTGCATTCGTTCTGGCGGCTGGTTTAGATGACGGGTGCGCACCGGCGAGCGCATGCCCGCCGACCTCGCAATGCGGGACCGGAATGCCATATACTGCCGTATGTTGAGGAGGTCCCCAGCGATGAGAACCATTGGCGGCCCTGGCGGCTCCAAATGGCCATGCCGCACATCTTTGGGCGAGAGTAGGTTTAATGAGCGATCCGACGCCCGGCTTCCGCAATAGCCTCGATTTGGCCAAGCCGCCGGCGGAGACGCGGGTGGTCGTCGCCATGTCGGGCGGCGTCGATTCATCCGTCGTCGCGGCACTGCTGAAAGAACAGGGCTATCAGGTCATCGGCGTGACCTTGCAGCTCTATGATCACGGCGACGCCGAGCATCGCAAAGGCGCCTGCTGCGCCGGCCAGGATATTCATGATGCCCGCCGCGTCGCGGCGCAGCTCGATATCCCGCACTACGTGCTCGACTATGAAGATCGCTTCCGCAAAAAGGTGATCGACCGTTTCGCGCAAAGCTATGCGGAAGGCGAGACGCCGATCCCCTGCATCTCCTGCAACAGCGAGATCAAATTCGCCGATCTTTTCGATACGGCGCGCGATCTCGGCGCCGATGTGCTGGCAACCGGCCATTATGTCTCGTCGCGTCCGGACGGACACGGCGGCCGCGAGCTGCATCGTGCCTTGGATGTGGGCCGCGACCAAAGCTATTTCCTCTTTGCGACGACCAAGGCGCAGCTCGAACTGCTGCGCTTTCCGCTCGGCGAAATGCAGAAATCCGACGTTCGCGAGCTTGCGCGTCGCCACGGCCTCCTCGTGGCCGACAAGGCCGACAGCCAGGACATCTGCTTTGTGCCGAGCGGCAAATACAGCGATTTCATCGAGCGGATTTGGCCTGAGGCCGCCGTTCCCGGCCATATTGTCCATATCCATGGGCGCGTGCTTGGCGAGCATTCCGGCGTGATCCATTACACGATCGGCCAGCGCCGCGGCCTCGGCCTCAGCGCGCATGGCGCCGCCGCCGGCGAGCCGCTTTATGTCGTGAAGCTCGATGCCGCCAAGGCGGAGGTCATCGTCGGCCCGCGTTCGGCGCTGGCGACCCGCCGCGCCCGTTTGCGCAGCCTCAATTGGATTGGTGACGGCACGCTTGCCGATATCGCCCGCGACGGCCGCGATCTCTTCGTCCGCGTCCGCTCGACACGGCCACCGGTCCCCGGCTTCCTACATCTCGACGGCGACGAAGCCTATGTCGATTTCGCCACCGACGAAGACGGCGTCGCGCCGGGCCAGGCTTGCGTCTTCTATGCCTCGGATTTGACCGATGCCCGGGTTTTGGGCGGCGGTTTCATCAGTGCGACCGAATCGGCCGCCGAGGCAGCAGCCCACGCCCATACCCCGGCTTTGGCGAATGCCGAGCGACACTGACGCCCGGCTCTCGGCGGATCACAAACCGGCGCGGCGAAACGGGCTTGGTGCCTTGACACTCTTAGCAGCCGCGGCCTATACCGCGGCCTCCCCATATTGGGAAAGCGCATCGCATTGCGCGGACACCGTGCAAGTCCTGCGAGGCATTTCGGGGCGGAGTAGCTCAGCCGGCTAGAGCAGAGGAATCATAATCCTTGTGTCGGGGGTTCGAGTCCCTCCTCCGCTACCATCAAGGTAGTCAGCCATAACCGATTGAAATAAAATAGAAAATAGTCGCGCGGCACCCCGCCGCTGTGAGACGTATCACATTCGTGTCTCACACCTCCGACTCACAGCGGCGGCCACCTGAATAGGCCGTCCGCATCATGCCAAAGTTCACTTACATCAGCCGCCGTCAAGCTGGCGTTTACTATCTCCAAATCCGCCTGCCGCGTGCCTTCGGCGCCGGCACAAAATTATGGCGCTGTTCATTGTCCACAACCAAGGCTCGGCAAGCGCAACGGGCCATTCTGCCCTATCTCCGCTGGTTGTTGGATATGAAAGACGCCAAGACGGTCGAACAGCTGATCGACTCCGTCCTCACCCAAATTGACGAATTCATGCGGATTGGCCCCGCGCCGTCCAACTGGGACATGCGCCTGCGCCTCGCAGTTCTCTACCGCATTCAAGATTATTTGGATGAATGGACGAAAGCGGATCCCTGCCCGATCGAATATGCGACCCTGTATCGGCGGCTGCCCGAACTCAAGGAAGCGCAAATCCATCTCGGCGCCCTCGTGACCGCCGATGCCGAATTCTATCCGGAGCCCCTCAATGAGGAGGATGATAACAAACTCCTCAAATCCTATCGGTCGCCACTCCTTTATAACCACGGTCGCGAGTGGGTTTATGAAGAAGCCATGGCCAACGCCAAGGAAAATGGCGAGGATGTCGAAGACGCGGCCTACCGATGTGCTTCCAACGAACTCTATGGATCTGAAGCGCAGGACATAGCGGCACATTATTTTGAAAACGTGCGGCGCCCTGCCAATTCCGACTCGGCCTTTGCAGCCCCGGCTGCGTCAATCTCCGGCAACTCGGCGGCGCAATGGCGTGACACTTCCGCGAGAACTCTGTCGCCAACCAATTTGCCAGTTCGCGCGGCGGCGCCGGGCAAGCGCCTGTCAGAGGCGAAAGAGAGCTACCTCGGTTTCAAAAACGATGATAACGGCGATCGCCGCGCTGACGAGGACGCCGGACCGGTGATCGACTTCCTGATCGACTCTGTCGGCGACATTCCCGTCAATTCACTGACAGTGGAAATGTTTTCTGCCCTGGACCAGGCCCTAACCAAGATACCCAATCTGCAGGGTATCCCCAAAGAAAGCCGACATTCGCTTAAAACCCGACATGACTACGCTGCGAAACACGGCTGGAACGGCCTCAGGCCTATGAGTGTCACTCGTGTAAAAGTCTGGCATGTGAACCTGAAGCAGTTCTTCAGCTGGCTACGCGAAGAAAAAATCTACAGTGGTCCAGCACCAGTCTTCAAAAAGCTTCCGAAGAACTTTTTGCGCAAGGCTCAGTCCCGCGCCCAATTCACGAACGAAGAGCTTCTCCGCCTGTTCACCCTTCCTTTGTTCACAGGCTGCGCTTCGAAAGTGAATTTCTGGATTGAAGGCAATCAGTTTGTCCAGAACCAATTGTATTGGGCTTACGTCATCATGTTCTTCACGGGCATGCGCCCCAGCGAGATATGTTCGCTTCGCACATCGGATATTAAGAAGGATGGAAACGGAAAGTGGATCTTCGACTTGGACGTCGATCCGGATGACAAGGAGATCCAACGGAAAACTGAAAATGCGAAGCGCAAAATTCCGGTTTTTTCTGTCCTGATCGATCTTGGACTGATCGCCCGGAAAGCCGATCTAGAGCGTGCAGGGACTTTGCGCTTGTTTCCAGAGTGGGGCGCTGACTACGTTAAGCCCTCAGGTCAGAGAAAGCCCGGTCAATATTTCACAAAAAGCTGGCAATACCTAAAGACGCATCATGGCTTCCAGCGCAAGGGTCTCACACTTTATAGTCTAAGACACACAAGGGCCGCCTTCTACGATCTCTTGAGGTTGCCTTCTCGTCACCGAAATCTGCTTCTCGGCCACGCACTCACATCAGTCGAGGAAAAGTACGGCGGAGACGAATTGACCGACAACGAACTCGAAGAGCTGCGCAATTTACCCTTCAATAATGTCGAACAAGAAATTAGAGAGATCCTATTGGCGGCAAAACGCAAGGCCGATAACGGCGAACTCGAAGTGGTAAAAACCTGGCTGAACGTGCGTCCGAACATAAAAAGGAAGCCTCGGCCCGCCAATAAGCCCGCGCCAACTCCCCTTGGCTGAAATGATCCTCATTGAGCTTCCGTAGAAATTCTTTATCGCGCATGTCGTCTTGAGCGCCGCGCCGATAGTTCTGCTGTGAGCTATCCGGCCGGCGCCTCGAGCCGGGCGAAACGCGAGCAATATCCCGGAATTTGAGGTCTTCCCCGAGCCGACGCTCCCGACCCGGTAAAAGACACTGGCCCCGGACGCTCCGAGGGAGAAGGAGCTCATCGCCGCACCCGTGGACACGGCGCCGGGCGGCACCATCGCCATGTTGCCAAATGGGGCCAACCTGACTTATTGAGAAGCCCGATCGGCGGTTCGCCGAGTCGAGCCCGGGCCCTCAGCGGTCTATAAGGGCTGTGGGCCGCAATAGCTCAGCTGGTAGAGCATCTCATTCGTAATGAGAGGGTCGGGGGTTCGATTCCCTCTTGCGGCACCATTGATTTTATTGAGAAATCTTGATTTGCGGGATGCGCGTCCGCTGCCAAGTCTGTCCAGATCACTGAGCAGTGGCGTTGCGCGCTAATACTGTAATGTTCCTCGGGGCGCGGTAGCCGGTTCTTTTCCCAGCTTTCGTCGCGGGCAGTCCCAAAAGGCCCAATCTTCTAGGGGTCGCCCGGCAGATCGTCCTCTTCGACCTTCATTTCAAACCGGAAGTTCTTAATGCTGGCGTGGCCGTAGCGAAATGGTGCGCCCAGCAAGATGACATATCGCAAATGACCAGCTGTTGCCATTGTCAGCAGAAGGGGCAGCGCGTCCGCCGGTAGTCCAAAAACACCGGACAGATGACCACGGTGAAGACTAAGCGCGCCAATCGAGGGCGGCGGCGGATCATGCTCCCGCCTCCCTTCGTTTAGTTTCTGATCCGGCAAGAAACTGAGTTCGACCGTCTCCGTTTTGACCTTCGATGGCCGCAGGAGCTTCCCTTTTACGACCAAATGGCGATAGTCTCCATACGGGCCCTCGCGGAGTGGAGGCTTAGTCACGCCGAACGAGAAGCTCCAATCCCAATCCTGTATTTCGACAACATAGTAGACCGGATCCACACGCGTCCGGCGCCTTGCGCATTTCCGTTGAGCGGTTCGTGCCACGGCAAGCGCATCCATTACGCCATCCCAGGCGAGCATCTGAGATGCTTTCGCGTTTGAGATACTCGACTGATCATTCGACAGCCTCCAGTAACGGAAGGCTCGAGTAAGAACCTATTCCATTTCTGCGACGCAGAAAGCCTCAGTCGAGGTCATTGCGGAATGCGCTTGCAGGATCGGGCTGCTGATTGCAATCTATAGCTGAGCTTCGTCGGACACTTCTCCCGCCGTGAATCCCGCCTCACCCAACTTCTCTTTTTTGGAGAAATTCGAACCTGAACTCGCCCGCTTGGGCGCGTTGGCGGAATGGGCCTTTCATCAGGATGCGCCCACTTCGCTAGCAAAGCTGCGCCAATTTGCGGAGTATATGGCGAAGTCGGTGGCCGCGCGGAACGGCATCGCCCTGGAGCGGCGCGCCAATTTCGATGAAATCCTTCGCGATTTGCAGCAGCAGGGACCACTGCCTCGGCAAGCCGGCGATGTTTTTCATTTTCTCCGCAGAGTCGGAAATGCCGCCATCCACGAAAATGCGGGCACGCCAGCACAGGCTTTGACCGGGCTGAAGCTCGCGCAACAACTTGGCGCGTGGTTTATGCGAGGCTATGGGCCGGATCGCAACATTAACCCTGGCCCCTTTTTCCCTCCGCCGCCGCCAAAGGATGCGACGGCTCCCCTCGCTCAGGAAATTACGCGCCTTCAGGCCAAGTTGCTTGAGACGGAAGACGCCGCACAACGAGCTCGCCGCGAGGCCGAAGAGGCTGCTCAAGCCCGTTTAGATGCCGAAAGCCTCGCTAAGCGTGAGGCGGATGAGCGCGCTCAATGGGAGCGGCTAGCCGCGGAAGAGGCTGCAGCAAGGGATGAGGTTCAGCGCACCCTGGACCGCCTGCGTGCCGAGGCGCAAACGCTTGCGCCGACACAAGTCGCCGAACAGGCTCAAGCGGCGGAAACCGCTGACGCTGCCATCGAAATGGACGAGGCGGACACGCGAGTCCTGATCGATTCCAAGTTGGCGGCGTCTGGTTGGACTGTTGATTCATCGCGGCTGCGTTACAGTGCGGGAACCCGGCCCGGCGAAGCGCTCGCTATCGCCATTGCCGAGTGGCCAACCGCGACAGGCCCAGTCGATTATGCTCTGTTCATCGATGGACAATGCGTCGGTGTTGTCGAAGCCAAGCGCACAAAAAAAGATGTACCGGCTGTTCTGATACAGGCAGCGCGATACGCCAAAGACATCTCCCTGGTGGAAGGCCAGAAACTACCCTCGACACTTGTGGGCGAAGCTCCCGGCGGCATTCCTTTTGTATTCGCAACCAATGGTCGGCCTTACGTCAAGCAGATGCTGACTAAGTCAGGCATCTGGTTTCGGGATGCTCGACGCGACTCTAATCTCCCAATCGCCTTGAGCGACTGGTTCAGTCCGCAAGATTTGAAAGATAAGTTGGCGCAAAACACTGATGCGCCAGGTCTCGCGACCGAGCCTTTTGATTACGCTGGGCTATGGCCTTACCAACAAGGCGCCGTCAAAGCCATCGAAAGCGCTTTGCAGCGCGGTCAGCGCGAAATTCTGGTCGCTATGGCTACAGGTACGGGTAAAACCCGCACCTGCATCGCACTCATGTATCGCCTGCTCAAGCACAAGCGTTTCCGTCGCATTTTATTTCTGGTGGACCGAAACGCGTTGGGCGAGCAGGCCTTGCAGGCTCTCGCGAATACTGAGCTTGAGGGCCTGTTGAAATTTTCTGAGAGCTACAATGTTGCCGACCTCGACAAGAGGCTTCCGGAGAAAGAGGACCGGGTCCAAGTCGCTACTGTTCAAGCCATGGTTAGACGGGTCTTTTCAGCAGAAAAAGACGATGAACGCCCGACGCCTGGCACCTACGATTGCATAGTCGTTGATGAAGCCCATCGCGGCTATACGCTCGATGCAGAACTGCGCGAAGAAGACCTCGAATTCCGTTCACTTGACGATTATTTGTCCAAATATCGTCAAGTGCTGGACTATTTCGACGCGACTAAGATCGCTCTGACCGCGACGCCCGCCCTACACACAGCGGAGATTTTCGGCGCGCCAGTCTATCGCTATTCCTATCGGCAAGCCGTGGTGGAAGGCTACCTTATCGATCATGCACCGCCTCGCCGCATTAAGACCGCACTCGCAATGGCAGGCATTACGTTTGAATCTGGAGAAGAGGTAGAAATCATCGATCCGCATACGGGTCAGATCGATCTATTCCAAACACCCGATCAGGTTGATTTCGAAATCCAGGAATTCAACAAAAAGGTCTATTCAGTCGAATTCAACAGGGTTGTCGCGGAGGCTGTCGCTTCGGAAATCTCGCCTTCGGCGCCGGGCAAGACGCTCCTGTTTGCTGCTCGCAATGACCATGCGGATACCCTCGTAGTTCAATTGCAAAAAGCTCTCGAGGCCGAATACGGTCCACAGCCGCATGATCTTGTTCTGAAGATAACAGGTAAGGATACGGTCGATCGTCCTACTGATCTGATACGAGCATTTCGAAATAACCCGCGTCCGAAGTATGTTGTTACCGTTGATCTCCTGACAACGGGCGTTGACATTCCCGATATATGCAACTTGGTCTTTGTCCGCCGCGTCAACAGCCGCATTCTTTATGACCAGATGATTGGTCGCGCGACACGCCGCTCGGATGGAATTGGGAAGGAGATTTTCCGTATCTTTGATGCAGTAGACATCTACGCCAATTTACAAGTTGTCACCGACATGCGCCCCGTTATTGTTGATGCAAATATCTCGCTGGAGACCTTGGTCTCCGATTTTATGCGCGCACCGACAGATGAAGATCGTATTTATGTTCGCGACCAGATCATTGTTCGTCTGCGACGTGCGATCAAACATTTTTCCGAACAGCAGCGTGAGGCTTTTGAACGTGCATCGACCGAGACACCAGAGGCCTTTCTGACGCGTCTGAGAACGATGCCGGCCCACGAGGCCCCGAATTGGCTGCAAAGTCAGGCAGCGGCGTTGACTGTGGCGTCCGGCCTTCGCCGAGCGACGCGGGATCAGGGTGTCTTCATATCCGCCCATGCGGATGAGCTGGTCTCGGTAGAAGACGTTTTCGAAGGCGCGGCTAGTCCGGAAGATTACATCTCCGCCTTCGAGCGATTTATTCGCGAGAATATGAACGCTTCACCCGCTCTCGTTGCTGCAACCCAGAAACCCCGCGAACTCACCCGTAAGGAACTCAAAGAGCTTGCGGCGGAACTTGACGAGCACGGCTTTTCAGAAGCCAACCTGCGTCGCGCCTATGGCCGCGCTCGCAATGCCGATATAGCCGCTCACATCATCGGCTTTGTCCGCCAGGCGGCTTTGGGGGATCCGCTAGTGCCCTATGCCGCGCGCGTGGATTCCGCATTGGCGAAAATTGAAGCGTCAAAAAACTGGACGCCCAAGCAAAAGCAATGGCTGCGCCGCATTGGTCGGGTATTAAAGGAGAAGCCGGTCGGCGACCGCGCAATTCTCTCAGAGCCTGCTTTTGCAGCACAAGGCGGCTTCGAGGCGGTGGACGCCGAATTTGGTCATAATCTGCAAGATGTCCTTGCAGATCTTAACGAAGCGATCTGGGGCCGCGCCAGCTAACGGGCCTCTTTGGGAGAACACTCATGAATCCGTCCTCCGACCTGGTCAATAAGCTCTGGCGGCTTTGTGCTGTGTTACGCAAGGACGGCATTACCTATCAGCAATACGTGACCGAGCTGACCTATCTCCTCTTCCTCAAGATGATGGCGGAGAGGAAACTTGAAGAGGGAAAAATTCCGGAAGGGGAACGCTGGGCCGATCTTATTGCCGAGGAGGGCGTCCAACGGTTGGCACTCTACCGGAAGATCCTTGCCGATCTTGGCGATCCCCAGAAGAAACGTGAGCGCGGGGTCCAGGCCATCTTTGCTAACGCCGCGACCTTCATTCGCGAACCGGTCAACCTCGACAAGCTTGTTGCCGCTATTGATGATCTGCATTGGTTTTCCGAGGAACGCGATTCCTTCGGGGACCTGTACGAAGGCCTGTTGCAAAAGAACGCCGAAGAAACCAAGCGCGGAGCCGGCCAATATTTTACGCCGCGCGTGCTGATCGATGTCATGGTCAGGCTAATGAAGCCCAAGCCCGGCGAGGTCATTCAGGATCCTGCTGCGGGCACAGGTGGCTTTTTGATCGCCGCAAACCGGGGCATGAAGGCGGCGACCGATGACTTCTTTTCACTCTCGCCCAAGCAGCAAGAGTTTCAGTTCCACCAGGCGCTAAACGCCATGGAGAATGTCGAGGGGGTTTATCGCCTCCTGCTGATGAACCTCTTTTTGCATGGCATCGAAAGCTGGCACATCGAGCTTGGCGACACACTTGCGCCAGCTGGAAGTGGCTTGCAGAAGGCGGATCTTGTTCTCACCAATCCGCCCTTCGGTCCCGCCGGGGGGCGGCCTTCCCGCGATGATCTCACCGTCACCGCAACTGTATCCTCCTATCAATTGCCCTTTGTCGAACATTGCATTCGTGCGCTGAAACCAGGCGGACGAGCCGCCGTCGTCGTACCGGATAATGTCCTTTTCGAAGACGGGCGAGGGCGGGAGTTGCGCCGCATGCTGATGGATTGGTGCGACTTGCACACAATTTTGCGCCTGCCCACCGGCATTTTCTACGCCCAAGGCGTCAAGACCAATGTGATTTTCTTTACCAAAGGCGATGCCGATAGCGGCCAGACGAAGAATGTCTGGATTTACGATCTGCGCGCCAATATGCCAGGCTTCGGCAAGACCAGCCCGCTAACGCGAGAGCATTTTGCCGAATTCGAAAGGGCCTTTGGGATTGATCCATTCGGCCGTGCTCGCCGCGAGGACGAAGGCGAACTGGGACGCTTCCGGAGCTTTAGCCGCGAAGACATCGCCGCGCGGGGCGACAATCTGGACATCGCCTGGTTGCGGGACACGTCGGGAGACCCCGAAGATTCCTTGAGTGAGCCGGAGGAATTGATCGCCGCGATCCTCAGCCACCTCAAAAGTGCGCTGACCGACATCGAGATATTGAGCGAAGAGCTTGAAGAAAATGATGTGGTGATCGTGGAGGCGGCGCAATGAGCGGACTACCGAAAGGCTGGGCAACAACAACGGTTGGCGCTGTCGCCAATTACCTTAACGGTGTCGCGTTCAAGCCGCAGGATTGGGGCGAAGCCGGATTTCCCATCATCAGGATTCAGAATTTAACGAGTCCTGAGAAGGCAATGAACCGAACTAAAAAGCAAGTGGAAGAAAAGTATATTGTTCGGAAGGGAGATATCCTTGTTAGCTGGTCCGCTACACTAGATGCGTTTATTTGGGATCGTGAAGATGCGATACTGAATCAACACATCTTCAAAGTTTTTCCTGACGAGCGCCTAGTTGATCAGCAATTTCTTTTTCATGGAACACGTGTCGCGATTCGGCAGATGGAAGAAAGCGAGCATCTTCATGGCAGCACCATGAAGCACATAAATCGCGGGCCGTTTCTTGCTCACAGTTTCTTGCTTCCTCCCCGCCCTGAACAACGCCGTATGGTTGCGAAACTGGATCGGCTGGGCGCCAACGCGAAACGCGCCCGCTCCGATCTCGACCGCATTCCCGCCCTCCTCACCCGTGCCAAACAGGCGATTTTGGCGAAAGAATTTGCGCCTGCGTCAGAGACATCCACAGAGTTGACCGACTTCGTAGCTGACGGCTTAATCGGCCTAGTAAGATCAAAAGCCGAGCAGTCGGATCAGGGAACTCCCTATATCCGAATGCAACATTTCGACCTTGATGGCGCGTGGAACGCTAACGACTTAACGGCCGTTTTGGCCAGCGAGGCCGAAAAGGAAAAATTTTCTCTCATCAAGGACGACATGCTTTTCAACACGCGGAATAGTTTTGAATTAGTTGGCAAGGTTGCCCTGGTTCCAAAGCATGTTGAAGGGTTCTTGTTCAACAATAACTTGTTGCGGCTTCGTTTCAAAAAAACAATATTGCCTGCATTCGCATTTCGCCAGATGCAGGCACCTATTTTCCGCAATTTCCTTCAGCAGCAGAAAAGCGCAACAACGAGCGTAGCCGCGATTTATCAGGGCACTTTGATGCGAACGCCGTTTTGGGTGCCTGCGATCTCGGAACAGAAAGCTATCGTCCGGCGCATCGAAAGCGCTTTTGCGAAAATCGATCGCATCGCCACCGAGACGGCGTTGGCGTCGAAACTTTTAGTTCGGCTGGATCAGACGATTTTGGCCAAAGCTTTTCGCGGCGAACTTGTGCCGCAAGACCCGAATGATGAGCCGGCGGAAAAGCTGCTGGCGCGGATCAAAGCGGAACGACACGCCGCATCAAAACCCAAAAAGCCAACCAAAGCCGCCACGTGAGATTTGTGCGATGACCACATTCGATTCAACCAAAATCGCTCTTCCTCTCATTCTCGACGAGATCGTAGCCGGAAAAATCCAGCTGCCCGACTTTCAACGTGGCTGGGTTTGGGACGACGAACACGTCCGTGCGCTGCTGGTGTCCGTGGCCCGCTCATTTCCCGTCGGCGCGGTCATGCTCTTGGAACGTAGGGGGAGAGGCGCGTTTTCAAACGCGCCCAATTGAAAATGTCGATTTTCCCAGAAAAATACCCGAGCCAGAACGCCTTATCCTGGACGGGCAGCAGCGTCTGACGACCCTGACTCAAGTTTTGAAACTTCCCGGCCCAGTGAAAACATTCAACGAAAAAGGCGATGAGATCGAGCGCTTCTATTACATCGATATTGAATTGGCGCTCGCGAGCGAGACTTTGGACGACGTATTCTTTGCCGTGCCTACCGATAAAAAACTTAAGATCGATTTCGATCGCGTCGTAACTCTCGACCTTTCGACTCCGGAGCTCGAATGCAGTCAGCTACGGTTTCCCTGCAATCAAATCCTTAATTCGGATAAGTGGGAGGAATCGCTGCAGGAGTTCGCGCCGGATAAGTTCAACCTCTATATGGCTTTCCGTAGGAAAATCTTGAATGCGTTCCGCACGTATCAATTGCCCGCGATCGCGTTGGGCAAGGCGACAAGCAAGGAGGCTGTTTGCCTGGTCTTCGAGAAGGTCAACACGGGTGGTGTCGCGCTGTCGGTCTTCGAGCTCGTGACCGCTTCTTTCGCCGCCGACAATTTTAACCTGCGTGACGATTGGTATGGTAGTAAGGCGCGACGAGTCGAAGGCAGAGAAAAGCGACTTTATGCTGAGGCGAATTTAACGTCGATCGAGCCCACGGACTTCTTGCAAGCAATTTCGTTATTGCACACATATGAAGTTCGTAAGGCCGATATAGAGGCTGGCAAGACCGGAAAAATGGTCTCAGCCGTCAGCGCTAAGCGCGCAGCTATATTGAACTTGAAGCTTCAGACCTATCAGGTCTGGGCAGACAAGGTCGAAATGGGCTTCAAAACCGCGGCGAAGTTCCTACGCAAAGAACTTGTTCTGTCGACGCGTGACCTGCCCTACCGCACACAAGTGGTGCCACTTGCGGCTGTGCTGACTCATCTACGGGAGCGATGGCTAGAGCCGAAAATTTACGACAAGCTCAGCCAATGGTTTTGGTGCGGCGTTTTTGGGGAGCTTTATGGGGGCGCAGTTGAAACGCGCATTGCCAACGATCTTGAAGAGATCCTAACTTGGATTGATGGCGGCGCTGAGCCGCGAACCGTGGTCGAGGCGAATTTCCAACCCAACCGTCTCAAAACTCTTCGCTCGCGTCTGTCTGCTGCTTATAAAGGCTTGAATGTTCTAGTTCAGCGCGAAGGATCCAAGGACTTCTTTTGGAAGGCCAGCATTCGCGATCTCGACGCGGATGAGGTCGCCCTCGACATTCACCACATTTTTCCGAAGCAATGGTGCGAGCAGCATTCGTTACCTGCTGCCGACTTTGACAGCATCATCAACAAAACCCCGATCTCATATAAAGCCAATCGTATGATCGGCGGACATGCTCCGTCCCATTATTTGCGTACCTTGCAAAATCACAAACAGGTCGGCCTGGATGACGTCAGCATGGATGCGCTGCTCTCTAGCCACCGCATCGACCCCGCGAAACTTCGTACTGACGACTTTGATACGTTCTTTGAAGAACGTGGCCGCGCCTTGTGTGCGATTATCGCGACTGCAATGGGCAAAAAGATCGACACCAGCGCCATCCGATTTCGAACTAAGGAACACCGCGAGCCCGCAGCCTGACATCTAAGCTAGCGAGATATTCCGCGCGTAGTTCGGACCAAGATCAGCTTCAGATGCCTAAGACGACGTTGGCAACTATTGGACGAGAAGAACCATTCGTCCCAACGCTATCGGATCACGACAATGGATCGGGTAAAAGCACAGGCAATTGAGGCACAGCTTAAGGGAAAGACGATCGGCCAATGGAAGATCGAAGCGCTAATCGATAACGGCAAATCTGCAGCCGTGTTCAAAGCTTCGAATGGCGCCCACCTTGCCGCCGTTAAGATATTCGATGACGAGTTGATCGAACGTTATGGTGACAAAACTCAACTTGCCCGAATCGAGAGGGAGCTCTCTCTCAAGGGCAAGCGCCATCCGAATATGGTCTCGATTCTTGATGGAGGCTTCGACAAAACCACGAACAACCACTACTTGGTCATGGCATATCTGCCAGGTAGCAATTTGAAAAAGCGCCTGGCGGACATACCCGTCGGAGCGATCGGAGGATACATCTGCGACATCGCATCATGCGCCGAATATTTGGAAACCCTCAATCTAGTCCATCGCGATATCAAGCCTGAGAATATACTCGTCAGCGACGACTTTAAGTCGGTGACCCTGCTCGATTTCGGCGTGCTGAAGCCCATTTACGAACCGGGAGTGACGGACGTTGAAGGACTCCATCCCTTCATTGGAACCCTGCAATATACCTCGCCCGAATTTCTTCTTCGGGCGGAGGACGGAACGACGGACGGCTGGCGCGCACTGACCTTCTATCAGATCGGTGGCGTGTTGCACGATATGATAATGCGTGAAGCGCTGTTCAACGAATATACAGAGCCTTTCGCGCGGCTGGTTAACGCCGTTCAGGACGTCGTGCCGCGCATACAAAGTAATTCGGTCCCGGCTTACCTTGTAGACCTGGCAAAGATGTGTCTCCTAAAGAAGCCTGAAGATCGGCTTAAAATGCTGACGTGGGAGTCCTTCAAACCGCCGAAGCCAATTGCTCTGGGCTCTTCCGGCATTAAGGAGAGGGTCACAAAACGAGTACTCGTCGAACAAGCGACCGCCGCACCTCGCCCAGAAGTGAAGCCAGATTTTGCCAAACCGCTGCTTGAAGAGATCATCACGTTCATAAAAGAATCCGTGAGACGAATCCGTTCCGAAAACGATCAGTTTCCTTCCTTTGGAACGATCGTTCGATACCCGGCGAAGTCGTCGTCCATCAAGGTCAGGTTTGACAGCTCAGAAGCCCACCTAATACCCGACGTTTTCTCTGTTGTATTCAGCATCGAGATCGTCGACGCTGAAGCTAGGGCGGTTTGCGTTGACGTATGCGCTCATCTGTCATCCACACCTCCGCTCCCGCTGGAGAAGCGCTCCCCGTTTTTTTCCGGAATCTACGACCAATCGCGGTTCTACGTCTCGTTGGAAGAGGCCCTTTATAAGATCATAGATCATATTCAACGCGAGCAGCCCGAGCCTGCATCCTGGCTTCAACTTGAAATCGATTGAGTGCCACACCGATGAGTACATGGTGGAAGAAGACTAGCGACCTCGACGACGACCAGAAGAAGGTCATCAGCTTGCCGAAAGATGGCGACCACCTCATCCTGGGGCCGGCCGGGTGTGGCAAAACAAACCTACTCCTGCTGAGGGCGACGTTTCTGGTTAAGGCCGGCATATCGGATATTACAATCCTTACGTTCGGGCGCGTCCTCAAAGAGTTTCTGGTCACAGGCGCGACCAACTATCCCTTTTCACCGAACAAGATCCAGACTTACGTCCATTGGGGTGCGTCGCTGTTGGCAGCAAACGGAATCTCCTTTGAGCTCTCCGGCGAATTTTCCGCGGTACGTGCGCGGCTGTTGAAGGGTCTGACCGAACTGGCGAACCTCGGCAAAAGGATCAACGTCTCGGACTGCATCCTTCTTGATGAGGCTCAAGATTATTCGGCCGAGGAGATCGAAGTCATATGTTCCTTTGCGGATCAGATCTATGCCGTGGGCGATGAGAGGCAGAGGGTGACCGATGCCAAAGGAGGACTTAGCGCTCTCGAGGCAAAATGCGGGAAGCCCATCGAACTGAAACACCATTACCGCAACGGCCTAAAGATCTGCCGCGTCGCGGACGGCATACGCAATGAGATAGACTCCGAAGATGGGATGGAGGCTTCGTCGAAGTATAACGAACACGAGTTCGAGTCCTCTGTCATTCCGTATCGCAATCTCTCCCTTCCCGATCAGGCGGCAGTCGCCATCACCGAAATACAAAATCAGCTCTTTGCCTATCCGGACGAGGCGATTTGTGTACTCTGCCCAAAGCAGGAAGACGCCAGCTCGGTTGCCGAAATCTTGTTGTCATCTAAGATCAAGGACCACGTGCAGATACAAAACTTTTTTGGAGGCTATAGCGCATTCGATCCGAACAAGCGTGTGATCGTGACCACACTAGTCAGCGCTAAGGGTTTAGAATTCCGAGCCGTCCATCTCCTCGGGATGGAGAAGATCCATAAATTCCGAAAGCAACAGAAAAATCTTGCCTTCACTGGCGTGACGCGCGCGAAAACCTCTCTTCGCATTTACTATGACAAGTCCATACCAGGCTACCTTGAAAAAGGGCTCGGCGCGCTGGACGATGCATCGACGAGTGATCCTGCTCTCGATGACCTATTCTCTTAGGTTGGGAAAAATGTTGGACTCGGTCGTTCTGAACACTGAGGAATTTTTGGCATGGATCGGCGGAACGGCTACGCCGGTGAGAAGGCGTCTTTCGACGTCGGCTATCAAGAAAGAATTGTCATCGAGATTTTGCGCCATTGTCTTTCCTGAGAGGGCCAGTTCAGCGGACGGTGAAGGCGTTGTGGTGCTCGTTGATGAACGGAAGACCCGTGACTTCTTCGCGTTCGTCTCGACATACGTCTTGGACTACGTTCCCTTCTCTGCATTTTTCAGGGTGATTACGACCGATCAGTTTGATCTGCTTGACGAAGCCACTCCCCGCCTTGATCACTTGGATGCAACAGGAAGATCGAAGGCTTTTGTCGGCGTCCCGATCGCCGAAGCCGCGCTGTACCTCCAGTCTCGTGGTTCAAACAATGATGGGAGATCGATTACGCTGGCGGCAGCCAACGCAACGTATTCAGCAGCTATCCTTCAAGGATTGGCGCTGGGAGCGTCGAGCGACATTTCGAGGATCGGGCATAACTGGACTTTGTTGCGGTCGCTTGTTGGAAGTGACCAGCTGCCACTCAGTCCCGAAAAACTAGCTAATTTTTGGAAGATTATCCGGTTTGCCATCTACGGGGGCGGATCCTCGGATCACTTTCTCGGTGAACTCGCAATCATAAGGCCATTTCGTCAGGTCATGGAGACAGGACGTCTTGGCGATAGCCAGCTTGCGGAGCTGCTAACTGCAGTTCCAGAACTCGATGGAAAGGTCTCGCCCTTTCGTGGCCCTCACGAAGATCGTGCCCGTGCCGTGCAGGACGCGATCACGATTCTCTGCAAACCTCCCTACACCGATGGGCAGATGCGGGATTGCGTCGCCGGCGGTCTTCTAAGCCTGCTAGGTGACGGCTCGTTCAAATTCTTGCCTGCCGCACTATCGCTGACACCTGCCCTTCCCATGGCTGCTCTTTGGTTTGCCGCATGGTCGGGTCTGCTGAAATCGAACGACGTGATGACCATCTTCAATTGCCTAGGAAGAAGGATTGCAAGGGACCTTGTGTCGCGAGCGGACACCTATTCTATTCCTATCGATGACATATCGATTGAAGAATTGAGAACTGTCGATTTCGATCTAGATGCTCTCCCGCGGACCCAATCGAATTCGATCTCCGTCGAGATTTACCCGAATGTTTCTTCCCGCCAGGGACTTCCACGGCCGGTGGTTTCGGCTTCTAGAAGTGGGCCTGGCTTCCAGAAGGATCTGAGGGAGTTGCGCCACCTAATCATACAGTCGTCGGCAATTCTGGATAGAATGGACGGCGGCGCTTCCGCGGAAGCCGAATCCAAGCGATATCGCGGATCTCCGAAAAGCACGCCGGGAGCGAAGCGCAGGTGAAGTCAGTCGTGGATGGCAGCAATTGGCACTATCTGTAAGCACCGATCGACCGGCAGGAATGTCTGCTTGTTAGGCATCACAACAATCAGACCTTGATAGCCGACATGGACGTTTAGCGGGTCCGAGGATGAGGCAGCTACTGCCCGCACCTGAATCTGAAGCTGTTGCCCGCGTTGCAGGCTTGCGGCCAGCAATCGCGATGTGCGGCGTCGTAAAAAAGCGCAATGCATCATCAAATCCCGCACTGCCGGCCACGCCGGCTTTCTCTCATTTTTCTTTACTCTGAATTTGCTCACCGCCGCCGTATCGAGCGTCGATAATCCCATCTGACGTAGACTGTGAGCAAGAAGGAACCGATCAACATGACTAACATGAAGACATAGTCACCCGTTTCCGATGCTTTTCTTTTTGCCATAGGACAGCAACAGTGTGCGCACGATCGCAACTCGCAGTGTTCGCTTTGAACAGAATCGATGTCCATTTGGGCAGCCATAAGAAACTCCTTTCCAAACTCATTTAGTCAAAAATCCAGCTCCCCGACGCTCTTCCTCGTGCAATTCGAGTAAAGCGACCGCACTTTCTGCGTCTCTTGGCGTCAGAACACGACGTTCCTCAACAACAGCAAACCCCATCGCGAATTTGACGATCTTCGACACCTTCCTTGGAGGATGCTTTGCGAGGATATTGAGCAGGTTATCTTCGGGTTCGAGCTCAAACCAATATGCATGTCTCCCATTGATCTCTTTGTAGATCTCGCGTGCGATAGTTTGCATCGCTGCGCCATTCGGCGCCTTGATAGGAATGACAAGAAGCCGATCGAGAATCGAAGACGGAAGCGCACTCGGCTCGTTCGCCGTCAGCAACCAAAAGCAGTGATCCGCGCGCATAGCGAAGGACAAATATTCGTCCGTAAACTTCCTTGCGTTTTCGGGCTCTAGAAGCGTGTGCAGAAAAGCCAAAGGCTCTTCACGCGGGTTGATCGGACTGACTTTGTCCACTTCATCGAGGAGGAAGCATGGCGAGGCGACATGCGATTCAAGAAGAGCCGTCGCGATCTTCCCTGGCTTTGCGGCGCGCCAAGAGCTACTGAGGCCGGTGATGACACCTCTATCGCTGAGCAAGTCCCCGGCAATGAATTCCAGTGGAACTCCCAAGGCACCAGCGAGCTTCCGGGCAAAATGGGTTTTGCCAATGCCGGGAGGCCCGACGAGTAGCAATGGTGGAATGCTGATGGGCGAACCGATCGCCTTCGAAAGGTGAGCTGCGCGTAAGACTAAGTCGGTAACAAGTTCAAAGCCTGGGGTCCCGCACCTTACGTCAGACAGCCGGTCCAACATCTCATCATCGGCAACGAGGAGGCGCCGTCGAGCGCCCCGCGGATCATCCAGGATCGACTGAAGTCGCGTTTCCCATTCCATCAGAGCTTCGGATGACGAAGGCCTGCGAACGATTTTGAAATCGTCCTTAACCAGTTCGAGCCCCTGCCCCGGCGGCAGCTTTCGTCTGATTTCATCGGGATCGAAGAGATCGATCGACGGCCAGGGTTCTACCTCTTGCTCAGATACATACTCATTTTGCTGAACAGCCCAATCATTCAAACTGATCAGACGCTCGCTTTCGCGGCCGGCATCATCTGGATTCATAGGTCCAGTCCTTTTAATTTGATGTCATTGGACTGACCGGGGTTCACGGTTGAACCGCAACCCCGGCCTTCTAGAAAATTGACGGAAGTCTCTGGACGCCTTGCTTCAGAGCGGCGCCACAGGTTGGGCCGCCAGGTGATCGCGGATGATCCGGCAAGCGAGGATGGCAATTTTTGTGACATCCTCCCGCGGGCGACAGATGCAAATTTCCGCGGCCCGCGAAAGGCGGTTCGCTTCTCCAAAACCATAAACTGTAAAGCGATCGGCAATCGCTGGATCGACGGGAAGCTCTGCCAAATGTTCCTGAGCGTCTCGCGTGTGGATCCAGGCGGAGAGTGAAATGGGCGCCAGGATGGCATCGATCTGTCGCTCGAAATGTTTGAAACTCAGCGACTCTGGCAACACAATCTGCAAGGCTCGCTGCGTCCCCGTGATGAACGGGAGGTCCGGAATGTTTGGTTCGAGCTGCCGGATCTCCCAATCGTCGAATCCAGGTTGCGACTCATATTGTCCGTCGCGTTTGAAAGCGCTTCCGTAGCAGTCGGTGCGCAGTTCTTGCTGGCGGATAAGCAGATTGCTCTGCTGAGAGAGGCCGAGCTTAAATAAGGGCAGCTGAAGTTGCCGCCCCAGTTGTGCAAGTCCGCTGCAGCCGGCCGCATACACGTAGACGGTCTCTCCAGGGACGAAACGTTCGGCGAGATGGCTGAGATCCCAAGCCGATGACTGATCGCTATCGACGGAAAGTTTCGGCCATTGAGTTGTGAGTCGCGGCACTGTTCTTGGCGCACCAATGAAGATCGATGCGTTGGCTGTCTCGACAGGAGTTGATCGTTTGGCCATCAGTGCATCTGCAAGTTCGCAGAAGATGCCGGCCAGAGTCGTACGAAGTTCGATGTTGACGTTGCTCGTCATCGCAATTTAGTCCTTTGCAAGTTAAAGGGGGAAGAGACCCACGAGGGTCAAAAAAAACGAAATCAGAAAAAGAAAAGCGCATCCGCTAGCGGATGCGCTCAGATCAATCGACAAGATAATAGGGACGGAAATCGCCGCTGTGGGTTGAGCAGCCGACTTAATCTGTCATATCAAATCCTCGCGAACGCGATCGAGCGGGCTTTCGTTGGACCGGCGTCGGCTCGAATGATTGGTAGAGGGCGACAGCCCAAGCATCGTTGCGAGCGGTCGCGCCGGCGATCGCGGTCTGGATCGCCTTCTCGGGTGAACCATCGGGCACATTCGCCCGAGCGAAGCGATGTAGTCGCTCGGGGGAAATGCCAAGCATGCTGGCAAAGGCGTCTACCGCATCTGGCGTCAAGCAACGGAGCTTGAAAAGCGCGCCGGCATAACCGACGATTTCGGCGAAGTCGGCAGGACTGACGCCGGAAAACGACTCCGTCTCCGCCCCGAGCGTTGGCGCTTTGATATGGACATGATTACTGGCGTTGACGTCCGGCGTATACACCTGATTTGTCGCCGGCGACGGCATCTGCCCCGATTTTTCCACCCGGCTACGCACAGCGGCATCACCGATTGCGGCGGGTGGAATGGGTAAGGGGGAACGAACGCTCGACGGGGGCACTTCCATCTCTGCACGAGCAGGCGTCAGACGATCGGCCTGTTTCGGGACAGTGGTATTGTGCGGCCAAGAGATCGCAGCGCGCAAATCGGATGGCTGCGAAATAGGACTCGTGGTTACTTCCGCGACCAATTTCTCGGGCGCAGTCAACGGCCGCTCTGGATGGATAGTGGTTTGCTTGTGAGGAACTGTCGTAGCTTGTGGCGGAGAACTGATCTCAGCAGGTGCTCGCCCAACAAAAGTTGAGTCTGCCCGGACTTCAAATCCACTTCGCAGAGTGCCGCGTCGAAGCATACCGTCGACTAAAGAAGCGCCGAAAGCCTTCGCCCAGTCGTTCCGCTGGGCGGCGGCCATTCGCGCTCTCTCCTCCTCGAGTCGCCTGGCCTCCAGGGCTGTTCGAATTGCGACGGTCTCTTGTTCGCTGCGCAGCTTTCGTAGCAGTTCCGCATATAATTCAGGGTCGGTGCACGCCTGCAGTTCCCGCTGCAACCCTTCGAGCGCGGCGGTACTGACATGGACGATCTGGGCGCGATCTAGGGTCGCCCGGATATCGACATCCGGCATGACATGTTGAGACGGAGTTGATCGGGTAGTAGGCGCACGATCTTCTGCCGAAGGCGCTGCTTGTTGTGGGAGAATGCCAACGGTCGTTTTGACGTCCTGCACTGCGCTTGACCCTGCCGTCTTCGCCCCTTCGGCGACTTCCGCCGCCGCCCGAGCGGCCAGCATCGTCTTCCGAGCGTCGAGGCTGGTCGTAATCCCGTGCCGCAGTTCAAATTCATAGCGCCCTCGAGGAATGTCAGCGCAAGGTTTGTCCTGCTTGCCTTGCCTCTGAAAGGACCGATGATCGATTTCACTGTTGGCGCTTGCAAGCCTTGTAAGTTGCGCCCATTCAGCGCGCGTTGCCTCGGCGAACGTCGCAACTCTGCGGCCACCTTCGACCTCTGTGCTGCGGTCCGCGATGCCATTCATCGATCTGATTTTTGGTCCCACACCCTCGGACGTGACAATCCGATCGGTAAAGAGGAAATGCGCATGATCGATCTTGCCGTCTTTGACATGAATTGCGGCCTCCACCGCACAGCCGTAATTGCCGACGAGCCATTGCGCCATGGCCCTTGTCGTCTCGACTGCCATTTCCTTTGAGAGACCCCACGGCAGGCTGGCGTCGGCGAATATCGATAGACACGGCATCTTCCCGGCATGCCTCTTGTACTCTCCATCCTTGCGGCGTGCTGCGCGATCGGCGCCATCCCAGACCGCGTCGCGGCTTAGCGCTACGCCGGGCGGCAGGAAGAACTCCGAATAAAGTACTTCGCCTTTTGCGTCCTCGAGTTCTTCTTGCCGGCGTATATACGCAGAAGCGTTCGTGACCGGGGTTCGCACGCGGATATCGCGTTCACGGCTGCGGCGGATGTAGGCGCTTTTATCCCGCGACACATTGCGCCCAGGCTCGGCGCAAACCCTCCGCATTTTGAAATGATAGTGTGCCACGCGAGTCACTCGTCAGGGCCAAATCAACTCGCCAAAAGCGAGTTGACTAAGCGGGCCAACCTACGAAGTCGAACAGACCTCGTTATCTGCAAGCGTGACTCAGATTATCGAGATCGCAAGTTTTTTCGCGCGAGCTGAAGTTATCCACCAGCGCACGTTCGCTGTTGCAAACTCAAAATGACGTGCAACGATTTTGTTGCGCGCCGTAACAGGCGCGATTCGCGATCCCCGCGAATGTTAACCAATGGAGTTTTGATATGAATGTACCCTCTGAAAAGCAGATCTTGTTGACCGCACTGGCTGCGGCTCTTGCAGACTGCGACCGCGCCGGTCTTGGAAAAATTGGCAATTTCGTCGCCGATTTGAGCTGGCCGAGTCAGACGAAGGAACTGGTGAAGGGCCTCCTCAGTGCGGGGTTGCCCATCGAACCGCAGCATGAACTTTTGGCTGCAATTTGCCGCGAAGAGATGCTGCAGGAACAGCAGGAGGCACAAGCGCGGCTTCAAGAAGAGCGTGCGAAGCAAGAACGACGCGCTGAAATCTCGGCCAAGCAATCGGAAGCAGCAAAGAAGCGGCATGATATTGAAGCGCAGCTGAAAACCGGCAAGTCGGCACCGCCGCCTTCGACTCCGAACGCCGACCCTGCGCGAAACGCACGTCCAACCGAGCCGCCGCGACCGGCGTCACCACCGGCGTCGCAGCCGCCGTTCACGCCGCGGGACCGCAATCCTGACAACGAGCATTAAGCGCGCGTTACCATGACAAGTGACACGCCTATGGAGGTGTGATACATCTTTAGACGCTAACTGCCGCGCTACTATTTGTTTTGATTCAATAAGTTACGCTAGGACGGGCAACGAGTCCCTCCTCCGCTACCATCAGCATTCAAAGATTTGGCCGAAGCCAGCCGCCGACCATGTTGCAATGTGCTGCATAGGCTATCTAGCAACATGATTCGCAATGCAAAAAGGCCCATTCGGGCCTTTTTGCTTAGTTGCTTCTGGGGCTAATTAGGTGCCCTGCAGTGCCCGTGTTTGCGGAGGCGCTTGGCTGTCACGCAATGGGAAAGTCATGGCAGCCAAGCGCCTCAATGGGCAATCGGCTTCCATTTGCTTGCGAGCCTCTGTGCCTCCGCGATTTGAGCTGGTGTTAGGTTCGCGGCCAATCTCTTGCGCTCGACGAGTGCAATGTCGCCATCGACGTCAGACCCCGCGTGTGCCGCCGTCAGATCAAACCACATATACGCTTGCACGAGATCTTTTGGCACGCCTCGGCCTTCTTCATACGCACGAGCAAGAGCGCGTTGCGAAGCCGCATCTCCTTGGTCGGCGGCCTTGCGGTACCAATCCGCGGCCAGCCTAATATCCGGTGGCACATCCGGCCGGCCGAGATCGTACACACTGCCGAGCATGCGTTGCGCGTCAATGTTCCCTCTGTCTGCGGCCTTTCGGAACCATTTCACCGCTAAAGGACAATCCTGCGACACGCCCAAGCCCTTGTCGTACATATTGCCGAGAATGAACTCCGCCTCGGGATTCCCCCTCGTAGCCAAAGGCCGTAGAATCCGCGCGGCTTTTACAAAATCGTTGTCCTGATACGCAGCTCGGCCATCGGCGAGCCGATCGGCCGCTGCGACCTCGAATGCTGCGAGTCCAAGAAGACAAGCGCTAAGAAAGACCTTGGTACATCGTTTCATACGAACCTCCACAACAAGTCAGTGGAGCATCGCGACCCGAAGAAAAGCTAAGCATGACTTTTGGTTATTTTAGTGAATGCCTACGCAGCGAGGGCGCCATTGCATTCTCACGCCGTGGCGGTCCATCGACGGGCGATTTCGAGGCGGCTAAAGTGCCCGGCAAATTCGGCGAGGTGCGGCCGAAGAGGCGTTATCGAGTTATGAAAATTAAAAATGGCCCTGTTTCCAAGGCCGTTAAAAAGCGCCATTGCGCCGAAGCTCTACTATTGGCGGCATAATGGGCCCACTCGGATTGGCCCGCCAGTCAGGGGGCGAACCCTCCTCCGCTACGATCATCCATAAAGCCCGCTTCTTAGCGATTGGCCACCGCGCTCTCAACGGCAGACATAGCCCACGAATCTCCCGCTATCGTAGGCTGGCGCGGCGAAACCACCGTCGTCAGTATTCTCGTCCGGCCGGCAGAAGTTCGACGCGAAAAAATAGCCTGTATAGGCGCGATACGGCCGATAGGGCGCGTAGAGCGCGTGCGGCCTATAAGAGTAAGACGGATAGGGCTCGGCTTTTGCCGTGCCGTCAGAGACTGCCAGAATTGCGCCTATAGAGCCGAAGAGCGCCATGGCCGTAGCTATGCGCGCGGCATGCGACGGCAGTGATTTCCGAGCTTTCGACATTTGATCGTCCTCGCCTCGTTTGTGGCTCACATTTCACCGCTGATACTAATGTTTGTGGTCAAGCTTCGTTCCGCTGCCATCGAGCCACTCACTTATCTTCCCGTGCGGGATGAGCGGCGCCTGCAGGCGGTTAAAGACGACACGCACCCGCAGGCCCGGCCGGTTGTCGAGAAGGTCGACCGTTGCGTCGTGGAGATCAGCGACGGCAGCGACGAAGCTCATCCCGAGCCCATAGCCCGGCGTCGACCGGCTTTGCTCCAGACGATAGAAGCGCTGAAAAACTTTGCTCCGATCGCCCTCCCGAACGCCCGGCCCGTTGTCCGCAATCTCAACGAATACCTCAGTCGCATTTGCTCCGGCGTGGACGTCGATCCAACACGATGGCGTGCAGTGCTTGGTGGCATTGTCGATGAGGTTGATAAAGAGAAGCCTCAAAAGTTCGCTGTCGCCCGAAATGATGAGATCATCCGGTATGTCGGCGATCAGTGCTTGGTTCTTCTCCTCGGCCACCGGCATATAGAGATCGACTGCATCGCGCAGGATCGGCGCGAGGTCGAGCGTCTTGAAGCCGCTACGGCGCGTCCGTGACTCGATCTGGGCGATGCGCAGCAGGCTCGAGAAGATGGTCAGAATAGAATCGACTTGCGCGATGGACTGATCCAAGGCGTCGCGGAGTTCTTCCATCGTCGTCGCCTTGTCGCGCGCGTGTTCGAGCCGGTGACGCAAGCGCGTCAGAGGCGTGCGCAGATCATGCGCCACATCGCTCGATACCTGCCGCAAACTGTTCATCAGGCCCTGGATGCGATCGAGCATCTCATTCAGGCTGATGGCCAGACGATCGAATTCATCGTTCGCGCCGCGGATCGGAATGCGCCGTTCGAGATCGCCATTTATGATCTCCTGACTCGCATGGTTGATCGCCTCGACCCGATGCAGCAAGTGATTGCTGGTCAAAAGCCCGCTCGACAGAACGACGAGAAAAGTGAGCGCCGTCAGCCAGAAAAAGGCCTGGTTCATGACGTGCCGCGGTTCAGTGATGCGCGCCGTGCTGAGGCCGACAAACAGATAGGAATTGTCGAGGGCCGGGACGCCGAGCCCATGCACCTTCAGGATGCGACCGCGCAGCGTCAGATGCCGTTCCCGCCAATTATGAAAGCCTAAGATCGGCTGGATCGTCGGCATGTTGCCGGCGAGGCGCTCGCCTTTGTTGTTTTGAAGGACGTAGAAGAAGCGCGGCGACATCTTGCTCATGTGGCTGACGGTCGCGATTAGGCCTTCGAGGCCCTTGCCTTGCGCATTGTTGAAGACTTCGCGCGTCTCGCTCGACACGCTGGCATCGATTTCATGCGTGACCGTCGCATCCGACGACCAGCGCGTCAGATAGAACAGCAGCGATAAGGCAACGGAAAATATAACAACAGAGGTCAGTGTGAGGCGAAAGCTACTCGTATTGTAGACATTATCCAGGAACATTCAGCCTATATCCGCCGCCGCGCACTGTCGAAATCAGCTGGACGCCGCTGTCGTCGGCAACCTTCGATCGCAGACGGCTGATGTGATTTTCGACGATATTGGTCCCCGGATCAAAATGCAGGTCCCAGACATTTTCAAGCAGCATGGTCCGCGTGACGACCTGCCCGGCGTGCCGCATCAGATATTCAAGCAGGCGAAACTCCTGCGTCATCAGATTGATCATCCGCGCCCCACGGCGAACGGTCCGTTTGATCAGATCAAGCTCGATATCCGCCACCTTGAGCGCCGTCTCCTGACGCAAATGGCGCGGCCGCCTTCCAAGAGCATTGACGCGAGCGGTCAGTTCCGCGAGCGAAAACGGTTTGACGAGATAATCGTCGCCGCCCGCTTCGAGACCGCATACCCGATCGTCAATTCCGCCCAAAGTCGTCAAAAACATGACGGGCGTTTGATGCCCATTGCTGCGCAGATTGCGCACCAGCGAGAGCCCATCGATATTCGGCAACATGCGATCGATGATCAAGATGTCCCATGCGGCGGCAACCGCGTCGTTGCGGGCCTTTTTTCCGTCCCCAACAACGACGACATTGTGCCCGGCCTCTTCAAGCCCCCGTGCGATGTAATCGGCCGTTTCCGGGTCGTCTTCCGCGAGTAGAATATCCATAGTCTAAACCGAAACTACCAGTCCAAAAGCCCTTTGCAAAGGTGGATCGCCTCTTGCCATCTTTCGGGAGCAAGAGGCGATCCAAGGGGCCTGATAGGGGGGCAGGCCAATCAGAACACGAGCGTGAAGCCCGACGACACCGACCAGATGTTGGCGCCTCCATAGACGTTATTCTGCTCGTCGCGGCCGCAGATCGTATAGCCGTGACCGCTCGGGCCAAGGCAGTAGTGGGCGCCGGGTCCGTTAACCAGATCAGCACCGACGAGATAGATGCTCGCCCATTTGCTGAAGTTGTAGCGCATGCCGAGCGCATACATGCTCGACGAATCGTCCAGGCCCTCAAGCGCATATTGCGTATAAGTGCCGTTGCTCGTTGTGCCAGTGCCCGGATTGCCCGGCGTCGCGAATGCATGGGCATAAGAGGCACTGAAGTCCCAGGGCCCGACGCTTTGCGTCACGCTTCCGAAGAGGCCATCGCGGGTGCGCTCGTTGAATTGCGAGGCGATGCCGCCGTCGCGCTGCATATGCTCATAGATGCCATAGGCTTTGACTGGACCGAGACCGTCGTTGAAGCCATAGCCTAGACCGACCTTCGCAGCCCATTCATTCGCCACGCCCGAACCGGTGATCGTCTGGCCGTTCGGCAGCACGATATTGGTGCCATCAGCATTATAGATGTCACCGGTGCGATTGACGTTGAGATGGAGCTCATAGGCGGCGATCGCCGTCAGGCCATAGCCGTGATAGGTCGCCGACGCGCTGTAAAGCGTCCCGAACGAGCCGTCGTTACAGGGTTCCCCGCCGACACCGCCCGTATCGAAGCTCTGGCCCGACGCATTGCCCGGCCAGCCGCTGCCGTTGCCGATGGCGGACGCGCCGGTGCAGCTATATTCGCCGAAAGCGGTATCGCTATTGTCGATGCCGGAATTCTGTCCGGGCGACGCCAGGACTTTGACCTGGAAGCCCTGGTAGACAGGCGATTCATACCAGATCGCATGTGAGGCGCGATAATCGAACTCAGCGCGTCCGTCGCCGCCGGTGTTGCCCATGATCGAATTATAGTCGCCCACAGTATAGGAGAATGGATCGAAGGCTGCCGTGGACGTCTTATAGGGCGTCTGCATCTTGCCGGCTTTGATCGAGCCCCACGGGGTCTGAATGCCGGCGTAGCTATCGCGGCTTCCGAAGGCGGCTTTCACGCTAGGTGTCTGTGCGATGTCGGCTTCGGTCTCGATCTGCCCGAGAAATGCGTATCCGGCAAATCCGTAAGGCGTGAGATCATGCTTGATGCGGAAGCCGAGGTAGGAAAGGTTGCTGGCGATGCCCACCTTCGTATTCTGATCCCACACGCCGACATTGAAGAGATCGGTCGAAACATCGAAATGGCCGTAGATCTGGACCGTTGTCGCATCGATGAGCGGATTGCCAATGCCGGATTTCGTCACGATCGGTACGCCGGCCATGCTGACCAGCGGCTCCTTCGGCGGCGTCGCTATATTGACGTGACCGACCGGGTTGCCGGTGAATTTGCCCTCGGCCGGCGGCACGGCCGCGGCCCTGATCTTCACGCCCTTACCGGATTCGATGTTGCCCACGGCCTTGCGCAGGCTGCGGTTCTCTTTCTCAAGCTTGGCATTGCTTTTTTCGAGCGCCTGAAGCCGCTGGAGGACTTCATCCATTGTCGTGGCGCGTGCCGTCGTAACGTTTGCTTGGCCGGCTAAGAATAGCGCGCATAGCGTGCCAGTAGCCACGCCGCAGCGGAGCGTACGCTTCATGCTTCCCCCCTCAACATTCGCTCCGCGAACTGATTGTTTTTGCGGTCGCGATTCCTGTTTGCGGGGCTAGGCTAGAAGCTGCCCTGGTATACAGTCGACCACTTTTTCTATTAATTTTTTTAACAAATGGCCGCTTGACACGTATTAGCTATGTAAATCCATGAATACGCAAATTGAGTCGTAAAAATATACTTTGCATGTAAGCCCACACTAGCCTGAGCCGTGAAATAATCCGTTTGCCGCTGGTTCAGGTCTCAAGTATATGCCGGGAAATACGGTGTGTCTTGGAAGCTATGGCAGTTACGGGCGGCGCGCAAAAAAACGGTCTCCCACAGAGACGTTGCGGAAGTTGCACAGCCTGTTGCGACGGGTGGTTGCAGATCGAGGTTCGGGGCCATCAGGTCAGCCGCGACAAGCCTTGCCCATTCAGCACGGGCCACAATTGCACCATTTATGCGGAGCGGCCCGAGGATCCCTGCCAGAACTTCATCTGCGGCTGGCTTAACGCAAAAAGCCCGCTGCCCGAATGGATGCGGCCCGATCAGGCCGGCATGATCCTTCTCCCCGCACAGTTCCGGTGGAATGGTCTTGCCGTCGATGTCGCCGTCCCTGTCGGTGAAGCACCGAAGACGAAAGCGCTGAGTTGGCTCAAAAGCTTTTGCGAAGCGCATCGGCGGCCATTGCTCTATCAGATCGGCGCCGAATGGTATGCCTTCGGGCCTGAAGCTTTTCAGACCGAAATGCTGGCGGCGCTCGCGCGTGGCGAACGGCTCTGGTGATAATCGGCCGTAAGCTGAGCTCGCAGCCTCGGATAAAGTTGACTATTTCTATGGACTAAATAATCTGACACAGACGATCATTGAGAGACCGCAGATTGGCTGACGCTTATGTTATTGAGGTCGAAGGATTAACAGCCGGCATCGTGACGCGAGAGCACGGCCGTGAGGCGTTCACCTTCTACGCTTCCGATCCGGCCTTTTATTCACTCGAAGGCCGGCATTTCGCCGCTCCCGCGGGGGCATCCCGCGCCGCCCGGAGCGTTTTGCGGCAGGCGAAATCCCCGCCGCGCCGCGTGCGCCTCACAATGCCTGCGCCGGAACTGAACCTGTGAGCCGCCCGTTTGCCCGCTGAATGCGCGCGAGCCAGCACATGCGTCTGATCTTCTCGGAACTGAAGGGTCACTCATGCCGGATTCGAACTCGCATGCGATTGAGACCAAGAGGCCCGTGATCCTCGTGTCGAGCAATCATGAACCGCGCCTGTCGCCGCTGCGCAAAAGCTTCAGCAATGACGCTTTGTGGGATCATATCCGCGCCGAAGCCGAGACCGTGGCGGAGCACGAGCCGCTGCTGACGACGCTTGTGCTGACGAACATTCTCAACTGCTCGTCGTTCGAGGAAGCGATCGGCCGGCGCATTGCGAGCCGGCTCGGCAACAGTTCGGTTTCCGCCGATCTCATCGCCGATGCTTTCGCTCGCGCCGTGCAGTCCGATCCGAGCATCGCGCCTGCGCTGCGCGCCGACATTCTCGCTGTCGTCGAGCGCGATCCGGCGGCGAGCCGGCTGATCGAGCCCTTCCTCTACTTCAAAGGCTTCCATGCGATCCAGACGCACCGCTTGGCGCATTTCCTCTGGATGAAAGGACAGACGGATCTCGCGCTCTATCTGCAAAGCCGCTCATCCGATGTGTTCCAGACGGATATTCATCCGGCCGTCCCATTCGGCCGCGGCATCTTTCTCGATCATGCGACGGGCTTCGTCGCGGGCGCCACCGCCCTGATCGAGGATGATGTCTCGATCCTGCAAAATGTGACGCTCGGCGGGACTGGCAAAGAGTCGGGCGAGCGGCATCCGAAGATCCGCAGCGGCGTGATGATCGGCGCAGGCGCGAAGATTCTCGGCAATATCGAGATTGGCCACTGCTCGCGTATCGCTGCGGGCTCGGTAGTGCTGCAAGCAGTGCCGCCCAAATCGACGGTCGCCGGCGTGCCTGCGCGTATCGTCGGCACGGCGGGCTGCGCCGATCCGGCGCGCGATATGAATCAGCTCTTGAGCGAGCTGGCCTATAGCGCTTTCAACTATTCGATCTGAACGGCTCACTCACCCCGGCGAAAATCACCGCAGCTATAATTGGCGCGCACATAGCGGTCGTGACGGCAGCATACACCGTCGTCGGCGCGCACCGACGCATGGCCCGAACCGAAGCTCAATAAGCCTCGGATGGCCTGTTCCATCCGCCGCGGATCATTGTCGAAATGGGCGCAGACGCGGCAACCGGCGCTGGCTGCCGCGTCGCTCTGCTTGCCGCGCAAGCGTGCGAACATCATCGTAGCTCGCTCGCGCGTCACAGGCCCCGCCAATGATTGGCGAAGACCACGAATGACAGAATGAAACCCAAGACCACATTGACCGCGACGCCCGCCGTGAAAGCCGTGAAAGGCTTCAGGCCGGCATGAGCCAATTCGCGGAAGCGTGTGGTCAGGCCGATGCTCAAGAAGCAGAAGATGAAGGCCCAGGTCCGCAGATCACGGATCGGCGCGACCAGCGCCGGGCTAACGGTCTTGGTGAACACCGCTTGGCTGTAGTGCTGCGCGATGAGGGTGATGAGGATCGAAGCGATCAGAAAGCCGATAACGAATTTCGGAAAGCGCCACCAGATTTCGGCCGCATTGGGCTTGCCGCCGGAGGCGCTTTTCTCCCAGCGCGTCGTTGCAACAATCGCCAGAACAAAGGCCCAGATGCCGATCCAGATGTCGCGGCCAATGACCTTCATCAGCGTGAAAGCCTGGATCGCCGCTTCGCCTTCGTGCGGCGACGCCGCGCTACCGGCATAAGTCTGCACCGCGGCAAAACCCGCCGCATCGGCAAATTCAGATGTGCCGATCCAGGCGCCCGCGATACCGCCCGGCAGATGCAAGAGGCCGATGACGAAAGGCAGCACGAAGATCATCACGATGGCCCAGAGGATGACGAGCGTGATGGCGATCGACGCATATTCTTTCCGCGCGCCGACCGCACCGGCCGCCGCGATCGCACCCGACACGCCGCAGACCGCACCGCCGACACCGAGCGTCGCCGCCAATTGCGGATCGAGGCCGATACGCCGCGCAGTCCAGAAGATCACCGAGAAAGTGACGAGCGACACGATCGACGCCTGGAGGATGGCGACCGGACCGGCCCAGACGATGAGCGTGAACGGCAAGGTCGCGCCAAGCAGGATAATGCCGACTTTGATATAGAATTCGACACGAAAGCCTGCATCGAGCCAGCGCGGCAGGCCGAAGATATTGGAGATCAGCAGGCCGAGCACCAGGGCGACGAGCGGCGGCTCAAGATTGTAATGATTCGCCTCGGTCCATTGGCCGAGCACGAAGATCAAAGCCGAAAGCACGAAGAGGAAGGCGAAAGCGGGTGCAAAATCGCGCGCCTTATAGCCAAGCGCCGTCAGCGCAATGCCGAAAGTGGCGAGCCAGAAGGCGAAGAGCGCCAGATAGCGCAGACCATTCGCTGAGAGATCGGCGCCAAGCTGCGCAAAACTCGCCCATTTCGCCGGTGTCACCGCGAGCCATTTCAGGCTCGAACCCTGCGCGAAGAGAATAAAGCCGAGAAGAATGATTCCGAGGCCGAGCCAGACGGCCCACCAGTCCTCCTTCAGCCAAAGTTCACGCCAGCTTCCCGTCGTCGCGGGTCTCGCGACACCGCTCGTCTCGACATCCGTCCCGCTCATTCCCCGGCCCTCCCTCCGGCGCTCAGGCGCGCCGCTCTCAAGGCGGAGGCATCTTGATGTTGCTATATGTCTTAGTCAATAGATTTTGTAGAATGATGAATTTCGAATGTCTCACAGCGTGAGGCAAAGGCCTTCGCGCGCCACGATGGCGCCCTGATGGATAGCGGCGGCTTCGGCCCCGATCTGATCCATCAGCTCGTCACTATGTTCGGGATCATGATGAAATAGCGCGACGCGTTTTGCCGCCGCCTGCTGGGCAAGCGCCAGGCTCTGCTGCCAGCTGGAATGGCCCCAGCCGCGCCGCGCCGGCAATTCCTTCTCAGTGAAGGTCGCATCGCAGACCATGAGGTCGGCGTCTTTTGCAAGCGAGACAAGACGTGCGTCAGCGGCGGGATCGCCGCTTTCCGTGTCCGTGAGGTAAGCGAAAGAGCGTCCGGCACATTCGAGCCGAAAGCCGACCGAGCCGCCCGGATGGCGGAGCAGAGCCGTTCGCAAGGTGACGCCGTCGTAAGGTTTCAGCACATCGCCCGGCTGGAAATCCTCAAAGCGCAATTGCGCCTTGAAAGCATCGATCGCGAGCGGAAACAGCGGGAAACTGATGAGCCGCTGCACGACATCTTTCAGCATCATCTGCGGCTGCAGATGGCCGGCCCAGAAGCGGATCTCGATGCCGGCGCGATGCAGCGGCGCGAAATAGGGCAGCCCGATCACATGATCGAGATGAAAGTGACTCAAAATGATGTCGATGCGCGTCGCCCTGTCGTCGCGCAGGAGCGCCTGGCCGAGGCCTCTGAGGCCGCTGCCGGCATCGAAGATCAGGATATGCCCGCCGCAACGGACTTCGACGCAAGAGCTGTTGCCGCCATAGCGCGCTGTGTGCGCGCCCGGCGTCGGACAGCTCCCCCTCACGCCCCAAAAGCGCACCGACAGTGAAGGCCCCGTCGTCAAAGCTCAGCCTCGGTGGAAAATCGGATCGCCATTCGACGTTACATATCGGTGGCGAAAATGCACCTAGCCCCGAAGGGTTTTGCACCTGTTGGCGCGCGTGCGGTGCGCCGCCGCACGTGCCCCCATCTTATGCGGGCGATGGTGTCATCCACATGATCGTTCACCGATCGCGCAGGAGCACCTGATGCGCCGCCAAAATGTCGCGGGCGGGCCTGGGCAGGCCGAAGTTGTGTGCATTTTAAGCGCACCGGCGGCGTTTGAACCATTGCCCGCCCCGACCGTTGCTGTTGCAAAGCGAAGCGGCACAGAGGCCGAAGAAGCGGTCGAAGACGCCTTCGCACGGTGCAGATTTGGTTTGGCATGCGCGAAATTGATCCGCTGCCCCAAGATGATGCGAGACGCACCTCACCAAGAAGTAATTTGCGTTTTTGCGTCCAGAAATGAGGGTGATTTTGGCAAATCGCGAAAGGGCCGCTGCATTGCGCATGATCAGCGCTGGCCAGTGGCCCTTTGCAGCTTGGCGGCAATCGCCTCGGGCGCGGCGCCCGGCGGATGGATTAGAGCGGCATGGACGAACGTAGTCGAAAGGACTGGCATACGGATTCGCGTGCGGAGGCCCCGCGTGGCAAGACCGAGAAAACCGAGCCCGGCGAGAAGCCGGCGCCAGGAACGGTGCCGCCTGCGCCGGAAAAGCCGCACGAGCGGCCCCCCGAGAAGCCGCCAGCCAAGAAGAAACGCCGCTCCGTCCTGTCGTTTCTGATCGGCGTCGCTATCATCTTCGGCTTGGGCTATGCGATCTACCGCGTCGTCACAAGGCCGAATACGCCGAGGGCGACCCAGCATGCCGGCGCGGCGCCGCAGTCGGTCGGTGTCGCAACCATCGGGCGTGGCGATATCCGCATTGTGCTTAACGGACTCGGGACGGTTACGCCGCTGGCGACCGTCACTGTGGTGACGCAGATCAACGGCCAGCTGCAAAGCGTTGGTTTCACCGAAGGGCAGATCGTCAAGAAGGGCGATTTTCTCGCCCAGATCGATCCGCGCCCTTATCAGATACTCGAACAGCAATATGAAGGTCAGCTCGCGCACGACCAGGGCCTGCTCGATCAGGCCAAGATGGACCTCACGCGCTATCAAAACCTCTTGAAGACCAAAGCCATCAATGCGCAGCAGGCGGAGGACCAAGTCTATATCGTCAAGCAATACCAAGGTTCGGTCCAGACGGATCAGGCGCAGATCGCAGCGCAAAAGCTCAATCTGATCTATTGCCGTATCACCGCGCCGGTGACCGGCCGCATCGGTCTGCGCCTCGTCGATCCCGGCAATTATGTGCAAACGACGAACACGACCGGCCTCGCCGTCATCACCCAGCTTGAGCCGATCACGGTCATCTTCTCGCTGCCCGAAGACGATATTCCCGAGGTTATGGCGCAACTGAATGCAGGCGTCACCCTCTCGGCTGTCGCTTATGATCGCGCCAATGTGACGAAACTCGCGACCGGCAAGATCGAGACGATCGACAATCAGATCGACACGACGACCGGCATGATCAAATTCCGCGCCACCTTCCCCAATACCGATCACACGCTGTTTCCCAATCAGTTCGTGAACATCCATCTGTTGGTGAAAACGCTGCAGAATGTCGTCACCGCGCCGAATGCCGCGATCCAGCGCGGCGCTCCCGGCACGTTTGTCTATCTCGTCGGCGCCGACAACAAAGTCTCGGTGCGTCAGGTGAAGCTCGGACCGACCGACAATGGCATGGTGGAAGTCGTCGGCGGCCTCAATCCCGGCGACCGTGTCGTCACCGACGGCACGGACCGGTTGCATGAGGGCGCGACCGTCACCATCCCGGGCAGCACGCCTGCGGCTGCACCCGGAGCGCCGGCGGCACCGGAGGGTCAGCATCATGGCGGCCATCACCGCAAGCCCGAATGAGCGATTCGCGTGAGCGTGACGGCTAGGAAAGAGCAGAGACGATGAATCCGTCGCGGATCTTCATTCTGCGGCCAGTCGCAACGTCGCTTCTTATGACGGCGATCCTGCTCGGCGGCCTCTTCGCTTATCGCTTTCTCGCGCTCTCCGCGCTGCCGGAAGTCGACTACCCGACCATCCAGGTGCAGACTTTCTATCCCGGTGCGAGCCCAGAGGTGATGACCTCCTCGATCACCGCGCCGCTTGAACGCCAGCTCGGCGAAATGCCCGGTCTCAGTCAGATGACCTCGGCGAGTTCGGCCGGTGCCTCGGTCATCACGCTGCAGTTCAGTCTCGATCTCAATCTCGATGTCGCCGAACAGGAAGTTCAGGCGGCAATCAATGCGGCCAACAATCTTCTACCCTCCGATCTGCCGACGCCCCCGGTCTATGCCAAGGTCAACCCGGCGGATGCGCCGATCATGACGCTGGCGATCACCTCGGCGACCTTGCCGCTGACGCAGGTCGAGGATTTGAGCGAGACGCGGCTCGCGCAGAAGATTTCGCAGCAGCCGGGCGTCGGCCTCGTCAGCATCAGCGGCGGCAACAGGCCGGCAATCCGCATCCAGTTCAATCCGCATGCACTCGCCGCCTATGGCATCAACATCGACGATGTGCGCACGACGGTCACCAATATGAATGTGAATGTCCCGAAGGGAAATTTCGACGGCCCGACGCAGGACACGACAATCAACGCCAATGACCAGATCACATCGGCAGAGCAATTCGCCGATATGATCATCGCCTATCGTAATGGCAATCCGGTGCGGCTCAAGGATGTTGCGACAACCGTCCAAGGGCCGGAAAATTCGAAGATCGCGGCCTGGGCCAACAAGAATCCGGCGATCATTCTGAATGTTCAGCGCCAGCCCGGCGCCAATGTCATCCAGGTCGTCGACGGCATCCAAAAGCTGCTGCCGCAGATCGAAGCGGGTCTACCTTCAGCACTCAACATTCAGGTTCTGACCGACCGCACCAATACGATCCGCGCCTCGGTCGCCGATGTCGAATTCGAGCTCGCCCTGGCGGTTGCGCTCGTCGTGCTGGTCATCTTCCTGTTCTTGCGCAATCTGCCGGCGACCGTCATCCCGAGCCTCTCCGTGCCGCTGTCTCTCGTCGGCACGCTGATCGTCATGTTCCTTTTGGGCTTCAGCCTCGACAATCTGTCGCTGATGGCGCTGACGATCTCGACCGGCTTCGTCGTCGACGACGCGATCGTCATGATCGAGAACATCGCGCGCTATGTCGAACAAGGCGACTCGCCGCTCGAAGCGGCGCTCAAGGGCTCGGGGCAAATCGGCTTCACGATCATTTCGCTGACGGTCTCGCTCATCGCGGTGCTGATCCCGCTTCTGTTCATGGGCGATGTCGTCGGCCGTCTCTTCCACGAATTCGCCATCACGCTTGCGGTGACGATCGTCATCTCGGCTGTCGTCTCCTTGACGCTGGTCCCGATGCTCTGCGCCAAGCTGCTCAGGCACCGGCCGGAATCGGAGCGCAGCCGTTTCGATGTCGGCGCCGAACATGCCTTCGACTGGGTGATCCGCCAATATGGCCGGGCGCTGACCGTCGTCCTCGACCATCAGTTTCTGACGCTGCTCATCGCCATCGCGACGCTTGTCGTGACCGTGCTTCTCTATATCGTCATCCCGAAAGGCTTCTTCCCGGTGCAGGACACCGGAATGATCCAGGCCATTACGGAGGGTGCGCAGAGCATTTCTTTCGACGCCATGGCCAATAAGCAGCAGGCTCTGGCCGATGTTCTGCTCAAGGACAAGGATGTCGAAAGCATCAGCTCCTTCATTGGCGTCGACGGCACGAACATGACGCTGAACAACGGCCGCTTCCTCATCAATCTGAAGCCGCGCGACGAACGGACCGACACGGTCACGCAAATCATCCGCCGACTGCACCGCGAGGTCGCGGACGTCAAGGGCATCTCGCTTTATATGCAACCGGTGCAGGATCTGACGATCGATTCGACGATCAGCCGCGCGCAATATCACTTCGTTTTGGAAAATCCAGACCCGAACCAGCTGCAGACCTGGGTGCCGAAGATTGTCAGCAAACTGCAGACGCTTCCACAAGTCTCGAATGTCGCCAGCGATCTGCAGCAGCAAGGCCGCGCACTGCAAATCACTATCGATCGGATAACTGCCAGCCGCTTCGGCATCACGCCCGCCACGATCGATAATGTGCTCTACGATGCCTTCGGGCAGCGGATCATTTCGACGATCTACTCGCAGTCGAACCAATATCGGGTGATCATGGGGGTCACGCCGAAACTGGCGCAGAGTTTGAGCTCGCTCAACAGTTTCTACCTGCCGTCATCGACGTCCACGAATAACGGGCAGGTGCCGCTCTCGGCGATCGTGCATGTCGATCAGCGCCCGAGCCCCCTCCTCGTGACCCATTACGGCCAGTTCCCCGCGACGAATATTTCCTTCGATGTGGCGCAGGGCTCTTCGCTCGGCGCCACCGTCGAGGCGATCCAGAAGGCCGAAAAAGAGCTCGGACTTCCAGCGAGTTTCATCTCGTCAATGCAGGGCAGCGCCGCCGCGTTCAGCGCCTCGCTCAGCAACGAGCTTCTGCTCATCATCGCCGCCATCGTGACGATGTACATCATCCTGGGCGTCCTCTACGAAAGCTTCATCCACCCGATCACTATTTTGTCGACGCTGCCGTCGGCCGGCGTCGGCGCGCTTCTGTCGCTGATGCTCGTCGGCGACGAGCTCGACGTCATTGCGATCATCGGCATCATCCTCCTCATCGGCATCGTGAAGAAGAATGCGATCATGATGATCGACTTCGCGCTCGACGCCGAGCGTGGCGAAGGCCTGCCGCCGCGCGAGGCCATTTATCAGGCCTGCCTGCTGCGTTTCCGGCCGATCCTGATGACGACGATGGCCGCTATCCTCGGCGCTCTGCCCCTCATGCTCGGCACCGGCACGGGCTCGGAGCTGCGCCAGCCGCTCGGCGTCGCGATCGTCGGCGGCCTGATCTTCAGCCAGGTCCTGACGCTGTTTTCGACGCCGGTCATCTATCTCTACTTCGATCGCTTGGCGCGCCGCCTGTCGCCTGAAGGGCGCTCGGGGCCGCTGCCGCAGCCCGAGGCCGGCGAATGAATTTCTCCTCGCCCTTCGTCCGGCGGCCGGTCGCCACCACGCTAATTACCGTGGGTATCGCGATCGCCGGCATATTGGCCTTCAGCAAGCTTCCCGTTTCTCCGCTGCCGCAGGTCGATTTCCCGACCATCATGGTGCAGGCGCAGCTCCCGGGCGCGAACCCCGACACGGTGGCGACGAGCGTCGCGAGCCCGCTCGAGCGCCGCCTGGGCCAAATCGCCGATGTCTCCCAAATGACCTCGACGAGTTCGCTCGGCGCGGTCCGCATCATCCTGCAATTCAATCTCGATCGCGACATCGACGGTGCGGCGCGCGACGTGCAGGCCGCGATCAATGCGGCGCGCGCCGATCTGCCGACCAATCTGCCGTCCAATCCGACCTATCGGAAGATCAATCCTGCGGACGCGCCGATCCTGATCTTGACGCTGACGTCAGACACCTTGTCACGTGGCCAGGTCTATGACGCCGCCAGCAATGTGTTGCAGCAGCGTCTGTCGCAGCTGAAGGGGATCGGCCAGGTTCTGGTCGGCGGCTCGGCCCTGCCGGCTGTGCGCGTCGAGCTCAACCCGACGGCTCTGTTCAAATATGGCGTCGGCCTCGAAGATGTGCGCGCCGCGCTGGCCTCCGCCAATGCCAACAGCCCCAAAGGTGCGATTGAAGACGGCGGCGTGCACTATCAGATTTACACGAACGATCAGGCTTCGCACGCCGCCGACTATCAGCCGCTCGTTATCGGCTATCGCAATGGTATGCCGATAAGACTTGCCGATCTCGGCGTGGTCAGCGATTCGGTGCAGGATCTACGCAACGAGGGATTGTCCAATGGCAAACCGGCTGTCGTCGTCATCGTTTGGCGGCAACCGGGTGCCAACATTATTCAGACGGTCGACCGGGTGAAAGCGGCACTCCCGCCGCTTGAGGCCGCCATGCCGCGTTCCATTCATCTCGCTTTGGCTTCAGACCGAAGTTTGACCATTCGCGCCTCACTCGCCGATACCGAGCGGACGCTAGTGATTGCCGTCATTCTGGTGACGCTGATCGTCTTTCTGTTTTTGGGCAATGTGCGTGCCGCAGTGGTGCCCGCCGTGGCCGTGCCGGTGTCGATCATCGGCACATTCGGTGCCATGTATCTTATGCATTATAGCCTCGACAATCTCTCGTTGATGGCGCTGACGATCGCCACGGGCTTCGTAGTCGATGACGCGATCGTCGTGCTCGAAAACATCAGCCGCTATGTCGAAGCGGGCGTGCCGCGGTTCGAAGCCGCTTTACGCGGCGCCCGCGAAGTGGGCTTTACCGTCATCTCAATCAGTATGTCGCTGATCGCCGTCTTCACGCCCATCCTGCTGATGGGCGGACTGCTGGGGCGCCTGTTCCGCGAATTCGCCGTGACGTTGTCGATGGCGATCCTCGTCTCGCTCTTCATTTCGCTGACCGCCACACCGATGCTATGTTCGCGTCTCTTGAAGATGCGGACGCAGCAGGCACGGCAAGCCCGCTGGACACGTCCTTTCCGCGCAATCGCGCGCGGCTATGAGCACAGCCTCGCCTGGGCCCTGGAGCACGGCTCCCTCGTCATGCTTCTGCTCTTTGCTACGATGGCCCTGACGGTCATTTTGTACATCATCGTGCCGAAGGGCTTTTTTCCGCAACAGGACACTGGCCGGCTGGTCGGCTCGATCCAGGCCGATCAAAGCATTTCCTTCCAATCCATGCGGAAGAAGATGGCACAGCTGGCGTCGATCGTGCAGTCCGATCCCGCCGTGCAAAGCGTCGTCGGCTTCACCGGCAGCGGCAGCGGCGGTGGCCGCGGCGGCATCAATGCGGCATCCGTCTATGTCGCGCTGAAGCCGCTCTCACAGCGCAAATCCAGCGCCGATCAGGTCATCGCCAGACTCCGGCGCAAATTGACGGCGATTCCCGGCGCGCGGCTTTATCTCCAGGCCGTGCAGGACATTCATGTCGGCGGGCGCCAGAGCAATGCGCAATATGAATATACGTTGCAGGCCGACGAAAGCGCCGAGCTTTACAAATGGGGACCCAAGCTCCTCGCCGCTTTGCAGAAAAGCAGCGTCATGACCGACGTCAATTCGGACCAGCAGCAGAAGGGTCTTGAAACCGACGTCACCATCGATCGCGATACAGCGGCGCGGCTTGGCGTGACGCCCTATCAGATCGACAACACCCTTTATGATGCTTTCGGCCAGCGGCAGGTTTCGACGATTTATAGCGCGCTCAACCAGTATCATGTCGTGATGGAAGTCGCGCCGCGCTACTGGCAGGACCCGCAGACGCTCAACATGATCTATGTCAGCACGTCGGGCGGCAATCCGAGCGGCAGCCAGGTGACGAATGCCTCAATCGGAACGGCGGTGGCGAAAACCTCGGCCGTTAATCCCACGGCGATCGGAACGCCGCCCGTTGCCACCTCCACGCAATTCGGCGCGTCGGCGGCGAACCCTACGGCCTCGTCATCGAGCACGGCAGTCAACAATGCTCGCAACGCAGCGACCAATGCCCTTGCCAATACGGGACATGGCAGCACATCGGCGGGCGCCGCGGTGAGCACAAATGTCGAGAGGATGATTCCGCTGTCGGCCTTCGCGCATTTCGGCGCGGGCAATACGCCGCTCGCCGTCAATCATCAGGGACCGTTCGTTGCGACGACGATCTCCTTCAATCTCGCGCCCGGACGATCGCTGAGCGAAGCGGCCGTCGAGATCGACAAGGCAATGCGCGAAATCCGCATGCCGGCGACCATTCACGGCAGCCTGCAGGGCACGGCGCAGATGTTCGAGCAGTCGCTCTCCAATGAGAAGCTGCTGGTCGCTGCCGCCCTGATCGCCGTCTATATCGTGCTCGGCGTGCTCTATGAGAGCTACATCCACCCGATCACCATTCTCTCGACCCTGCCCTCGGCCGGCGTCGGCGCGCTGCTGGCGCTTTTGGCGTTCAAGACGGAATTTAGCATCATCGCGCTGATCGGCGTCATTCTGCTGATCGGCATCGTGAAGAAGAATGCGATCATGATGATCGACTTCGCCGTCGAAGCGCGCCGTGACCAGAACATGAATGCACATGACGCGATCTTCCGCGCCTGCTTGCTGCGCTTCCGGCCAATCATGATGACGACCTTCGCGGCGATTTTGGGCGCCATCCCGCTGGCGCTGAGCTTCGGCGAAGGCGGCGAAATCCGCCGGCCGCTCGGCATCTCGATTGTCGGTGGCCTCATCCTCAGCCAGATGCTGACGCTTTACACAACGCCGGTGCTGTATCTCGCGCTCGACAATTTGCAGGAGCGTTTGAAAAACATTCGCCTCTTCGGCTCACGCCCGAGCCCCGCGCCCGACATGGCGGAGTGATTGGGATTCGGCCGCGAGGGGTCACAAGCGCGACGTTAACACCCGAAAATCTGGGAGGCCCGACTTGCGGCAGCCACATTTTGGCACTATTTTGGGTCTATCGATGTTGCTGCTGAATGTTGTTTCGCGCCTGCGGCGCTCCTGACGATCTTTCTCTCTCAAAATCGATGTGAACCGCTCGCAGTGTCTTCAGCACGGCGGGCAATGCCTCATGACCAATTTGAAGGAAAATCGTCATGATCACCGGAACCGTAAAGTTTTTCGACTCGACCAAAGGCTTCGGCTTTATCAAGCCCGACAACGGCGAACCCGACGTGTTCGTCCATATCTCGGCTGTCGAGCGTGCCGGAATGCGTACGATCGTCGAGGGACAGAAGCTCAGCTTCGAAGCCGTCAAGAATCCGCGCAACGGCAAGGTTGCGGCTGAGAATCTTCAGGCCGCGTAGTTCGCGCGCCCCGGTCTTTGACCACGGATGCACTGGCATTGACTGTGAGGCGCAGAGGAGAAGGTCGGGTTCGTCCCGGCCTTTTTTGCGGCTCAAAGGCATGCCCACATCGACTTTATTGATGCATAGCTGCACGCCCTGCCACAGGCACCGGCGACAACCGCGGCGAAGAGCACGGTCGTCCAACGCCGCCCCCTTGCGCCACGGGATGATGCCCGCGATCAGGCCTAATGCGACAAGCGCCGCAACTAAGGCGCCGCGCCACGGATAAATGAGCGAGTCGGCGATCAGGACGTCGAGCCCCCGAGCAGGAGCACCAGAACGAGAGCCGCGATCCGCGCTAAAAACGTCAATGACCTGCTCAAAATCGGCGCGCCGGAATCGCCATACCGCTAGCTATACAAAAATACATGGAATAGCGCACCGGAGGGTTCGAACCCTCCGGGTATCCAGTGCTCATATGGCTTGTCAAACCAGCGCTCAGATGAAGGTGAGTTCGGGCGCCTCGGATTGTGAGCTGCGCATGGACTCCGAACTTGCGGGCAATTGCAAAACGGTTGCGCGCAATCCCGGCGCGAGTTGCGTCACCAGCACTGTCTTGCCGTCCGCGAATTCAACAACGTCATGATGGACGTATGGTTTAGCCATATTAATTTGGCGAAAGCGCGCGGTCCTTTCACCTATTTTCCCCAAGCCGAACCTCGACCACAACCAGCGCAACGGATGGCCCAACTGCGGCTCGTCCGTAAAAACGATTTCCGTGCCTGGTCGAAGGCAGACAGCTATGCCCGGTTCCTCAATCGCGCAGAAGCCGCGCGTGAACGTGTTTGGGAAACGCGTCGTGACCAGCCTGTCTCCAACTTCGGCCGGGCGAGACGCCACAGCATGTAAGCTATAGTCGCACATCGAGCGATTCCTCATCAGATGAGAGTTTGACATTCAACATTCCCGCGCCACAGATGTTCCTATTACTCTGGTCAAGCTGCGGAGCGCCTGAGCGCTCGACTTCATGCGCTTTCAAAGTCAGGCGACGCGCGCTGGATGATTTAGAGGATTAGGCGCTGCAAACCCGCGGCACATCCAAAGACTGGCCTCGGCCAATCTTCGCGGCCACGAGTCTAGGGAGCTCGATCAAATTCAAGAATGAGATGGCGCACCCGAGAGGATTCGAACCTCTGGCCTCTGCCTTCGGAGGGCAGCGCTCTATCCAGCTGAGCTACGGGTGCAAACGGCGCGGACGGCCGGTCGGTGACTCGGCTTTTTTAGCCGATCCGCCGCGCGGGGGCAATCCACGGGGTTGGCAATGCGGCGGGCCAAAATGGCCGGCTCAGGCTGTCTGCCGCCGTTTCATGGCGGTTTCGTCCACTTGGTCGGTCCAGACCGTGAATTTCTTCAGTTCGTGCCGGCCGAAGGAGGTCACGAGCGGCACATCCATGGCGTCGCGCCCATGCGAGACGGCGATACGGCCGATGCGGGGCATATTGTGACGGGCGTCGAAGACGAACCAGCACCCTTCGAGATAGACCTCAAACCAGGCGTTGTAATCCATCGGCGCCGGATCGGGCGGCACGCCGATATCGCCCAAAAAGCCGTTGGCGTAGCGCGCCGGGATGTTCATGCAGCGGCAGAAGGCGACGGCGAGATGGGTGAAATCGCGGCAGACGCCGACGCGCTCCTCATAGGACTCAAGCGCCGTGCGCGTCGCTCGCGCAAATTGATAGCCGAAGGTCAGATGGGCATTGACGAAATCGCAGATCGCTTGCACGCGCCGCCAGCCGGGCGGCGTCTGGCCGAACAGATTCCAGGCGAGATCGGCGAGCTTATCGGTCTCGCAATAGCGGCTGGCGAGCAGGAAGATGAGACATTCGTCCGGCAGATGTTCGACCGGCACTTCGCGCGCGTGCAAAGCGACGGGGTCCGGTGCATCGGGAACTTCGATGATCGCTGAACGCGTCAGGGTAAAATCGCCGCTCGGCGCAACGAATCGACGGACGCGGTTGCCGTAGGAATCGACATAGCAGCGCAAAGGAATCTGCGGCCGGGTCAGCAGGCCCGTATCCTGGCGCAGCGCCGGCAGACATTCGGGACGCTCGTCGAGCATGGTGACAAGCGGCGTTTCCTGCGTGCAATTGATTGTCAATTCATAGCCGTATTGGATAAGCATCCGACCGATCTTTCAAATTTGAGACCGGCGTCACACCCCGTAAATGTCACGCTCGTTCCAGAACTCGGCCATAACTAGCAAGTTCCGGACCCTTCCCTGGAATAGACAATGCCTGATGATGCGCGCCGCAATGCGCCCGCCGCTCTCCGCAATCGCGATCCCATTCTCGATGTGTTGCGTGCACATCTGCCGCCGGCCGGATTGATCCTTGAGATCGCCAGCGGTTCTGGCCAGCATGCTGTGCATTTTGCAGCCGCTTTGCCCAATCACATTTTTCAGCCGAGCGATCCGGACGCCACGGCACGCGCTAGCATCGATGCCTGGACCGCCGACAGCGGCTTGCCGAATGTCCGCCCGGCGCTTGCGCTTGATGCGATGGCAGCGGCATGGCCCATTGCGGCAGCCGATGCCGTTTTATGCATCAACATGATTCACATTTCGCCTTGGGCATCTGCTGGCGGCCTCTTCGAAGGCGCGGCGCGGATTCTGCCGCCCGGCGGCCTGCTTTATCTTTATGGTCCGTACAAGCGCGGCGGCCTGCATACCGCAGCATCGAATGAAAAATTCGATGCCACGTTGCGCCTGCAAAATCCCGAATGGGGCGTTCGCGATCTCGAAGCGGTGGAAGCGCTGGCGCGCGACAATCACTTTTCGTCGCCGGGCATCGTCGCGATGCCTGCCAACAATCTGTCGCTGATTTTCAGGCTTGCGAAAGATGACGTGCGTTAGCGCCGAAGATCCATGAGAAAATGAAAAAATTCAATAAAACAGGTAGCCGATTGCCGGTTCGATGCATCCGGCAATCGGTGACTTTGAGATTGTGTGGGAAAAACGGAACTGCAGCCGGGCTAGTGCACCGTCTGTGGTTCGGTCTTCAACAATTTGGCGATTTCGTCTTTCAGTTGGAGTTTTCGTCGTTTCAGCTCTGCGACCCGGACTTCGTCTACTGCCGGGTGAGCCCATTCCTTCGCAATTTCACGGTCGAGATCATCATGGCGACGCTGAAGTTCAGATAGATGACTCTGCATCGGCATTCCGCGCTCCTTTCGAAGGCCTCTTAGCGAAAGAAGTGTGACACAAGATCGAAGGGCCGCAAGGGGGCAGATGGACTTTGAAAATTCAAATCCCGCCATCTAAGGTTAGGTTTCAGCCTTAATTAAAGCCTGGACTTCAGGCTTTGCTTTGCATGTCGCGGATATGTGAAGGCAAAGGCTTCTGTGACGCCATATCGTACCCGCTACAAGGCATGGTTTAAGGTCGATCTACCTCTCAACACTTAGGTGAAGGACATGGGGCTGCGTTTCATTTGCATAGCTGCCTCTCTGGCAGCAGCCGTCATCTTGGCAGGACCCGCCGCGGCGCAGTGGCGCAATTACGACGGATATCGCGGCGAGCCGCCTGATTATTCAGCTTATCCACCGTTTCCCGGCGGTGGCCATGATTATGAACCGCAGCGGCAGCCCTATGGCGAGCAGGAGCCGAGCGGCGGCGTTCAGCAAAGCTATGCGGCGCCAGGACCGATCATTCCCGGCCAACCCATCTCGGGCGGTGCGAAAGACGATGGAGCTGCAGCCGCTTCGCCGCGGACTGCGCATATCGTGCCGAATCCGACAGGCGAGCCGGCCGGCACGATCGTCGTCGATACTGAGTCGCGGCATCTCTATTACGTTTTGAGAGATGGCGAGGCGATCCAATATGGCATTGGTGTCGGCCGCGAAGGTTTCGGCTGGAAGGGCCATGCCCGTGTCGCCCGCAAGGCCGAATGGCCGCGCTGGATTCCGCCGAAGGATATGATCGCACGTCGGCCCGATCTGCCGAGCGAGATGTCGGGCGGCATCGCGAATCCGCTCGGCGCCCGCGCGCTCTATCTCTTCGAGGGCAATAAGGACACGATGTACCGCATCCACGGCACCAATGAGCCGGATTCGATCGGCCAAGCCGTGTCCTCGGGCTGCATCCGCATGAACAATGCCGATGTGATGGACCTCTATCGCCGCGTGCCGATCGGCACGCGCGTCGTCGTCCTCTAGAGCATGTCCCGGAAAAGTTGATCGATTTTTCCGACAAAGGACATGCTCCAAGGTTCTGAATCGAGCCTTCAGCGCTTGAGACGCTCTGTCGCGCGATTGTCATAGAAAGCGAGCGCCGCCACTGCGGCGCTCATGTCCTTGACCTTCGACCCCGTCTCGGGTTTAGACCGGGCATCATGGAAAGGCGCGTCCTTTCCACCCGTTCTCGCGCCGCCTCGGCGCCGTATGCTCCCGGAGATGAAGATGTCGAATTGGCCCGTGCACGGCACGATCACAGGTCCCATTGTCATGATCGGCTTCGGCTCGATCGGCCGTGGCACCCTGCCCTTGATCGAGCGGCATTTCCATTTCGACAAGAAACGCCTCACCGTCATCGACCCGGTCGATACCGACCGCAACCTCGTCGATGAGCGCGGCTATCGCTTCATCAAACAGGCGGTGACGAAGGAGAACTTTGTCGATCTGCTGAAGCCGCTGCTGACCGAAGGCGAAGGCCAGCCTTTCATCGTCAATCTCTCAGTCGAAGTCTCCTCTGCCGCGATCATGCGCCTCGCGCATGAAGTGAATGCGCTCTACGTGGACACGGTCTGTGAGCCCTGGCCGGGTTTTTACACCGACACGCGCCTCACACAGTCGCAACGCTCGAACTATGCGCTGCGCGCCGAAGTGCTCGACCAGCGCGCTGCGCTCGGCGCTGGCCCGACCGCCATTTCCTGCTGCGGCGCCAATCCCGGCATGGTCTCCTGGTTCGTCAAACAGGCGCTGCTTAACATCGCCGCCGACCTCGGCGTAAAGGCAGGTCCGAAGAGCCGCGAAGATTGGGCCGATCTCGCCCGTCAGCTCGGCGTCAAGGGCATCCATATCGCCGAACGCGACACGCAGCGCGCCAAGGAACCGAAGCCCTTCGGTGTTTTTGTCAACACCTGGTCGGTCGAAGGCTTCGTTTCGGAAGGTTTGCAGCCGGCGGAACTCGGCTGGGGCACGCATGAGAAGCAACTGCCGCCGGAAGGCAAGATGCACGGTTACGGCACGGATTGCGCCATCTATCTGATGCGGCCGGGCGCCGGTACGCGCGTGCGCTCCTGGACGCCGACGGCGAAGGCGCAGCACGGCTGGCTGATCACCCACAATGAATCGATCTCGATCGCCGACTATCTAACCGTGCGCGAGAACGGCAATGTCGTCTATCGTCCGACCTGCCACTATGCCTATCATCCTGCCGATGATGCTGTGCTCTCTCTGCATGAGATGGCCGGGGCGCAATGGCAGGTGCAGAAGAGCTTCCACATTCTCGACGAGAACGAGATCATCGACGGCATCGACGAGCTCGGCGTCCTCATCTATGGTCACGCCAAAAATGCCTATTGGTATGGCTCGCAGCTCTCGATCGAAGAGACGCGTCGCATCGCGCTCTACCAGAACGCGACCGGCCTGCAGGTGAGTTCGGCCGTTCTTGCCGGCATGGTCTGGGCATTGGAAAATCCGAAGGCCGGCATTGTCGAAGCGGACGATCTCGACTTCCGCCGCTGCCTCGAAGTTCAGATGCCCTATCTCGGCCCGGTGATCGGCCAGTATACGGATTGGACGCCGGTCACTGATCGCGGCATCCTCTTCCCTGAGGACATCGACCTCGACGACCCCTGGCAATTCAAGAACGTGATCGTTCGCTAAGCAGCAGAAGCCTAGCGGCTGAGAACAGCTGCGCCCATCTTCGAAATCACGATGATCGGCGCAGCTCTCATTGTCGGGAACCGCGCCTCACGTGGGGGCATTGGCGATGTGCGATTAGCACCGTCAAGCCCATTTCGAGGTGACGCGATGACCCTCGACGAAGAAGTTGAACTGAAATTTCTCGCGGACCCTGATACCTGGCTCAGGCTTCAAACGGCGCCGCCCTTTGCCGGCCTCCCCCGTGAGGGAAGGCATTCTCTTTGCACGCGCTATTTCGACACGCCCGACCATAAGCTCCACGAAAATGGCATTTATGTCCGTCTCCGTCAGACCGACGGTGAGCTGTGCCAGTCCATCAAGCAGACCGGCGGTGTCGGTCGCGGCGAATGGGAGAACAAGGTTGCCGAGCCGCGACCGAATTTCGATGTTCTTGCCGGACGGCAGATCGCGCCGGTCCTAAAAAAGCAAGCGATCCTGGACGCGCTCCAACCCATCTTCAAAACCGATGTGCAGCGGCTGTCTCTGCTCTGGCAAGGCCATGGGGCGCAGATCGAAATCTCCTTCGACGAGGGCGCGATCAGAGCCGCAGACCATGAGCTCAAACTGCATGAAATCGAGCTCGAACTGAAGCAGGGTTCGGCCGACGAACTCTTCACTTTCGCGCAGCGTCTCATCGCTGCGGCGCCCATGACCTTGAGCTTCGTCAGCAAGGGCGAGCGCGGCTTCCTTCTCTCAGAAGGCAAATGGGGCGAGCCGCAGAAAGTGGCCATTCCCGAGCTTTCTCCCGGCACGAGCGCCGGCGATGCCTTTAGCCACATCTGCCGCGCCTGCCTGTATACCCTCATGCTCAATACATCACTGTTCGAGCCGACGACGACGAACATCGAGATTGTCCACCAGTCACGCATCGCCTTGCGGCGGCTGCGCGCCGCCATGAGCTTCTTTCGGCCGATCGCCGAGGGGCAGCGTTACGAGACCTTAAGGCACGAACTCAAATGGATGTCCGATCTCCTGGGCGATGCGCGCGACCTCGACGTCTGGCAGAACACTGTCGTCAAGCCGAAGGCGGCCGAGCCGCATGCGCATCCGGGTCTTGCCTTTCTGAGCCATTACATCGAAGGGCTTCGACAAAAGGCTTATGCGCGAATCGCCGAAGCGCTCACCTCCGAACGCTGGCGCAAGACTCTGCTCGAATTCGCAATCTACCAGCAGATGGAAGATTGGAAACTCGGCGACCGGGCAATGCCGATCGAAGATTTCCTCGATGACCGGCTTGGCAAGCGCATGAAAAAGCTCGTGAAGAGGGGAAAGGGTCTCGAAGAGCTCGACAGCGCGGCACAACACAAGTTGCGCATTCGCGCCAAGAAAATGCGCTACACGGTGGAATTTTTCGAAAGCCTCGCGAACGGATCAAACGCTCGCAAGGATTTCAAGCAGATCGATAACGCTTGCGAGAACATGCAGTCGGCGCTTGGCCTGATTCACGATCAGATCGCACTCGAAGCCTTTCTGTCAGATGAATTCACCAAGGTCGATGCGCAAGGCGGCTCGCCGCAGAACGTTCCGGCTGCCTACGCTGCCGGTGCTTTGACGCGCGACAAGCCCGATCCGGACGCGTGTCTGCGCGAAGCGGAGAAAGCCTATCGAAAATTGACGGACTGGCAGCCGTTCTGGTGTTAGCGACGGCTGATCACTCCGCGGCGAGCCGGATGGCCTCCGGCGCGGCGCGGAACTGCGCCAGCAGCGCGCGTTCTTCAGCCTTGGCGCTGTCGATGTGGCGCAGCTTCACATGACCGAAGCCGCGGATTTTCTCGGGGATCGCAGCGAGCGCCACGGCGATTGCATGATTGTCGGCATTGAGCCCAGCGATGATCTCGTCAAGCACCGCTTCATAATCGTCACGCAGCTGGCGTTCGAGCCGGCGCTCCGGCATGCGGCCGAAGACGTCGAAGGCGGTGCCGCGCAGAACCTTCGCTGCGGCAAGCGCTTTGAAGAGGAGCATGACCCATGGCCCGAAGGACATTTTTGTCGGCTCACCCTTGGCATTCTTGCGACCGATGATCGGCGGGGCGAGGTGGAACTCGAGCCTCGGCTTCTTGTCGAAATTCGCCGCGACCTCGCTCATGAAGGCGCCATTGCTGTACAGCCGCGCGACTTCGAATTCGTCCTTCGCCGCCATCAGTTTGAAGAGGCCACGCGCGGCGGCTTCGGTCAGCTTCGTCTCGCCCGGCGCCTTCGCCTGTTCCGCCGCCTGGATCTTGGCAATCAGCAGCCGGTAACGCTGCGCATAGGCGGCGTTCTGATAGGCAGTGAGTTCATCGCTGCGCCGATCGATGATCTCATCGAGCGTCTGCGACGGTATCCGATCTTCGGCCGGCTTTTTGGCGCGGCTCAAGATGGCCGCGATCCGATCCGGCGCCACAGCCGCACGCCGGCCCCACTGAAAGGCCTGCCGATTCATCTCGACCGCTTCGCCATTCAGCGCGACGGCGGCTAGGATCGACTCTTCGCTAAGGGGGACGTAACCGCGCTGCCAGGCAAAGCCGAGGAGCAGCATATTGGCGGCGACCGAACTGCCGAGCAACACGTTGGCGATCTCGGCCGCATCGCAGAAGGCGGCGCGCTCGCCTGCCGTCTGGCGGATCGTCTGCTGAATGCGCGCGGTCGGCAGACTGAAATCGGCGTTGCGAGTAAACTCCCCGGGATAAGCTTCCGCGGTGTTGACGATGACGCCAGTCTCATGTGGCTTGATCGTCGCAAGCACTTTTGTCGTTCCAGCGACGACGAGATCGCAGCCGAGCACGAGATCGGCGCCGCCGCCGCTGATCGAGATAGCATGAATGTCTTCGGGCTTCGCGGCGACCTTGATGTGGCTGAAAACCGTGCCGCCCTTCTGCGCGAGGCCCGCCATATCAACGGAGCCGCAGCCCTTGCCTTCGATATGCGCCGCCATGCCGAGGATCGCGCCGATCGTCACAACGCCCGTGCCGCCGACGCCCGCGACGAGAATGCCGAAAGGCTTGTCGTTGAGCTGCGGTAGTTGCGGCATCGGCAGCGCCGGGAAGAAGTCACCGCCGTCAGCTTTGACTTCAAGCCGCTTCGGCGTCACGCCATGCAGCGTAACGAAGGCCGGGCAGAAGCCGTCGACGCAGGAGAAATCCTTATTGCAGCTCGACTGATCGATGGCGCGCTTGCGGCCATATTCGGTTTCGATCGGCTGCACCGAAACGCAATTCGAAGCGACGCCGCAATCGCCGCAGCCTTCGCAGACGCGCGAATTGATGACGACGCGCTTGTCAGGATCGGGATAGAGCCCGCGCTTGCGGCGGCGGCGCTTTTCGGCGGCGCAGGTCTGATCATAGATCAGCACCGTCGTGCCAGGCACGTCCGCCAGTTCGCGCTGCACGACATCGAGGTCTTCGCGGGGACGGATCACGAGACCCTCCGGCCATTTCGTCTTGGCCGGATATTTCTCCGTATCGTCCGTCACCACGACGATCTTGCGCACGCCTTCGGCCGCAACCTGGCGGGCGATCATATCGACGGTGAGATTGCCTTCATGCCGCTGGCCGCCCGTCATCGCGACCGCATCGTTGAAGAGAATCTTGAAAGTGATGTTGACCCGCGCATCGACGGCCCAACGCAGCGCCAAAACGCCCGAATGATTATAGGTGCCGTCGCCGAGGTTCTGGATGATGTGCTTGCGCTCGGAGAAGGGCGCTTCGCCGATCCAATTGGCGCCTTCCCCACCCATGTGGGTGTAGCCTTCGGTGGCGCGGTCCATGCCCTGGACCATATAATGGCAGCCGATGCCGGCATAGGCGCGCATGCCGTCGGGCACTTTGGTCGAGGTGTTGTGCGGGCAGCCCGAGCAGAAATAGGGCGTGCGGACCGCGACATCCCTGGTCTCGGCGAATAGTCGTCGCCCGCCTTCGAGCCGCTCGACGCGGCCGCGCAGATCGTCGCTTTGCACGTGATCGAGCAGGCGGCGGCCGATCGCGATGGCGATGTCGTTTGAATCGAGCGCACCGGTGACGGGGAAGAGCCAATTGCCCTTCTCGTCCTTCTTGCCGATGCAGATCGGCTGGTCCTTGCGGCCGTAGAGTTCTTCGCGCAGCTGCGTCTCGATTAGCGCGCGTTTTTCTTCGACGACGATGATCTTCTCGAGGCCTTTGGCGAATTCGCGCAAGCCGTGCGGCTCGAGCGGCCAGGGTGCAGCGATCTTGTAGAGCCGCAGGCCATAATCATTGGCGCGCGCTTCGTCGATACCGAGCACATCGAGCGCCTGGCGCACATCGAGATAGGATTTGCCGGTGGTGATGATGCCGAGCCGTGGGCTGCGGCCGCCGGAGGTGATGATCTTGTTCAGCCGGTTGGCGCGCAAGAAGGCGAGCATCGCCTCATGCTTCAGCTGCAACCGCATCTCCTGGACGAGAACAGGATCGTTCGGCCGGATGTTGAGACCGCCCGGCGGCAGAAGGAAATCGCTCGGCAGCTGCGGCATGACGCGGTCGAGCCGCGCATCGATCGAAGCCGTCGCCTCGATCGTGTCCTTCACGCATTTGATGCCCACCCAAGCACCGGTGTAGCGACTCATCGCATAGCCGTAGAGGCCGTAATCGATCAACTCCTCGACACCGGCCGGCGACAGGATCGGCATCATCACATCAACGAGGGTGAATTCGGATTGATGCGCAGTCGTCGAGGATTCGGCGGTGTGATCATCGCCCATCAGGGCGAGCACCCCGCCGAAACGCGACGTGCCGGCATAATTGACATGCCGGAAGACGTCGCCGGAGCGGTCGATGCCGGGGCCCTTGCCGTACCAGAGGCCGAAGACGCCATCGAAACGGCCCTCGCCGCGCATCTCGGCCTGCTGCGCGCCCCAAACGGCGGTCGCGGCGAGATCTTCATTGAGGCCCGGCTGGAAAGTGATATCGCTGGCGGTGAGGAGATCGTTGGCGCGGAAGAAGGTGATGTCGACGCCGCCGAGCGGCGAGCCGCGATAGCCCGAGATAAAGCCTGCGGTGTTGAGCCCGGCGCGGCGGTCGAGCTCCTTTTGCGTCAGGAGCATGCGCAGCACGGCTTGCGGGCCGGTGACGAAGACCCGCGTCTGGTTCAAATCATATTTATCGGCGAGGGAAACGGACCGGGGCGTGTCGAGCGTCATGTCTCGCCCCCTGACCGTTGAAACCATTGCCTCGCCCTCCACCGCCGGGGAAGGCCCCCCGTACTGCCGGCATCTTTCGGTATAATCGAGCGAGATCAATAGTCCAGCGTGTACGGGCAATCGTCCTCTATCGGCGTAACATTTGAGAACTGTCCGACTGGCGCAGCAATTTGTGAAGGGAAAATTACACTCGTGAGATCAATTGGATGGCCTGTGGCATTCGCCACGCGACGACGTGAGACCCACCTCGGGAGTTTGCCTCGCTTTGGCCAGAGTTATTCGGCCTATGTCGCCCAGGCTTTTGAAGGCATTGGTGATTCTCACCCCGCCTCTAGCGCGAAGGTTGCCTTTGGCATGAGCTTGCGCCGGATTTCCGTTACGTCCCACCGCCGGCCCGCAAGCGTCAAACGGTCCAAGCTGAGATGGGCCATCGCCATTTCCGCTGTCTTGACTTGCGCTGCTGTTCCCGCATCGGCGCACCCGCATGTCTGGATCACCGGCAATGAGCAGGTCCAGTTCAATCCACAAGGCCAGGTGACCGGCATCACCCACACCTGGATCTTCGACGAGATGTATTCGGCCTTCGCCACCCAGGGACTGGGGAAGCAGACGGGAATTGCCACCAAGGAAGAGCTGGCGCCGCTCGCCAAGACCAATGTCGAGTCCTTGAAGGAATTCGACTATTTCACTTTCGCCAAAGTCGCGGGGGCGAAGGTCGAGTTCGGCGCGCCGACCAAATATTGGCTGGAGGAGCGGCCCGATAAGCTCGTCGCGCTGCATTTCACCCTGCCGCTGAAGACGCCGGCCAGCGCGTCGAAGTTCTTCACCTTCCAAGTCTATGACCCGACCTATTTCGTCGCCTTTTCGCTGCGCGATAAGAATCCTGTCGAGCTCGATAATGCGCCGAAAGGCTGTTCCGCCAGCGTGAATGGCGCCGATCCTCTCAATGCCGAAGAGGCGAAGAAGCTCTCTGAAGCCTTCTTCGCCAATCTGTCGCCCGGCGCCAATTTCGGAATGAAGATGGCAAGCCGCGTAGTCATCGCCTGTCCGTGAGGTCGAGTCCGTGTTGCATCCGAAAGCATCCGTCGGCCACGAGAATACGAAATCTTTCTGGATCGCTGTAATTGGCGTTGCGGCGATCTTCGCCCTGCCGCATGTCGCGGTGGCGCAAGCCTTCCAGCATCCCTTTGCCATCGGCGCGCAGGAAGGCGGCGTCGGCCGCGTTTCGGGCATAACCGCGTGGATCATCGGCCAGGAAAGCTCTTTCTATCTGTTGCTTTCGCATGCGCTGGCGAGCGCGAAACAGAGCGGCGCTGCGATGGCGAGCCTGCTCGGCATCGGTTTCGCCTATGGCGTCTTTCATGCCGCCGGTCCCGGCCATGGCAAGGCGGTCATCACCTCCTATATGCTCTCCAACGAGCGGGCGATCCGCCGCGGCCTGGTGATTTCGGCACTCGCGGCGTTGCTGCAAGGCCTCGTCGCTATCGTGCTGATCGGCGGCGCCGTGCTAATCTTCAATGCGACGGCGCAGAAGATGACGGCGGCCGCGCATGTGCTCGAACTCTGCGCCTATTGCGGCATCGTGCTTCTCGGCCTCGCGCTCGTCGGGAAGAAGGGCAAGGCCGTGGTCTTGACCTTGCGCGCTATGCTCGCCGGTCTTGCGCCGCGTTTCGCCGGCTCCGCCGAGCTCCAAACCGAGCCCGCCGTCATGCGCGTTTTCGACGAAGCGCCCGCGAACGGCAGCGCGCCGCTCAAACGTGCCCGCTTTCGCGCGACCGAAGCGCCGGCCACCGCCATTGACGACGATTGCGGACCGGCTTGCGCGCATGTGTTGGCGCTCGATCCGAAAGATCTCGGCGACGGCTTTTCCTGGAAATCGGCGGCACTAACGATCGTCACAGCAGGCGCGCGGCCCTGCTCCGGCGCGATTCTCGTTCTTGTCTTTTCGCTGGCCCAGGGAATTTTCCCGATCGGCATTGCAGCCGTCATCGCCATGGCCGTCGGCACCGCACTGACAACGGCGGGCCTCGCGCTCATCGCCGTCTTCGGCAAGACATTCGCGGTCAGGATCACCGATGGCGGGCGCTCGCGCCGCGCCCGGCTCATCGCGCAATTGATCGAATTCGGCGCCGCCGCTGCGGTGCTGATCTTTGGCGCGCTGCTGCTCGTCGCGAGCTGGAGCGGCGTCCTGACGACGGCTTAATTAGCTCTCAAGCGGACCCGGTAGAGACGCGGCGCCATCGCCCAACGCCCGCTGCAGCAGCACCGTATTCGTCCAGTGGCCGAATTTGTATCCGACCGAGCGCAGCTCGCCCATCCGCTCGAAGCCGAAAGCTTCATGGAGCTGCAGCGACGGCTGATTGGCGGAATCGATATAGGCGACCATCTGCCGGTAGCCGGCATGGCCGCAGGCGTCGATCAAAGCCGGCAGCAACTGCCGGCCGATCCCCTCATGCAGATGCAGATGGTGGACGTAGATCGAATGTTTCACGGTGTAACGATAAGCGGGACGCTTGCGGAACGGCACCGCATAGGCGTAGCCAACAACCTTTCCCTCGATCTCGGCGACGAGATGCGGCAGCCGCCGCTTCAGCATGGTCTTGCGCCGGCGCTTCAGATCGTCCGGATGCAGCGGTTCGACCTCATAATCGCCAATGCCATGCTGGATATGATGGGTATAGATGGCGATCATCGCCGGAACATCGGCTTCGGTCGAAGGACGCACGACAGCGGCCGGCGGTTTATCGAGCATGGGACCGTCCAAAGATATTTTTGCCAGGGATTTTTGGTTCAAAGTCGGCCCACGGCTATGGTGACGGTCGACCTCGATGCCGGGGATCAACTCGCTCATCGGGCGCAAACTGCCTCCGAACACCCTAATTTGAAGGTGTCATGACAGAAGCGCAGAAAAGAGCGATATTCGGTGAAGTTCTAAACCTATGCCTCTCCTCGCGCTCTGAGACAAGGTCATGATCCGGCTTGCCTTCCTGAAGACCGCCCGTGCCATGTCGAACGTCCACTTATCGAACATCCGCTGGCTGCTGAGCCTGGCTCTCGCCGCGCTTCTGGTCATACCCTGCGCCTCCGCGGCCTCGGCGCAAGGCTACAATCCGTTCAACTGGTTCCAACAGATGTTCGAGCCGACGCGGACGCCGCCCAATTATCAGCGCAGCTACGGTTACCGGCCCCAGCCACACTATCGGAAGCCCAAACCGAAGGTCGTCTCGCACCCGATCGAGAAGCCGGAGCCGAAGCCGACCGTCCCGCCGAGCTTTTTTGTCGCCGTGGTGGGCGACTCCCTCGGCCAGCTGCTTGCCCAAGGCCTGACCGAAGCGATGGCCGAACACCCGGAAGTCGCGATCCTGCACAAGGCGCGTGAGAGCTCAGGCCTCGTCCGCGACGATTTCTATGATTGGCCGAAGGCGATCCAGGCCTTGCTGGCGAGCGGCCAGAAAATCGATGTCGCCGTGATCCTCGTCGGCAGCAACGATCACCAGACATTGCGCGAAAACGGCGCCTCTTATGAAGCTGGCACGCCGCAATGGAACGAGATTTATGCCAAGCGGGTCGAAGCGATCGCGACGCTTTTCCACAACGCCAAGATTCCACTTCTTTGGGTCGGCCTGCCCATCATGAAAAGCGACCGCTTCTCGGCCCAGATGGCCTCGCTCAACGACATCTATCGCGAGCATGCCGCCAAAGCGGGCGCCACCTTCATCGATGTCTGGGATGCCTTCGGCGACGAAAACGGCCGCTTCAGCGCTTACGGTCCGGATGTGAACGGCGAAGTCGTGCGCCTGCGCACGGCTGACGGCATCTATTTCACCAAAGCCGGCGCACGCAAATTGGCGCAATTCGTCGAGACCGAGGTGCAGCGCATTTACGATGCGAAGAAGCCCAAGGACGATGCCGCCCTGGCGAAGATCGAGACGACGACGCCGGCCGGCGCCAGTGCGCCGAGTGCGGCCGCGCCCGCCGTGCCGGTGAAGCCGCCAATCGGACCTGTGCTGCCCTTGACCGGCCCGGTCCTTGCTCCGGGCGGCCAGCTCGCGGCAGCGCCCGCCGCGCAACCGAAAGGCGGCACGACCACTCCGGTCGAAAAGACTTTCGTCAGCGGCGATTCCGTCGCGCCCAAACCTGGCCGCGCCGACGATTTTTCTTGGCCGCCTCACTGATTGGTCACCTCACCGATTGCCCGAAAAAGGCGCGATGTCTTAACCTGCGACTGGCAATTTCGAGCAGCGCGTGAGACATCGCTCCCGAACTGCCCGTCCAGGATCCACACCGCATGGCTGAAAAATTAAGCGAGGAGGAGCGTCTGGCCTTGGCGTCGGAGCTCGAACGCCTCCGCGAAGAACACCGCGACCTCGACTCGGCCATTGAGGCATTAACCAATCTGCAGACCGCCGACCGTTTACAGATCCAGCGCCTGAAGAAACGCAAGCTGGTCCTGCGCGACAAGATCGCCTTGATCGAGGACCAGCTCACTCCCGACATCATCGCCTGACACTGCCCCGCGCCGGTTTCGCGCAAGCAGCGGGCCCTATGGATATGGGCCTGCACCTCGCGCGCCGCGGGGCGACGAGGCTTGCCATGACAAAACACGAAAATTCGGCAGCGAAGACCAGCGAACCGGAATTTTCCGTCCCTGAACTGCTGACGGGCGCCGTCGAATTCCATGCTGCGGGCCGCCTCGACATGGCGCGCGATCTCTACAACAGCATTCTCGCCAGCGATCCTGAACATCCGATCGCCTTGCACCACCTCGGCCTCATCGCGCATGCGAATGGCGATCAGGCCGCGGCAGCAGATTACATCACGCGGGCGATCACAAAACGGCCAGACGACGCCTCGGCCCATTCCAATCTCGCAGCCGTCCATCGCGCCGCCGGTGATTTCGCCGTGGCCGCCGCTGCCGCCGAACGCGCGATCGCGCTCGATCCCACTTTCACCGCCGCCTATATCAATCTCGGCGGCATCCACGAAGACCGCGGCGAATTCGAAGCGGCGCTTGCGGCTTATAAGGAAGCCTGCCGCATCGATCCGCATTTCGTCGAAGCGCATACCAATGCCGCCGACCTCCTGCGCCGCCTGAAACGGCATGAGGAGGCCCTCGTCATCTGCGACGCAATCGTCGAGAAGCGCCCCGATGCGGCGCGGCCCTATTTCTGCGCCGGCAATATTCTACGCGAGCTTCTGCGCGCGAGCGAGGCGATCGACGCCTTCCGTCAGGCGATTGCTTTGCAGCCGCAATTCGCCGAAGCGCATTGCAATCTCGGCAATATCCTCCTGCGGCAAGACAATTACGAGGAAGCGATCGAGATCTATCAGCAGGCTATCGCGCTCGCCCCCGCAATCGCCCAGACCTATTGCAATCTCGGCGTGGCCTATGAGCTGGCGCACCGCTCGGCCGAAGCGCTTGACGCCTATGCCAAGGCACTCGAACTCGATCCGAGCCTGACAGGCGTCGAGGCGCGGCTCTATAACCGGCGCCGCGCCGCCTGTGATTGGGACGGCGAGGCGGCAGCCGAAGCGCATCTGCTGAAGCGTATCGAAACCTGCAAAGACCCGATGCCGCCGTTCACCTTTCTCAGCATGAATGCGACGCACGCCCAGCAGCAGCATGTGGCGCGGGTATGGGCGAGCTGCCTGCACCAGCTGCATCTTTTCAGCCATCGCCCGCCCGCGCCGGGAACATCGCCCCTTGGAACGCCTGCGAAAAAGCTCAAGATCGGCTATCTCTCAAGCGATTTCCATCGCCATGCGACGGCGCATCTGATGGCGGAATTGTTCGAACGGCATGACCGTTCGCGCTTCGAGGTCATCGCCTATTCGCATGGACCGCTCGATTGCAGCGAGATGCGCTACCGGCTCGGCAAGGCCTTCGATTCTTTCGTCGATCTGCGCAATTTCGACGACCGAGAGGCGGCGCGAAAGATCCATGACGACGGCGTCGATATCCTCGTCGAGCTGAAGGGCTATACGCAAGGCGCGCGCAGCGAGATCGCCGCGCAGCGGCCGGCGCCCATCCAGGTCAATTATATCGGCTATCCCGGCACGATGGGCGCCGACTTCATCGACTATGTGATCGCTGACCCGGTCACACTGCCGATGGACCAGCAGCCTTTCTATGACGAGCAGATTGTTCATCTGCCCGACTGCTATCAGCCGAACGACACGCACCGGCGCATCGCCGATTTGACGCCATCGCGGGCTGAATGCGGCCTGCCCGAGGAAGGCTTCGTCTTCTGCTGCTTCAACAACAGCTACAAGCTGACGTCGCGCTTCTTTGCGATCTGGATGCGGCTGCTCGCCGCCGTGCCCGGCAGCGTACTCTGGCTGTTCGACGCCAATCCGCTGATCAAGGGCAATCTGCAAAAGGAAGCCGCCAAATATGGCGTCGATCCGGCGCGGCTCGTCTTTGCGCCGCGCACCGGGCCGGCAGAACATCTGGCGCGGCACCGGCTCGCCGATCTCTTTCTAGATTGCCTGCCTTACAATGCGCATACGACGACGAGCGATGCGCTGTGGGCCGGCCTGCCAGTTCTCACCCGTATCGGCGATACGTTTGCGGGCCGAGTCGCTGCAAGCCTGTTGCAGGCGATCTGCCTGCCCGAACTCGTCACGACATCGGACGCGGATTACGAGGCGATGGCGCTGAAGCTCGCCACCGAGCCGGAACGTCTCGCAACACTACGCCGCAAATTGCAGGCGAACCGGTTGAGCGCGCCGCTTTTCAATACGAACCGCTACGCGCGGCATCTCGAAGCCGCCTTCATCGAAATGTGGGACATCTGGTGCAGGGGCGAGGCGCCGCGCGCTTTTGCGGTGACACCGCTGCCCGCGGACGAATCCGTCGTGCAGAGCGCGTCGCCCTACCAGATCCATCGCACCGCCTTTGCCGCCTGCCCGCTCTGTGGCAGCACCGAGCATAACTTCGTCCTGACCGCCGACGGCAGCCGCGATCCCCGTTATCGCAGTGACCTGCCGCGCGAGATCGACTGGCATCTCTGCCGTGCCTGCGGCCATGTTCACACCGACGGCTATTTCGCGCATGCGGTTGTCGCGCCGCATAAAGCGGAACTTGGCGAAGGACTGGAAGACAGTCGTCCCCTCGCCGCGGCACGCGTCAACCGCATCATGCGCTACGCGCCGCAGGGCCCGTGGCTCGATGTCGAAATCGGTGACGGCGCCCTGCTCTTTACGGCGCTCGAATTCGGTTATGAGGCCTCAGGCCTCGACAACGACGATACCAAGATCATGGCGCTGCGTCGGCTCGGCATCGAAGGTCATCATCGCGGCGCCCTCGCCGACTTTAAGGGCGCTACCGGTTTCAGCGTCATCAGCCTCGCCGATGCGCTACCGCGTGAGGCTTTTCCGCAGGCGACACTCGAAGCCGCGCATCGCCTGCTGCGGCCAGGTGGCGTGATCTTCCTTGCGATGCCGAACCGCGAGACTGTCCTCTTCAATCAATTGCAGGCGCGCGGCCTCAATCCGCATTGGAACGCGATCGATCACTATCATCTCTTCGGCCGCGGCCGGCTTTATCGGCTGTTGCGCGATCTCGGCTTCGAGCCACTCGATTATCAGATCAGCACGTCGCATAAGGCCGGCATGGAAGTAATCGCCCGCAAGCAATGATGTTTGCCTCAATCAGGCTTGAGATAGCGTGGCAGATCCCGCTCGAATGACGGGAAATAGCGGGCGATCACGCTGACATCGAAACGGGCCAGAATTTGCTCTTTCGGCTCGCGGTCGAGGAGAAAGCGAAAAGCCGCCTCAATGCAACGCTCAGCGGGCCGGCCGCCTGCGATCCGGCGCATATAGTCCCGCGCCGAAGTGACCTCGTGCCGCGTCTCGCCCGCGCCGTCGCGGATCGTAACCGCAAAGACCAGCGGATCGCCATCATCCGTGCACCGGATTTCGATCCGCGCCGCCTCTTTCGCTTGCACCGCCCTGCCCCTTCGTTTATGCCGCTTGCTTTCCAATTGGGACCCGCTGTTAACCCTGCGAAAAGAGCGCGCCGTGTCCGCAAGCAATAAGCCCGTCGCCATCATCATGGGCAGCCAGTCCGATTGGAAGACCATGCGCCATGCCGCCGAGACTTTGGACGCGCTTGGCGTCGGTTATGAGGCGGCGATCGTCTCCGCCCATCGCACGCCCGACCGGCTGGTCGCTTTCGCCAAAGGCGCGAAGGACAAGGGTTTCAAAGTGGTCATCGCCGGGGCCGGCGGCGCCGCGCATCTGCCCGGCATGACGGCCTCGATGACGCCGCTGCCGGTGTTCGGGGTGCCGATCGAATCGAAAGCGCTTCTCGGCCAGGATTCGCTTCTTTCCATCGTGCAGATGCCGGCCGGCATCCCGGTCGGCACGCTGGCAATCGGCGATGCCGGCGCGACAAATGCCGCGCTTCTCGCCGCGGCGATTCTGGCACTGAACGACACGGAGCTCGCCAAGCGGCTGCAGGATTGGCGCGCTGCGCAGACCAAGGCAGTCGCCGAAAAACCATTGCCGCATAAGGACTAGACATGCCGGCAGCCCAGACGCGCCGGCTGGTGCCGGGCGATACAATCGGCATTTTGGGCGGTGGCCAATTGGGCCGCATGCTGGCGCAAGCTGCGGCTGAACTCGGCCTCAAGGTCCATATCTATTCGCCCGAAAAAGATAGCCCGGCCTTCGATGTCGCGGCCTTCCATACGGTTGCCGATTTCGACGATGAAACGGCGCTGGCGCATTTCGCCGATCAAGTCGATGTCGTCACCTACGAATTCGAAAACGTGCCGGCCCGCAGCGCCGCCGTGCTCGCCGAACATGGACCGGTGCGGCCGGGGCCTGCCGCGCTCGCCGCCTCCCAGGACCGGCTCGTCGAAAAGGATTTTCTCGCCTCGCTCGGGATCAAGACAGCGCCTTACGCAGCGGTCGATGACGCGGGCGCCTTGGCACGCGCCGTCGCGCACATCGGCCGCCCGGCGATCCTCAAGACGCGCCGCATGGGCTATGACGGCAAGGGCCAGCTTTTGATCCGCGAAGGCTCCGATCTTGCTGTTGGCTTCCGCAGCATCGGCGGCGTGCCCGCGATCCTGGAAGGCGTCGTCAACTTCACCAAGGAAGTCTCGGTCATCGCGGCGCGCGGCATGGATGGCGAATTCGCTGCCTTCGATGTCTGCGAGAACCACCACGTCAACCATATCCTGAGCACCAGCCTCGCCCCGGCCCGCATCAGCGCCGAATGTGCCGCCGAGGCCGTCGCTTGCGCCCGCAAGATCGCCGATGCGCTCGATTATGTCGGCGTCATCGGCGTCGAAATGTTCGTCATCGAAGAGACTGCTCTCGATGGCCGCGTCACGCAGAGCATCAAGGTCAATGAGATCGCGCCGCGCGTCCATAATTCCGGACATTGGACCTTGGGCGGCGCGCGCACCTCGCAATTCGAACAGCATATCCGCGCCATCGCCGGCTGGCCGCTGGGCCTCACCGCGCATCACGGCGCCGCCGTCGAAATGCGCAATCTCATCGGCGACGATATTCAGGCTTGGGCCGAAATCCTCGCCGAGCCCGGCGCATCGCTGCATCTCTATGGCAAGGCCGAGGCACGGCCCGGCCGCAAGATGGGTCATGTCACGCGGATATTCCCGCGCGAAAGCTGATCGCCGCGATGGACCGTCTGACCCTCTTCGGCCTCTGCGCGGTGTCTCTGATGCTGATCTGCTACGCGCTTGAAGAGCGTTCGCGCTGGTGGACGCTTGGCTTTGCCGGTGCCTGCCTGATGGGATCGGCCTATGGCTTTCTGCAAGGCGCCTGGCCGTTCGGCCTTGTCGAAGCGGTCTGGGCCGGCGTCGCCGCGTGGCGGTGGATAAAGCGGCAGGACGCCGCCTAGCTCACACCATATTCGGCAGCACGCGATCCGGCGGCCGATGGCCGTCCAAAAACGTCTTCACATTGATGAGGACCTTCTCGCCCATATCGACACGGCCTTCGAATGTGGCCGAGCCCATATGCGGCAAGAGAGTCACCTTGCCGGCATTGGCGAGCTTGACGAGCTTCGGCGAGATCGCCGGCTCATGTTCGAAGACGTCGAGGCCGGCGCCGGCGAGTTCACCCATCTCCAACATTTTGGTGAGCGCGATTTCGTCGATCACTTCGCCGCGCGCCGTGTTCACGAGG